>JAKPDB010000111.1 GCA_029552985.1 bacterium
TTTCGGTTGACCCGGCAGGGAGAATGGAAAGCAGAGACAGATGAAGTGCTAACAGCTCGAGAACAAGGTTAACTCGCATAGTCCCCCCTTTAAGCATTTATCGGTAAATATTTATCTCCTCCCAATGACTGTTTTCAAAGATAATCCATATCTACCGAATCATGCTAATTTTATCTTATCCTTCACAATTATAACCCCCAGAGATCTCTGTCAAGAGATTGTAAAAGTTTCACAAAAAATTATCAAAGTTCAGTAATTTATGTCATTTGATGTATAATATTACTTATGAAAATCCTGATATGCCCTGACTCATTTAAAGGGTCCCTCAGTGCAAAAGAAGTGGCAAATACTATCCGGCTGGCAATGGGTAAAATTTTGCGGAACACAACATTTATCAGTTTACCCATGGCAGATGGCGGTGAAGGAACTGTGGATGCACTTCTATCAGGGCTTGGTGGAAAAAAATATAAAGTATCTGTGTGTGACCCTCTTGGAAGAAAAATCATAGCAGAATATGCCCTGCTTTCCGATGGTACTGGAGTGATGGAAATGGCTTCTGCAAGCGGATTACCTCTTTTGAAGGCGCATGAAAGAAATCCATTAATTACATCAACTTATGGAACAGGTCAGATGATTCTTGAAATGGTGAAAAAGAAAGTGAAACATATTGTTGTTGGTGTGGGTGGCAGTGCCACTGTGGATGGTGGAATGGGAATGGCAAAGGCACTTGGAGTAAAATTTTATTCGAAATCAGGAAAAGAATTAAGAGAAGGCGGTGGATTCCTTGGACACCTTGCGAAAATAGATGTTTCTGGTATCAATCGGGATGTACTGAAAACAAAAGTCACTGTGCTTTGCGATGTCAACAATCCATTAATAGGAAAGCATGGTGCAAGCAGGGTATTTGGCCCCCAGAAGGGAGCAACAAAAACAATGGTTGAATTGCTTGATAGAAACCTTCATCATTATGCCACCATTATCAAGAAACAATTAAAAAAAGATGTTGAATTGATTCCTGGAGCAGGCGCTGCTGGTGGACTTGCCGCAGGACTGTTGGCTTTTTTAAATGCAAATCTTGTTGAGGGCGCAAAATACATTGCTGAAAAGATTCAACTTGAAAAACACATTAAAGAATCAGATATCATTATCACAGGCGAAGGAAAAATTGATAGCCAGGTAAAATTCGGAAAAACAATTCTACATGTGATTGAAACAGCAAAAAAACACAATAAGCCGGTCATTGCGTTGTGCGGTCAGAAAACAGGTGATACTGAGTTTCTGCGCAAGGCAGGACTGACAGCGATTTTCTCTATAGTTTCTGGTCCCACTTTCTTCGAGGAAGCAATTAAGAATGCAAAACTATATCTACAAAGCACATCAAGGGAAATCGCCTGTTTAATAAAATGTTTCTCTCAAATCAACTGAAAGTACTGAAATTTTCAGAACTCTGGCTGGATACCTTTAAAAAAATCAAAAATCCGCAAAAACTTCATATTTGCGGCGCAAATCCTGGCTTTCTTTCATTTCTTATTTCCAGTTTTTATTTTGCTCAACCAGACACAATTTTTTTGCTAATTTGCCAGGACCCTGAAATTGCAGAAACATTTTATGCAAATACCCAGTCGTTTCTACCTGACTCTGTATTTCTTTTTCCTGAAAGAGATGTACATCTTCCACCTGACCACCCGATTCAGGCAAAAGAGATAGAAAGGGTAAAAGCCCTTGCCGATATCTACGACAAACAAAGAGGTATTGTGATTACTTCAATTCAGGCAATTTCAGTTTCAATTCCTTCTGTCTCTGATTTTCTTTCTCATATTATTGAAATAAAACCAGGCGCTGAAATACCACGTTCAAAACTTATTGCGCGATTGGTGGCTTATGGTTATGAAGAGGTGTCTGTTGTGGAAAATCCTGGTGAGTTTTGCAGAAGGGGTGGAATTATTGACTTTTTCCCATTTGGTCAGCAACCAACGAGAGTTGTATTTTCTGCAGACACTGTCCAATCAGTTAGAACATTTGATGTACAAAATCAAATGTCAACAGGAAGAATTGAAGCGTGTAAACTTCTTTCATTAAACGAAAGTTTTATCAGTGTTGAAAACCATTCCACTCTCTTTGACTATACAGGTACAAATGCTCTAATTTTTTCATCTGGCGCAAGAGCGTTTGAAGAAAAATATAAAAGGGTTTATGAAATATCCCATCGTTCAGTGAAAAAGGATATTGTTGATAGGGAAATTCTGAATAGGTACCTTACCAATTCAATTCAACTTGAGACTGAAATACCCGCTGACGCAGAAATTGGTAAAATCATAGTGTTTCCTGTTGATAGCCCATCAAGGTTTGGTTTTATTAAGGAACAATTTGTATGGAATCCAGTAAAAGATGAAAAAATATTCATCGTTGAGGAAAATAAAACACATAGAGAAAATTTAAAAAAAATCCTTGCTGAACATAATGTGTGCATAGATGACAATCAATTTCTTGATGGTTATCTTTCACATTCCTTTACATATCCTGGTATCAATTTAACACTTCTTAATACTGCCACAATCTTCAATACCAAGCCGGGTAGAACTCTTCGCAGATTTATGGAAGCAATGCCTGTCAGCCAAAGAGAGGAGCTTAAAATAGGAGATTATGTTGTCCACTACCAACACGGTATCGCAAAATTTGATGGCTTTGAAAAAATTGGACCAGAGGACGAAGAATTTATAAAACTTGAATTTGCGGATGGAGAAAAACTCTATCTTCCATTGAGTGATATTGATTTTATCCACAAATACATTGGAACAAAGGAAAACCCAGCTCTCAGCAAACTGGGTAGTAAAAACTGGATAAGAATAAGAGATAGTGTGAGAGAAGGAATCAGAAATATTGCTGAACAACTTTATCAACTTTATATTGAAAGAAAACGAGGCACAGGCATTGAATATCCTGTAGACGATGAATTACAGAGAGTGCTTGAAGAATCTTTTCCTTACCAAGAAACACCTGACCAACTCAAGGCAATGGAAGAAATAAAGAGTGACCTTCAAAGCGGGAAAATTATGGATCGACTTCTTTGCGGAGATTCAGGATATGGAAAAACAGAACTTGCTGTACGTGCTGCCTTCAAGGTCGTTTCTGGAGGAAAACAGGTGGCAGTACTGTGTCCTACAACTGTATTGGCACAGCAACATCTGAGAACATTCAGACAGAGAATGCATAGTTTTCCTGTCAATATTGAAATGCTTTCACGATTGTATTCAGATGCGAGACAAAAAAGGATTCTTGAAAATCTCGCAAAAGGAAACATTGACATTATCATAGGTACTCACAGAATTTTACAGGATGACGTAATATTCAAGGACCTTGGTTTGCTTGTGATAGACGAGGAACAGAGATTCGGCGTTATTCATAAAGAAAAACTCAAAACAAAATTCAGAAATGTTGAAGTGTTAACCTTGACAGCCACCCCTATTCCACGCACACTGTATCTCTCACTTTCTGGATTAAGGGATATCAGTCTTCTTGAAACACCTCCTGCTGGAAGATTATCAGTTGCTACATACATTGGCAGATACAATGATAGCATTGTAAAAATGGCAATCTTCAATGAACTTGAAAGACAGGGGCAGGTCTTTTATCTCCATAATAAAATTTACGACATTGAAAGGGTAAAAAATAAACTTCAACAGATGTTTCCTGCTACAAATATTGCAATCGCCCATGGAAGAATGAAAGAACATGAACTTGCTTCTGTGATGGAAGATTTTGCTGATGGAAACATTCAGATACTTGTTGCAACAACGATTGTAGAAAATGGGCTTGATGTTCCTAATGCAAATACCCTGATTGTTGATGATGCCCATCGATATGGACTGGCAGACCTATATCAACTTAGGGGTAGGGTCGGAAGATACAAGGTAAAAGCATATGCATATTTTCTTATCCCGCAACATTTACAGGTTGCTGGTCAGGTAAAAGAAAGATTAAAGGCACTGGAAGAACTTGTCAAACCAGGTAGTGGAATGAAAATTGCTTTGAGAGACCTGCAAATAAGAGGTGCCGGCGACATACTGGGGAAAAAACAAAGCGGCTACATCAATCAGGTTGGATTCCAACTCTACTGCAGATTTTGGAAGGAAATTTCTTCAAAATACACCGGAGAAGAAGTGACTGAGCCAGAAAAAAAGCCAGTGATGCGTGGTTTTATTGATTCAGAGTGGATTCCTGGTGCAGGATTGAGATTTGAGTTATATAAAAGAATTTCAGAAATTCAAGACATCAAACAGGCAAAAAAAATGCTTGCAGAAATGGAGGATAGATTTGGCAATGTCCCTGAAAAGGTGAAAACACTCATCCTTTCACAGGCAAATAAAAACTCTTTTGACTGAAAAAGTAAATTATGTTTTATTAAAATAGCCATTTAATTCCTAAACATGGAGGAAAATTATGCCAGCAAACTTTGACTTTCATCCCGCCGAGTTTTTGCCATTCAAAGACCTAAAGGTGATTGAAAGGGTAAGAAAAATAAAAAAGACCGAAATCTGCAAACATCCGAATAAAAACTTCAAAATCAGAGTAATAGAAGATCAGACAGCATTTGTCTTTGCATGGGCGCTTCACATTGTAAGTGGAATCAAGAAAGCCCTTGAAGAAGGTAAAAAGCATGTCATCATTCTTCCTGCGCCAAATCCCCAGTATGCGCTTGTTGCTGAAATGATTAACCAATTAAATATTTCCTGCAAGCATGTATATACTTTCAATATGGACGAGTACGCAGACGAAAACGGAAATACGGCTCCAAAAGATTGGAAAGGTGGCTTTCAATACTGGATGTGGCATGATTTCTTCAATCGCATCAAACCTGAACTCAGAATGTCAGAAAAACAGATACACTTCCCGAGCACAAAAAATGTCAGTTATTACAGCAAATTGATTGAAGACCTCGGTGGCGCTGACATCTGCTATGGCGGAATTGGATGGTGCGGTCATATTGCCTTTTTTGAACCTCACATTGGGATTGATTATGTCAATAACATTGAAGGTTATCTCCAGCTTGGCTCAAGAATTGTGGACCTTCACCCCATCACATTGTGTCAGAATAGCCTTTTTGCGGATGCTGGTTGTTCTGGAGATATTGCAGCATGCCCGCCAAAGGCAGCAACAATAGGACCGAGGGATCTGAAAAATTCTAAACTGGTAAGTTTCTGGAATGGTTTTTCGTATGGAGATGTGTCCTGGCAAAGATTTATTTCACGGCTTGCAGCGCATGGACCTGTTACGCCACTTGTTCCAGCAAGCATCCTTCAGATATTGAATAGCGAACTGACTCTTTCAGGCAGTGTTGCTGAAGATTGCAAAACTGAAACAGGCGAAAGACGTATCCCGATAAAATTTCCTGAACAATGAAAATGAACATCAACCTGAAAGAAAAAATTATTGATATCCATTCACATGCTGGTGTTTCCCTTAAAGCGTATATGAATCAGGAATACCCTTATGCAGCGACCATTGAAGGACTGGCATTCAGACAGGAAAGATTTGGGATTGATGTTAATGTAGTATTTCCCATGTCACCTGATTTATTTTTTGACTCACACTACTTAAAAAAAGGCGTATGTAAAAACGCAAAAAGACCTCTGTCACCTGTTCCCTATGAAATTGAAAACTCTCTCTTACTGAAGGAAGTATACAGTTTTTGTCCCGAATATGAAGGAAGGTTTATCCCCTTCATTTCTGTTGACCCTGGTAGAGTGGTAAAAAAACAGGTAAAAAATATCCTGAACCTTGAAAAAAAATACAAAATTCACGGGATAAAAATCGCCCCTGTAATATGTCAATCAAGTATTCTTTGCTTGCTTGACGAAGGAAAAGTATTTGTTGACATTGCAAAAGAAAGAAATTGGCCACTGCTGATTCATACGACTGTTCACAAAGAAGAAAATTTTTCTCACGCGCGACTTGTTTTTAAGGTGATCGAAAAAAATCCTGACATAAGATTCTGCCTTGCTCATTGCATTGGATTTGATAAAAATTATCTCAATCTTGCTAATAACATGGAGCATGTATGGGTTGATACTTCTGCATTAACAATTCAGGTTCAACTCGCAAGGGAAAATCATCCTATTGCTGCGCCAGAAAAAGACAGGTTTGATGCTGATTACTCTGACCACAAAAAGGTACTGAGAGCTCTTGTTGAAGCATTCCCTGAAACAATCATCTGGGGCACTGATACACCTGCTTATTCATATATTGCAAGAAGAAAGCAAGGAACAGGAAAAGATTCTTATGTTGAAACATGGCTAAAAGCCACATATGAAGACGAAGTAGATGCCTTGAATGCACTGCCTGAAAATATGAGAATAAACATTGCAAACAAAAACAGTATTACCTTTCTCTCTGGCAGGTTATGAAAATCACATTAAGGTATGGAAAAAAGGGATTGTTATTAGATTTTGATGGTAACATCACAGTGCTGGAAGGAAAACACGTACCACAAGTTTTAAACCCCCAAAAAGAACTATCACAATGTTTAAAAAAACCTGTGGGCTGTAAGCCACTGGCTGAAATTGTCAGAGATAAAAAGCCGTCCAGTGTTTGTATCGTCATATCAGACCATACAAGAGCTGTCCCGAACAAAATCATTCTTCCAGTAATAATTGACGAACTGCGTGCATCAGGAGTGTCTGAAAAATCCATTTTTATCCTTATAGGCAATGGTACTCACAGAGCAACAACAAAGCAGGAAAAGATTGAACTTGTGGGTAAAGAAATTTTTGAAAAGTTTCCAGTATATGACCATAGTGCCACTGACCAATCATTGCTTTTTCATCTTCCTGGCACTGATTTTTATGTCAACAAACGATACATTGAATCTGACCTGAAAATCGTTACAGGAATGATTGAGCCGCATTTCTTTGCTGGTTTTTCAGGTGGAAGAAAGGGTGTTTGCCCTGGCATTGCTGGTATGGAATCAATAAAGATATTTCATGGAGCAAAATTTCTCGAAGATGCAAACACAAAACCAGGAGTTCTTAAAAATAACCTATGCCATCAGTTTGCCACTGAATTTGCAAAAAAGGCAGGCGTTGACTTTCTAGTAAACGTCACCATTGATAAAGAAGGCGCTATCACAGAAATTTTTGCCGGAGAACTTGAAAGTGCATTTGAAAAGGGTGTCGAATTCTGTAAAAGAGTGAGCACTGCGTATGCTGAAAAAAAATATCCGATTGTCATTACAACAAATGGCGGCTATCCTCTTGATAGGGATTTTTATCAGTCAGTGAAAGGAATGGTCACAGCGCTTGATGTCGTTGAGGAAGGTGGTATCATCATCAGCGCTTCAGAATGCAGCGATGGAGTTGGAAATGAAGGTTTCAGAAAATTGCTTTCAGAATTGGTATCTCCAGACCAGTTTATTCAAAAAATTATGCAACCAGGTTATTTTCATGATATTCAATGGGGGGTTCAGCCACTTGTGCATGTGTTGAAAAAGGTGCAGATATATCTAATTTCCAGTTTATCAGAGCAGGATGCAAAACTATGCAAGGTAACTCCTTTCTCTAATATCAATCAGGCGATTGAAACTGCACTCTGTAAATTCGGCAAACTTACTGAAATTGCAGTAATTCCTGATGGTCCCTATACAATTGTTGAATTAACAGGAGCAAAAAATGAATGATTGGGGATTTGAACCTGATTTTGAAAATCTGAAAAATACTCTATTGTGGAAGAAAAATTATCGTGTGCCTAATATGGAATTTGTGATTGATAGAGAGATTAAAGAAGCATACTTAAAAAGAGAGGTCGTCACGCTTGAAGATGAAATTGATTTCAGGCACAGAGCGGGTTATGACTATATATGGATAAGCAAAGGAATGATTGATCCTGCTGGCACAGTAAACAAAGAGTTTGTTTCTGATGACCCTGCAAAACATTTTAAGGGCAAGGATACTCGTGTGTGGGCAGAAGAACACACCGGTATTATCGAAACAAAACAGGATATTGAAAACTATCCCTGGCCTGATATTGACAAAATGGATTTTTCTGAATTTGAAAAAGCAGGAGAATTGTTGCCAGAGGGAATGAAAGTATTCGGTGTATGTGGAAAAATTTTTGTTGCCACCTGGATGCTTTTTGGCTTTGAAAACTTTGTTATTGCTGCAATTGAACAACCAGAACTTGTTGATGAGTTGATTAATACTATTGGAGAAATTCAGGTAAGAGCGTGTAAAAAAATGATTGAGTTTGACTGTGTTGGTGGAATATGGGTTCCAGACGATATCGCATACAGGACAGGCACAGTGATGCCTCCAGAGTGGTTGAAAGAAAAAATCTTCCCATTTTACAAAAGTATGGGAAAAATGATAAGAAAGGCAGACAAACTTTTCCTTTATCACTCAGATGGAAATCTTTTGAAAATGCTGGATATCATCATTGACACTGGATTTAATGGGCTTCATCCCATTGAGCCAGAATCAATGGACATATCGGATGTAAGAAAACGTGTTGGTAAGAAACTTGCCCTCATTGGAAATGTGTGTGTTCATACTCTTGCTACAGGCACAAAACAAGATATTATCAATCTTACCATGGAAAGAATTGAAAAATATGGAAAAGAAGGTGGGTATGCAGTTGGTTCAAGTAATTCAATACCAAACTATGTACCGATTGAGAATTATCTGGCGATGCTTGAAACAAATGCAAAATATGGTTTTATTTCATAAAGACAGGGAGAAGGTATGAAAATAGAACATCCATCAAAAAAAGAATATGAAAAAATCATGCAGTTTCTTGAAGAATCTTTTGACCATTCAAGAGGATTTTTCTATCTCAGTTATCCTCAAACAATGTCAAAAGACACCATTGATTGTGATAATGTTTTCATCATCAGGGAAAAAAATAGAATCGCATCCCTCATTGGAATTTTTCCTCAAAAAGTTTATTTACATGGAAGGCAGGCGAACATTGGAGGAATTGGAAGTGTTTCCACTCATCCTGATTTTAGAAACAGGGGATATATGAAAATTTTGATGGACTTCTGTATTGAAGAAATGAAAAAAAGAAATTACGTGTTCTCGATTCTTGGTGGAGATAGACAGCGATACAATTTATGGGGGTATGAAACCTGCGGTACAAACGCTGTGATTACTTTTTCCCAGAGGTCATTTGAAAAATCCGGGATGACCCAAATCATTCCCACTGTCAGGTACGATGGTTCAGAAGAAATTCTTCAGAAAATCAAAGATGTACACGAGGAAATGCCATGTTACATAAAAAGAAACATAAAATGGCTTGAAAAATTATTTAATGAACGAATACACACTCAACTTTATTACACAAAGAAAAATGGTTTTGCGTATGTGGTTGCAATTGGAGAAAGAACAGAAAGAAAAATTGTTGAAATTGGTGGACGTAAGCAACTGTGGTGTCCGCTGATTTATTCGCTTCTGAAAAGATGGAACAATAACGCAGTGGAAGTATTATTTCCTGGAAATATCGCGGAATTTAATATCCTGCTTAAACATGCAGCATGGTTCAGGATTGAACCATTTTTTATGATAAAGATTCTGTCATTTACAGATACGATGAAATTTTTATTCGGGAAGGATTTCCATTACGATTGCATGTTGAAAATATCTGAAACAAAAGAAATCATCGGTGATGCAGGAAGTAAAAAAATCATTGAATTTGATGAGAAAACATGGGCAAGAATTCTGTTTGGTCCTTCTTTTACAGAAGCCCCTGATTGTCTAAGGAAAATCACACCGGGTCAGTTTTACTGGTGGTATCTTGACCACATCTAAAAATCTTTTTATTCAGAAACAGGATAACCCGCCTGCGCAAGAAGTTGCTTGAGCTTTTTCTGGTCATTGAAATCTGCGCATATCCTAACCTGTTTATTCTTAATGTCCACCTTTACGGACCTGATGCCATTTTCTGATAAAAGTATATTTTTAATGTTTCTCACACAGCCCTGGCAGGAAATGTCAGGTACCTTATAAACAAAGCAAAAATTACCTTTTGTTTTTAAAAACTTCGTCTTTGTCTGATTGAAAATTGACACAAAAAATACGCCAATAAGAATCAATGAACTCATAAGAGAAAGTGTTTCCATCAATTTATTGTGGCTATGATGCAATGGGTGAATGCCCACATTGAAGCTAAACGAAAGTTTATCAAGAAGTAATCCGAATAACACTGCCCCAATTACTATTGAACCAAGGTATATTGCAAGCTGTTTTTTCCCGAGGGTTTTTCCCACAAAAAACATGGTCACGGTATTGGTCGCTGGTCCTGCTATCAGAAAAACAAGACACGCGCCAGGACTGATTCCTTTTGCCGCAAGGGACGCTGCAATCGGTATTGAGCCAGTCGCGCAAACATATAATGGAAGCCCAACAACAAGCATGATTAAGTATGTCATCCAGCGATTACTACTGTACATTGATAAAATTTGTTCTGGGACAAGATAGGAAATCAATCCTCCCATTATTACTCCAAGGAAAATCCATCTGGCAGTTGATTGATAAATTTCACCAAAACCATATCGCAATACCTCTTTTATCCATGCCCCAGATAAACGTTCATTGACCGCTGGTACCTGTTTTATTACAGACCTGTCTTGCTTTCCTGAAAAAATATCTGAAATAATCCCTGCCACAAATCCTATAACAACTGACGCCAGAATTCTAAAAAGCATAAATATTCCACCCATCAAACCATATGTAGCAAGTATTGAATCAATTCCTGTCGTTGGTGTTGAAATCAAAAAGGCAAGTGTTGCTCCTTTGCCTGCTCCTGATTTATACAAACCTGCTGCGGGTGGAAGTACTCCACACGAACACAGCGGAAGTGGCACTCCAAACAAAACTGCTTTCAGAATTGAAGAAAACCCCCTGTTACCAAGATGTTTGAAAATTTTTTCTGGTTTTAAAAAAATCCTGACAATCCCTGCCACAAGAAAACCAAACACAAGGTACGCGCTCATCGCCATAAAAAGATTCCAGATTTCCTTAATGATTCCTGTAATTGTTTCCACTTTATTTTTTTAATGGCAGGGTTTTATTCATGCTGCCTGTGTGGTATCCTTCAAGGTCGACAGTGATATACATATAACCAATTTTTTTCAATCTTTCTACAATTTTTTTTCTCATTTGGATAATTTTTTCAAGGTCATCATCAGATACCTCAATCCTGCAGAAATTTCGATAATCCCTGACTCTAACAATGTTAAAGCCAAGTTTGACAAAATGCTCTTCTGCTTTCAATATCCTTTTCAATCTTTCCTGAGTAATGTTTTCTCCATATGGTATCCTTGACGCAAGGCATGCCATAGGTGGCTTATCCCACGTTGGCAATCCCATTTCTTTTGAAAGAACCCTGATGTCTGACTTTGTCAAATTTGCCATCTGCAACGGCGAGATTACTTGATATAATGATTTTGCCTTGTTTCCTGGTCTGTAATCAGAAATGTCATCAAGGTTTGAGCCATCAGCAATTGCGCTGTAATGGCATTTTCTAGCAATTTTTGTCATTTGCGAAAACAGTTCCTTCTTGCAGTGAAAACATCTGTCTGGTGGATTGCTTGCTAAATTTTTATCAGTCAGTTTCCTTGATTTTAAGAAGAAAACTTTTACGCCGAGAGATTTTGCAAATTTCTTTGCGAAATTGATATCAGAAGGAACATCCAGTTCACTTTTTTCGATAAATGCCGCGACATTTTCTTTTCCAAGACAATCAACAGCAACTTTTAAGAGAAATGTGCTATCAACGCCACCCGAATATGCAATGAGAATTTTCCCTGCTTCCTGTAAAATTTCTTCCAATGCTCTCTTTTTTTTCTCAATCTCACTCCGCAACATTTACAACTTCCTTAATCTCAGGTACTCTTTCCTTAATTATTTTTTCCACTCTCATTGTCAGTGTAATCTGGGCAAAAGGACATCCTGCGCAGCTTCCAACAAGCTTTACCTTTGCAATACCGTCTGAAACATCAACAAGTTCACAATCTCCACCCTCTGCCTGAAGAAAACTTCTAATTTCTTTCAGAGCATTTTCCACTTTTTCCTTTAATTGCTCATTTGAAGCCATTATGCCTCCTTTATGGATTAAATGTGCGCCTTTTTTCTTTCTCTATAATCTTTAATCGCTGCCTGCAAACCCTCTTCAGCAAGAAGCGAGCAATGTTTTTTTAGTGGTGGAAGTCCTTCAAGCACATCAATAACATCTTGATTTGTAATTTTTTCTGCCTCCTGGAGAGTTTTTCCTTTTGCCAGTTCTGTAATGACGGAACTGGTGGCAATCGCAGCGCCACAACCAAATGTCTCAAATTTTATATCTTCAATAAACTCCTGCCCCTTTTCATTTTTACCCACCTTGATGTATATCCACATAACGTCTCCGCAGACAGGGTTTCCTACCCTACCAATACCATCTGCATTTTCAATCCTTCCCATATTTCTTGGATTTTTGAAGTGGTCCATCAATTTTTCACTGTACATTTTTCCTCCGTATCCTGCCTTGTGGATGACCTGTACACAAATTGCGAAGGCGCAGCAACAAAACAAGGATAAAAGCAACCGCGTTCCGCAATGTCCTTACCCCTGCATGTCCGAAGCCTTCGCAGTGCAAAGCGTAAATGGAGAAGGCAAGTTTGCAGAGGTTCGGATTTATCCGTAGTTTTGTCTGCGCCGCAGCTTTGAGTGTATCAGGACATCCCATTTTCTTTTCCTCTACACATATTCAATCATCCTCTCCAGCGCATTTCGCGCTTTTTTCATTATCTCATCTTCAAGAATAATTTCATTATCTTCATTTTCAAGACAGTTTTTTAATTTTTCGAGTGTTGTTTTTTTCATATTAACACATATTCTTGCAGGTCCCAGGGAAAAAAATTGTTTTTCTGGATTTTCCTTTTTCAATTTGTGCAATAGCCCTTCTTCTGTTCCAATGATGATGGTTTTTGCCTGAGAAACTTTTGCCCTTTTCAACATCCCTGATGTTGATAATACAAAATCTGCGTTTTCCTGAATTTCAGGATTACATTCAGGATGAACAAGAATTTCTGAATCTGGGTATAGTTCCCTTGCTTTTTTTAAATCTGCAAAAGTAAATTGCCTGTGAACAAAGCAATAGCCATCCCACACAATCAATTTCTTTTCAGGAACCTGTTTTTGAACAAAATATCCAAGATTTTTATCAGGCAAAAAAATCACTGTATCAGAAGGAACATTTCTCACAACTGCTGGAGCATTTGAAGAAGTACAACAAACATCACTCACTGCCTTAACTTGGGCAGAAGTATTCACATAGGATACAACAAATGCACCCAGGTACTTTTTTTTCATTTCAACCACATCTTCAACTTTTGCCATATCCGCAAGTGGACATCCAGCATCTGGTGCAGGAAGAAGCACCTTTTTCCCAGGATTTAAAATTTTTGCTGTTTCTGCCATAAAACGAACCCCGCAAAAAACAATCATCTGTGCTGCTTCTACTTCTTTTGCCTTTCTCGCAAGTTCTAAACTATCACCTGTAAAATCAGCAATATCCTGTATCTCAGGCAATTGATAATTGTGCGCCAGAATCACTGCATTTTTTTCTTTCTGCAGTTGTTTAATTTCGTCTATCAGTGTTTCACTCATTTTTTATCCCAGAAAGGAGACATCTTTCTTAATTTTTCAACGATTTTCGGAAGTACTTCTGCGGTCTTTTCAATATCTGCAAGCGTGTTTGCCCTACCAAGGCTAAATCTTAAAGAACCATGTGCAATTTCGTGAGGGATACCAAGTGCAAGAAGAACATGTGATGGCTCAAGTGAACCAGAGGTGCATGCTGAACCAGAAGACGCACAAATTCCTTCCATATCAAGATGTAGCAGCATACTTTCTCCTTCAACATATTTCACGCAAATGTTTAATGTATTGTAAAGGCGCTTTTCTGGATGCCCGTTAACAATCATTTCAGGAATGTTTTCTACAAGTTTTTTTTCAAGAAGGTCCCTGAGCTCTTTTTCTTTTGATGCATCTTCTGCCATTAAATTTTCAGCAATTTCACACGCCTTTCCCAGTCCGATAATCCCAGGAACATTTTCTGTACCGGGTCTCAATCCCCTTTCCTGATGTCCACCATAGGTAATGGGTCTGAATTTTACTCCTTTTCTCACATAAAGAGCGCCAATACCCTTGGGCCCATAGAACTTATGCGCAGATAGCGAGAAAAAGTCAACATTCAATTGTTTTACTGAAATAGGCAATTTCCCTGCCACCTGTACGCCATCGCAATGGAAAATGATATCATTTTCTTTTGCAATTCTTCCTATTTCTTCGATCGGTTCGATTGTTCCTATTTCATTGTTTGCTGCCATTATTGAAATAAGAATTGTTTCATCAGTAATTGCTTTTTTTACATCGTCTGGGTCAACAAGACCATACTTATCAACAGGAAGATAGGTAACATTAAATCCAAACTGCTTCTCAAGAAATTTACACGTATTCAATACTGCGTGATGCTCAATGAGAGAGGTAATAATATGGCTGCCTTTATTTTTTTTCAACAAACACGTTCCAGTAATGGCGATATTGTTGCTCTCTGTGCCTCCGGATGTAAATATGATTTCATCAGACGAGGCATCAAGCATTTTAGCAACCTGTGATCTTGCTTTTTCAATTGCCTGTTTTGTCTCCTGTGATGGTTGATATATCGAAGAGGGATTAAAAAACATCTCTGTATGCCATTTTTTCATCTCCTCGACAACAGCAGCATCGCAGGGTGTCGTGGCATTATGATCCAAATAAATCATTCTTCTCCTTTTTAAGTCAAAATTTAATCTTTATTGCTCTTACCATGCATCCCTTTACACACAGCATACACGTAATACATTTTTCATAATCAAAAATTACCTTTTTCGTGGGTTGGTCATAATAAAACGCATTTGTCGGGCACAGACCAATGCATACACCGCAGTGAGTACAAATTTTATCATCCTTAACAATATCTTGCTTTAATCTCTGCAGTCCCACATTCTGACTCTTCAAATCATTTAACGCCTGTCTTACAATTTTTTCTTCACCAGTAAACACAACGACCATCAGTCCTTCTTTCTGCGGAAGGACCTGCGCCTGAAGAATGTTGAATTCAATGTCATACTTTCTCACAAGCGCTGAAATTGTTGGTTTGTCCACCAGTTCCTTTGGAAATCTCAACACAACCCTTTCACTGATAATCATTGTTTTTTCTCCTTTATTTCAAACCCTTTCATACGAATTCCTGTCTCTTTGCCTGGCAATTTTGCCACTGGCTTTGTCAGTTCAAACCTTCCTTCTGAAATCCATTTTTTCAATGTCTGGGCAATTCTGCGAGCCATAAATAAACTGGATAGAGAACCCACAGGAATTGTTCTATTGCCAAGAGTGATTGTACCTGAAAAAAGTTCAGCATAACTTACTTCTCCCAAAACTTCTGGCTTTCTCTCAGGATAACTGTGGCTATAATCAACAACAGGCGCAAACATTTTTTCTGCTGGCACCCCACACCATGCTGCAACTTTTTCATTTATCACTGGTATTGGAACACCTATACCAATGACAAGTGTCACTCCATAGCCAACAAAAGACGCACCCCTAATAAATTCTCCGTTCATCTGCTTTAAATCACCAATGACTGCAAGAGTTCCTGCAGGTCTCTTTGGAACTCCTTCAGACGTTCTTTCAACACCTGGACTGTGCTGTGTCCCATGCCATGCAACATAGCCAATACCTCCGCAGAGAAATATTCTTGTTCCGATTCCTGTTGTGTAATATTCAGGGTCCCTGAGAAGAGGCGATAGTATCCCAGCAGAACAAAAATTCGCGTTTCCAAAATTCGGTTTCAAAATTCCCATGTATGTATAAAGCATCCTGTCTGACGCATTAACAGCAACATTATAGTTCTGATAACAATTTCTTGGATTGAACAGAATTGCTTCATTGATATCCTTGAGCGAAAAATAACTTTTCAGTTCTTTTCTTGGATAACAATCAGTACCATAAGATATTGCTTCAAGAAGAACCCGTTCGCCATTAACAAGTTCCTCAATCACAAATCCACCGCCATAACTAAATTCACCAGGATAGTGAAGATTTCCAGGGTCATTTGGTGGAACTGCGGTTGCACCCAGATAAACATCCACAGCAGCAAGTCCCGCATAAGCAGGAACTCCATTAAGGAAACAGGTGCCACCCCCAATTTTAATTCTTGGAGCAGGATGCCCAAAATTTAAATAGATACTGCTTGAACACATTGGTCCAAATGTACCCGTTGTCACAACATCAACTTCCTTTGCTGCTTTTGTCTCACCCTTTTTCCTCACTATTTCCAGCATTTCTTCTGCTGTAACAACAACTGCCTGTCCTTTTTTTATTTTTTCGTTAATTTCTTCAATGGTCTTCATCTTGCCTCCTTTATCAATCAAACCGAAAACACCACCGACTCATCCATTTGCTCAAATTTTTTACTTTCTCTGATAAAGTCCTTTAACGTAATATTTTTCAGCACTTCATCAACCTTTGCGTTTAGCCTTTTCCATACAATCCTTGCACCGCAATGGGACGAGCGTGAACAAATATTCTCGTCATCAAGACATTCAATTCTTCTCACACCCTCAATTGCTTCGATGATTTCATATAGTGTAATCTTTTCAGGCGGTTTTGCAAGAAGATAACCACCCTTTTTTGCTTTAATCTTTTTTATAATCCCCTTTGTTTTTAACTGCATAAAAATATGGTCAAGATATTTTAAAGAAAGATTCTGCCTTTTGCTGATGTCTTTCAGCAATACTGACTGTTTTTGATAATTCATTCCAAGTTCAATTAATGCCCTTACTCCATATCTGACTCGCGTAGATAAAAACATATGTTCAAACCCCTTTTTGAAATTCTATTTATTTAGTAGGATTAATTTATTATATTTCTTTGTGTCCGGTCTGTCAAGAAAAAAACTGATTCATATGGGTGTTGGGTGATAGGTTGAATATCGCAATCCTGGATTAGCAGCAAGTTTTCTACCAGGAATGGCAAGAGAACCACAACCGCAGATATAAACGTTTGGGTCCTGACCAAGATTGTCCTTCAATTCATCCCACATCTCTCTGGATTCAGTGGAAACATATAACAATACATCCTTACTGTGTTGCCGCGCCTGCTGGATGAAAAACTGATAAATTTTCTTTCGCGTCTCATGAGGAAATGGCCCATAAACTTTCCCCTTCATTTCCTCTGCCGCCTGTCTCGCAGCATCCACACATTCAGAATCAAGTAATTCCACTGGCAGCGAAGAAACAAGTGACTCATATGTATTCCACATGTAAAGGGCAAAACCTATTGATTCTGGTTGAGCGACCTTAAGAGAGTATTCTATGGATGCGGCATACTCCTGTTTCCAGTTTTTTACAGGGATAATGGGTTTGAACTTGAAACGTACTGGAATACCCATCTCCTGGCACAGCCGCGCCGCATCAAACCGATCAGTGGCTTTACCAGTGCCTGATTCTATTTTTTCAGCCATAGTTTCACAGCTTACTGACCAGACCCCTATTAATCTATCCCTGTGCTTGAGATTAACGAGCCAAGCAACATTACAACTGCTTGTATGGAAATAACCATAACGGTCTGGATAGGAAGAAAGCGTTTCTGTAAAAAGTTCAAATAAACCATACTCTGGCTCAAAGGTAATCAGGTCTGCATTATTAAGAATCATCCTGAATACCCGATTCCATGGATTATTCTCAATTACTGGCCGCACCACTTTTTCCATAACATCTTCAAGGTTCAAAGCCACAGATAGAAATTTACCTCTTATCCCATCGCTGCAGTATAAACAACCATGAGAACATCCAGCAATGGTTCCGAAATTATAGGTTGGCCAGCAAACGCAATTATTTTCCTGGTCCCGTGTATGTGGATGCTGATCAATTGCTCTGGGAAAATGTCCAAAAATTCTCTCAAGGTCAGGTAGAAGTACACTTGAAGGGCACTTTTTCAATAAATGTTTTAAGTTAAATCCTGGACCTCGAAGATCCATCGTTGTAAAAACAAGCGGCTTTGTATAAGAAACAGGAACTGTTGAAGGGACCTCTCCTGAAGGATACAAATTTTTTAATTCTTCAACTGCCGCAGGAAAATTGCTGTCATTAATTTCAGATATTTCAAAATTTCCCTTCAACGCATTCAAAATCCTTTCAAGCCGCTCCACACACCTTCTATCCTGATAAACCCTGTCTACCACAAAAACCTTCAATGGTGTCAGTGGATACGTTTCTTGCCTCCTGGTGATGTTGATATTTTATTCCCTTAAAAAACCATTTGTCAAAGTATTTTTGATTTTTCTACCAATCGGATATAATCTTTGATAATCTCGTTGCTAAAAAAGGAGGAACATGGAAATTGGATTTTTAACAGCGCCTTTTGGAAAGCAAAATCTTGAATCAGTACTCAATTTTGCAAAAGATAATGGCTTTCAGAAGGTCGAAATTCTATCTGTGCCTGGCGCAGGACATATTGACCCGGACCAGGTTCTTGCAGATTCTGGAAAGAAATTAAAGAATCTTTTTCAAACTACTGGCGTCAGACCCTCAAGTTATGCATGTTATGCTAATGTTCTGGACCCTGACCCTGAACGTAGGCAACTGATTAAAAAGCATCTTGAAAATCTCATCCTGGTGGCAGAATTGACCGATGTTGATGTTGTCTGCACCATAGCAGGCATGCCTGTAAGTGGAAAAACAAAGATGCAGGCTATTGAAGAAGATGTAGCGAGTTATTTTCAAGATTTGTGCAGTTTTGCAGCCAAACACAATGTAAAGATTGCTCTGGAAAATTGGTTTGAAACAAATATACAGCATCTTGACCACTGGCAAAAACTTTTCCAGCTTGTTCCATCTCCAAATTTTGGTCTTAATTTTGACCCATCGCATCTTGTTCATCAGAACATTGATTATCTTTCTGCAGTGGATGAATTTGCAAACCGAATCTTCCATACGCATGCAAAGGATTGTGAGATAAAAAAACATGTTTTGCGAAGAGTCGGAAATAGAGAAAAAGGATGGTGGAGATATGTAATACCAGGTTTTGGAGTTATTCACTGGGGTGAATACATTTCACACTTACGAAAAGCCGGTTATAATGGAGTTATCAGCATTGAACATGAAGATTCTGCAGTGGGACTCGAAGAAGGTTTTATTATCGGGAAAAAGTATTTATCACAATTTATTGTTTAAGACAATTTGCCAGTTTAGACATACTGAGTTAAAATTTTTGTGATGGACATATTGATAAAGAATATCCGGATTATTGACCCTTATACAGGAATAGATGGAAGAAGGGATGTTTTGATTTCGGGCCGCTTCTACTCCAGAATTGATAAAATTATTCATAAGAAAGCATCAAAAGTCATTGATGGAACAAATTTCTGGCTTTTTCCCGGCCTCATTGATATGCACTGCCACCTCAGGGAACCAGGAAACGAAGAAGAAGAAACCATTCTTTCTGGTAGTATTTCTGCTGCTGCTGGCGGTTTTACCACTGTGTGCTGTCAGGCAAATACTGAACCTGCTATTGATAATAAGGTCGTTGTTGGTTACATTTTCGAAAAAGCCAGAAAATCTCCAATAATGGTACTACCTTATGGAACAGTCACTGTTGGCAGAAAAGGAAATGTTCTTTCTCCTATGGGTGAACTGTCTGAAGCAGGTGTCATTGGATTTTCTGATGACGGAAACTGCGTGATGGATAGTTTGATATTCAGAAGAGCGCTTGAATACAGTAAAAGATGGGGGAAAATCGTTGTCTCTCATAGTGAAGACCAGATTCTTGCAAAAAACGGTGTGATGAACGAAGGCGTTCTTTCAACAAAACTTGGTTTAAGGGGAATTCCCGCAGAAGCAGAGCATGTTATGGTTTTCAGGGACATTGAACTTGCGAAATTAACAGGCGCGCGCCTTCATCTTGCGCATCTTACGACAAAAAAATCTGTAGAACTTGTCAAAGAAGCAAAGAGGCAATCAAAAAATATTACATGTGAAGTTGCGGTCCATCATCTTGTTCTCACAGAAGACGCGCTGGTAAATTATGATGCCAATGCAAAAGTCAGTCCGCCGCTTCGTACTAATGAGGACATTAGAGCCCTTATCAAGGGTATAAAAGAAAACATCATAGACGCTATCGTAACAGACCATGCTCCGCATTCTGAAGAAGAAAAGGGTTCAGGAATGGAAAATGCTCCATTTGGAATGATAGGTTTCGAAACAGCGCTACCACTTGTGATGTCACTTGTTAAATACGGACTCAAACCCATTGAAATTCTTCGTAAAATGACAGTTGGGCCTGCGAAGATATTACAGATTGATGAAAAACCTGTTTCTGAAGGCAGTGAGGCAACATGCGTAATATTTGATCCAAAGAAAGAATGGATACTGACAAAAGAAAATATCTTATCTTTAAGCAAAAACACTCCCTTTCTTAATAAAAAGTTAGTTGGTAAGGTAATGTGCACCATTTATCACGGAAATATTGTGTATTCTGAACCAGATCTGGTATAGTTTTTCATGCCACAGTCGGGGGGAAACATGAATATCATCGTGATTGTATCAGACACCCTCAGAAGAGACCACCTCAGCTGTTATGGAAACAACTGGATTTCCACTCCCCACATTGATAAATTTTCAAAGATTTCTTTAACATTTGACAATGCCTACATTGGCTCTTTTCCCACAGTTCCTCACAGAAGAGACCTGTTCACAGGTAGATTTATTTTCACTTACACAGATTGGTCGCCATTAACCAGCGAAGAAACAGTAATTGCAGAAATGCTTGGAAATCATGGTTATCTTTCAATGTTTATTGCTGATACTCCTCATACAACTGCACCAGGATACAATTACCAGAGAGGGTTTTCTGCATGGTTGAAAATCAGAGGTCAGGAAGGCGACCCGCTCACCACCCAGCCAAAAGAAATAGAACTTCTATGTTCAAGAGAAAAACTGAGAAACCCTGAAAGGGTTAAGCAGATGCTCAGAAATAATCTGTTGAGAAATTCTGAAGAAGATTACTTCTGCGCCCAGACAATGCGGCAGGCATGCATGTGGCTTGAGAAAAATTATAAGGAAAAGTTTTTCCTGTATGTTGATACCTTTGACCCTCACGAACCATGGGACCCACCCCACTATTATGTTGACCTTTATGACAAAAACTATACCGGCGAAGAAGTGATTTACCCTGTCTATGGACCCTGTGATTATTTAACAAACAGAGAAATACAGCATATCAGAGCGCACTATGCCGGTGAAGTGACCCTTGTTGATAGATGGGTGGGACGACTATTTCAAAAAATTGAGGACCTGGGACTGTTTGAAAACACAATCGTTGTATTCACAACTGACCATGGCTTTTATCATGGAGAACATCACCTGATGGGAAAAAGTATTATCACTGAAAAATATCAGGGTCTTGCTCCACTTTACGAAGAGATCGCCCATATTCCACTGCTTATGTACATCCCAAAAGCAAAACCGAAAAGAATAAAAGGGTTTGTCCAGGTACCAGATATTACTGCAACAATCCTTGATCTGGTCAGGGCAAAACATGATGTCAGAATGGATGGTGTATCCTTTTTACCACTTATAGAAAAAAATAAGAAAATAAGAAATTTTGCTGTCAGCGCTCCTTCAATTATTTATGGTTCAATCGGCGGTCAAAAAATTACAATTACCACTGACGATGGATGGGTACTGATTTTTGGACTGGAAATCAGCGAAAGTAAACAGTTTATCACAAGAATTGTTGATGGAGAGGTAAGGATACAGAAACCATTGAACAGAAACCTCGAACCAGAACTGTACTATCTTCCTGATGACCCAGGGCAGAAAAAGAATATTTTCTTCAGCCATAAAGAAAAGGCAAAACAAATTCACTCAAAACTCATCAAATTTCTGACAGATGCAAAAACAGACGAAAAAATTATCAATATGTGGTCAAAATTGTCGGGTTGATTCGGAGGAACCATGGTTAGAAAGGCGTTTGTGATGAGTGTTCATCCAGGATATGAGGAGGAATACAAAAAGAGACACAATCCAATATGGAAGGAACTTGAAGACGAAATTCGTGCTCATGGTGGAAAGAATTACTCAATTTTCCTTGATAGAAAAACCCGCATGCTATTTGGATATATTGAACTTGAAGATGAAGACAGGTGGAAGAAACTTGCTGAAACTCCAGTGTGCAAGAAATGGTGGGCTTATATGAAGGAAATTATGCCTTCAAACCCTGATAATAGCCCTGTTTCAAGAGACCTTGAAGAAGTATTTCATATTGATTGATTGTATGTGAAAAAAACATTTCCCGATTTTCTGATTGTGATGTCTGACCAGCATTCGCCGAACGCCCTGGGTACCATCAGTCGCAGTGCTGTCAAAACCACATCCCTTGATAAGATTGCTGCTAAAAGTATCACATTTACAAATGCCTTTATCTCATAAGCCAAATAAAAAATTGAAAAGAACAAGCCACAGAGACGTTCTCTGGTTCACCCCGGATACCGCCTGGATGTCTCAACTACGTGAATTTTGAACCTGCCTCTTGACAATCTGTAGCACATATTTTAAAATTGTGACACCAAACCTTTTCATTATCACAGGGAGGATTGAATGAAGAAAGGTTTTACGTTAATAGAATTGCTGGTGGTGATTGCGATTATCGGGATTCTTGCTGCAATGCTTTTGCCAGCATTAAGCAAGGCCAGAGAAAAAGCAAGGCAATCAGTATGTATGAGTAACTTCAAGCAGATTGGTATAGCGATGGAATTATATGCAAACGACTACGATGAATTTTATCCTGTCAATCCGTACTGGAAAACACGATTATGGGTGTATGTATCTCCTGAAATGAGAAACAAAATTTCTCAGTGTCCATCAAGACACGGAAAAACAATCAGTCCTGACAACTGGTTTATCGGTCAGGGATATAACATTGGAAGCGGTATTTTCCCTGGTTTTATGGGAGTGAAAAGAAGTAGAATTGTCAACCCATCTGAAAAAATCATGGTACTTGATTGGGGAAGAGAAAAAGATGGAAAAGGTGGATGCAATGCAGGACCACCCTATAGTAATTTCGGAGTGTTAAGCGTTGATAGTTCAATGGCATTTAATAATGCAGGAACAAGTCACTGGGCTGTTTGTAGAATTCATTCAGGCGGAGCAAATATTCTTTTTGGAGACGGACATGTTGGTTGGATGAAACCAGAACAGTTCCACAGCGATGTCAAAGATGTTGACGATAGTGGTAATCCAATTCCAGCAAGTCCGAATATTGCTGGCGAATGGAGAAAATACTGGGATACAGGTTATTCAGGTTCATGAAAAAATGAAAAAATTGTTTTTAATTCTTTTATGTTTCGGTTTGCCACTTTTTGGAAACACGTCGCAGATTGAAATAGTTGCCACAAGTTCCAATATTGCCACCTGTGTAAAACAGATAGGTCAGTCAAAGGTAAATGTTACTGTTTTAATTCCACCAGGGATTTGCCCAGGTCATTATGAGGTAAAACCAAATGACATAAAAAAGTTGTACAATAACGGTATTTTACTCTATCACGGATGGGAGGGATTTATTGATGATATTTCAAAAGCAGCCAGTGGTTCTGGCGCACGAATCATTCAGGTAGATGTAAAGGGAAACTGGCTTATTCCGGCCGTTCAAACTCTTGCAGCAGAAAAAATCACAGAAATACTTTCATCCATTGACCCTGAAAACAAAAAATTTTATGAAAAAAATTTCGCTTTATACAAAAACCATATGACTGCTCTTGACAGGAAAGTCAAAACAATCGTTTCTGCAAACAAAATAAAAGATATACCTGTCATTTCATCTGTGATGCAAAAAGAACTTCTTGAATATCTTGGACTGAAAGTCATTGGTTGTTTTGGAAGAGATGAAGAAATTACCCCTGGCATGATTACACAACTTATCGGTGATGCAGAAAAATACAATGTAAAACTTATTGTCAGCAATCTTCAAAGTGGAACTTCCACAGGAGAAATGCTGGCAAAACAAGTACACAAATTTCATGTGGTATTAAGTAATTTCCCTGGTGGTTTACAAGGAACCGATAACATTGAAAATACACTTCTGAAAAATCTTCAAATCATCATTGACTCGTTAAAAGCCAGCAGATGAAAAACATTATTTTTGATAGTGTTTCAGTAGCAAGAGCAGGCCGTATTATTATTAAAAATGCATCGTTCACTATAAAAACAGGTGAATGTGTTGCGTTATATGGACCAAATGGAGCAGGAAAGACAACCATTCTCAATTTAATCAATGGGCTCCTGTTTGCTTTTCAGGGTAAAATTGTTGTTGGCGATACTACTTTAACGAAAAACACAGCGCTGTCAGTACAGCTCATCACTGGATATGTTCCCCAGAATTTTGAAGTTGACAGCAGAATCCCGATTCTCGCAAAAACAGTTGTATTAAGCGGTATCTACGGCAAACTTGGTCTTTTCCATTATCCATCGCAACAACATTTTGACAAGGTCAGAAAAATCATGGAACTTTTTGAAATCGGCCATATTTTTGATCGACCATTTGGTCAGATTTCAGGCGGAGAAAAACAAAAAACCATGATTGCAAGGGCTATGATGCAGGAACCAGAGATCTTACTTCTTGACGAACCATTTTCTTCAATATCCGAATCATCAAAGTGGAAAATTCTTGAAATCATAAAACACTGGAAAAAAGAAAAAAACATCACAATACTGCTTGTTTCTCACGAAAAACAGGTCATAGAAAAACTATGCAACAAAATTTTTTACCTTGAAGAAGGTACAATCGTTTCACAGGAATCCATTGATGGAAATCTATAACTTTATGATTTACTCGTGGGCAGGCGCTTTGCTGGTTGGAATTGCATGCTCTCTTATCGGAGTTATTGTTGTGACGATGGGTATTTCTTTTCTTGGCGTATGTATGTCTCACGCAGCATTTGCAGGCGCGCTGGCCGGCATTATCCTTGGTATAAATCCTGTCATATGTGCCTTCATTTTCTGTTTTATTGTCGCTGGAATTCTGGGACCAATATCAGACAGAGGCGACATTAAACCTGACACTTCCTTAGGAATTATATTTTCCTCTTCCCTCGGGCTGTCATTTCTTTTTCTTCCTCTAATCCCTGGCTCAAAAAGCGAAGGATTAAGGTTTCTGTGGGGCAATATCTTAACAATAAGCAATAGCGACCTTTTTATTCTTTGCGCAGTGACTATCGTAACAATTGGATTTGTGATTGCATTTTTCAAAGAAATACAGATACTGATTTTCAATAGAATTCTGGCGGTTGCTTCTGGCATCCCGGCAAGAGCGATTTATTACCTGATTTTGTTTTTGTGCGGAGCAACTATTACTGCTTCAATAAAAGCAGTTGGAGGGCTACTGGTTTTTGCTCTCATTGTCAATCCTGCTGCTGCAGCATATCAATTAACCTATGATTTGAAAAAGATGTTTCTTATTTCCTCAATATTCGGCATGGCATCAGGGTGTCTTGGGCTGCTGGTATCCTTTTGGCTCAATATTCCAGCAGGCGCTCCCATTGCACTGTGCTCAGTAATCATCTTTACTATTGCAACAATTTTTTCTCCCAAAAAAGGGACAGTTTATGAAATGCGGAAAGCATAGTTTTTTCGAAAGACATGCAAAGCACTGGGATACTCATCCTGAAAACGAAAATGTTAAAAGGGTTGTTAAAGAAACAGAAATTAAAAAGGGCTCTGTAATATGCGATGTCGGCACAGGCACAGGAGTTCTTGTTCCATACCTTGTAAAAAAAACAGGGAAAAAGGGTAAAGTCATTGCCATCGACTATGCTCCTTCAATGATAGAACAGGCAACAAAAAAATGGAGAAATTTACCTGTTGAATTTGTCGTTGCTGATATTCACAAAACTTCCTTTCCTGACAATTATTTTGACTATGTGATATGTAATGCGTGCTATCCTCATTTTGAAAGAAAAAAAGTTGCTCTGAAAGAAATTTACAGAATTCTGAAAAACAATGGAATTATTGTAATTTCTCATCCAAAAGGACGAGATTTTGTCAACAATCTCCATAAATCAGTTGGCGGCTGCATCGCAAAAGATCGAGTGCCACAAGCCACTATCCTTGCCAAGACATTAAAATCCTCTGGATTTATTCCATTAAAAGTAATTGACGAACCTGACTTTTACTTTGTTTCAGGTAAAAAAACTGCTTTTTAATAAGCACAATTTTGACCTTCCTGTTTAGAATCTGCTGAAATTTCAAATTTTAAGCCAGGCAGGTTATAATATTTTTGGTCAGCCGGGATGGCGGAATGGCAGACGCTACGGACTTAAAATCCGTTGGAAAGTAATTTCCGTGAGGGTTCAAATCCCTCTCCCGGCA
>JAKPDB010000115.1 GCA_029552985.1 bacterium
TATCCTGTGGGGCATAGATTAACTGCTGAAATGGTGTTTGAAACACTGAATTTTTTCAAAAAACACCTTCTTAACAAAATTTGATTAAAGGGGAGGAAAAATGGAAATGGTTTCGTTTGACGATTTCAAGAAAATTGATATGAGAACAGGTAAAATCATTTCGGTTGACGACCATCCTGATGCTGATAAGCTTTATATTTTGCAGGTTGATATTGGAACAGAAAAAAGACAGATTGTTGCTGGTATTAAGCCCTATTACAACAAAGAAGAACTTGTCGGAAAAACCGTCATTATTGTGGTTAACTTACAAGGTCGCACAATACGCGGTGTTGAGAGCAATGGAATGCTTCTTGCAGGGCTTGATGATACAACACTGGCAGTTCTCACAGTTGACAGAAATTTGAAACCAGGGACAAAAATTACCTGAACACTATATGATGGTTTTTTCTGATTTGCTCTGAAATCCAAAAGAAAGACCGTGTTCTGTCTTTTCCCAGAAGTGGGGTTTTGTAAATAACTGGAAAAATCCTTTCCAGGCGCCTGCGCTGATTAGCACCCAGTACAATGGGGATATCAATGTCTCTGGAATCAGGTATCTGTAAGAACGGCGCAGGCATCCCAGTACATTTAGCAAAACAAAAATTCCATTGCTTATCAGTAGTACCCATGTAATCAGGTCTGCTGTGGGATAGAAAAACCCTGAAAGAAATTTTCCTTCAGCGCGGACAAACCATATCCCTGTGATAATCCAGTATACTGGATTGAAAAGAAGTGTAATAAAAAGTCCTGCCACAGTAAGTTGAAAACTGAAAAAATTAATCAGTCCCATCCTTTTAATAAGAAAATATGGTCTTCGCATGTGCACGCACCATGTCTGAATATAACCCTTCACCCATCGTGAGCGCTGCCTCAACCAGTTAGAAAGTTTACTGTTTGCTTCTTCCCATGTGGTGCTGTCAAGAACACGTGTTCTATACCCTTGCCTGAAAAGCCGTATCCCAAGGTCACAATCTTCAGCAACATTATAAGGGTCCCATCCACCGAGTTTTTTAAGACATTCGGTCCTGAAATGATTGGATGTACCACCAAGTGGAATTGGCGCATTCAATCCATCAAGTCCGGGCAGATATAGGTCAAACCACATTGAATATTCAGAGGTAAACCATCTTGTAAGTAAATTTTGCCGTGGATTGTAATAGTTCAATTTTGCCTGAAGACACGCTATGGATTGGTCATCAATCCGTCTGAATGCAATGACACTTTTTTTCAACTGGTCAGCATCAGGGATATCTTCTGCATCATATATTACAAGATATTCTCCAGTTGCCTTTGAAAGTCCGATATTGCATGCCTTTGGTTTTGTCCTTGGAAAAGAATCAGGGACAATCACAACATCAAAAAAATTCGGAAGTTTCATTTTGCTTAATGCTTCCTGCATTGTTTTATCTGTTTGTTCAACAAGCAATTTCACATCAAGTTTGTCATGCGGATAGTCAATTTGATTGATTGCTGTAATCAGTTGCGAAAGAATGTTGGTTTCTTTGAACACAGGTAGAAGGATTGTGTAAACAGGAAGAGAACTTTCATCAAGATTTTGTATTTCTGATCTGTCAACAATGATTTCCTGTTTCTGCATAAATCCCACCAGGACCATAAAGAATTTGTAAAGAATTGTCACAAGATAGAAAACGCTTATCAAAAGATTTACAGCAATAAAGAAAGTTTTTCCATAATAAACAGAACAGCACAAACACACACCAAGTAAAATAATTCCTGTACGTTTCTGCCTCTGGTCAAGGGTGATTCTGGCATCGTCTATCATCATAATCTTTTGGTAAAAATTTTCTCTTATGATAACACAATTTGCAAAAATTAGACGCAGGGCATATATCTTGGGATTACATTTTTATCTATCACAAGTTTCTGTCAAAAGTTGAAAAATTCTTACATGCCAATGTGTTTGACACCAATATGATATACACATAAAATGTTATTGAAGGAACAAAAAGGAGTCAACTATAAGAAATGAACAAGTTAAGTAAACCTCCTATTATTTTTAAGCAGGGCATAAATAGTCCTGAGCAGTTTGGTAGAAGTAGCCATGACTGCCTCAGTATAAGATTTCCCTTCATTGTTTTTTCTCA
>JAKPDB010000117.1 GCA_029552985.1 bacterium
TCAGCAACATGGTGAAATGTAAAACCCTGGCCTATATTAAGTATTCCTGCATACTCTGCATACTTTGTATAAGTATACTCCGATGGTGGTCTAAAGGGAGCAATAGCCCTCGGCAACAAATCTATAAAAAAGAATGCTATAGATTGACCACGAAGCAATGGTATTTCATTGGCAATCAAAAAAGGAAGGGCAGTATAAGCAGCAAAACTTTCTACAGAGACAAAAGGATAAACAAACATTCGTAAGAATTCACTACTTGTAACAATCCTTGCTAATTCGCCTATATGTGATAGCTTTTCACCTCTAAATCTCCCAATTATATAAAAGATAAAAACAAGGAAAAATAGATATATCAAAAACTGGAATGAAATCTTCACTGGTTTCAGAACATAAGAATATAAAACTACTACGGCAAGGAGAACGACAAACAACTGACTCCTGTCTCCTCTGAGAAATGAAAATGCAATGTAAAAAAGAATCTGCAATATTAACATCGATAATTCCAATGGGAACATTTTCCCTGTTTTGCGAATATAAAGGAATACTGAGGCTGCAAAGCAAATAATACTGCTTCCCCACAGAGAAAATAATGCACCAAAAAGCGTTTTGTACTTTGCATACAGGATCTTCGTTCCACGGCCATAAATGATAGAAAAATTGAAACCGAACTCTTTATATATTAGGAAAATTGTAAGAAAGCCTAAAATGCAGGAAACAAGAAAAATTATACCCCTCAGTTTTAATGGTTCGAGATTGATTTCTTTAATATATGTTATTGCTTTATATCGCCAGCGATATGCGAAGAAAAAGCCTGCAAACCATGTTAAATAAAAAACAAGAAATGCTGCGTGGGCAACATATATGTATTCTTTATTTTCAATAGAGAAAATTTTATAAGAAACCAGGAAGGCCCTTGTAATGCTTTCAAATTCTGGACCAATAATAAACGCAAGTGGTGCAACAAATGAATAAATTATATACACAATAGGAAACAAAATCAGGAACGTCGCCCAGTTTTTTATTCTTAACAGGATGAAAACCGGTACCATTATACAAAATGCAGTTGTCAAAAAATAAAACCAATAAAGAGATTCCATCGTAATTTTCTTAAATAATATTTATCTATGTTTCTGATCTTCATTCGGAGCCGCCCACCAAGCAATATCATATAGCCAAAAAGCGGGTATAGAACATTATCTCTCTTCTGCTTTTTTTTAGCGTTCAACAACTGACTGTAAACTGCGTAATAGGATTTAACACCTTTTTCTACATCATAAAATCTTGTAAACAATTTGTATCCAAATTTTCCGCACCTTTTTCCAAAATTGACATCATCCAAGATTTGCTCAATTATATTTGATGTCTCTTTTACCGATTTATCGTAATCATTACATTTTATATTTCTTCCTGAAAAATTATAGTACATAATCTCCTTTAGTTGTTTTCTATCAAGGTCAGGCGAAATTAATCCAGCAAATCCCATTTCACCAATGACAATAACCGGTTTCATTAAACTCATTCCTTCCCAACAAACCCTGCCGACTCCAGCAACAACATCGGCAAATTTCAAGCATTCTGCCGCTATTGAAGCTAAATCATGATTTAAAATTACCACTGGTCTACCGTGCCTCGCATTAACATCCTTGATCTTTTTCGTAAGAGAATCGTAAACCCCTCTGTTCTCTATTTGTCCGATTAGAAGAAATATAAAATCTTTTCTTTTTTTTGCTAAATTTTCAATCACATCAATTATAAAAAAAATAGAGCTGAATTTCATAAGACTTATTCTTGAAACCATGATAATTCTTTTCAAGTGTTTGTCTATACTAATGCGGGTGCAGAATTCACCTTCATTCAAAAACACTTTTGGCGCTATTTTCTCTACTCTTGCAGGCTCAACGATTACTTCAGACTCAGCAAAGCCTAGTTTTCGGGTCATAGTTTCCTTTAGTTCTTCGCTAAACACAATCACAGGCTTTGTATAAGGGTAATGATATTTAATTGTCCCTCCACATACCGTGGAAACGCATGGAACTCGTAACAAAGCAGAAAGAAAATAACCCAGAATATACGAGTGAAGGTCAAACGCGTGAATCAAATCTATTTTTTCACTCCTTCTTTTTAAAATAAAGAATAGTTTCCATAACAAAATGAAATCGAATACGAAGTTCTTGTGATGTTTGCCCAATTTAATGACCTCATATTTCCCGCCATCCATATCAATAGGCACTTGTAGTTGAGAAACAACAAATATAATTTCTATTCCTTTACTAACTAAGTTTTTTCCTATGGTTATTGCTGAACGAACGTGGCCTCCGACACCGGCATCCAATATCATATAAGCTATTCTCATTGTCTTTCCCGTTTTTGTGGAAAAATCCTATCTGTCAGGGCGACCGAATCAGCAGGAACATCTTTATTAATAAAAGATAGGGCACCTATAACTGAGTTTCTTCCGATTTTTACACCGCCGACAACCACCGCGTTAGCAAAGATTCTCACGTTATCCTCAATAGTTGGATATGAAGGTAGTTCTTTTGCCCTTCCTGAAGAGCCTATTGTTACATTTTGCCAGATTGTTACATTGTTTCCAATTTTGACACCATCTCCAATGACTATTCCTACAGGATGGGCAATTTTGAAATTTCTACCGATTTCAGCCTTTGAATTAATATAACACCCTATCAAAATAATCTGCAACCACTCGCATATTTTAGCAATAGCAGGTTTGCGTTTGTGTTGAAAGTAATGTGCTATCCTATAAAGAATCACCAGTTGCAAGGAAGCATCGAATAAAATATTACCTATCATTGACCTTTTACCGCCTCCATGTGAATAAAACCTAATATCACTTTCGACAAGGTTTAAAACCTCACGAAACTTCATTTTATAATTCCCTGACTAATTCACTTCAGATAATTTAAGATTATTTGAATGTCGTTCCCTCTCAAAAGGAAAAGTTCCTTAATTTTAGTCCCATACAGCCTGTTGAATACCAATAAATAGATTACAGTAGCAAATGTATAACTTATTGAGGAGCTTATTGCTGCCCCAACGTAATCCCATCTTGGTATCATATAAAGGTTTAACAGCACATTTAAAACCAATCCTGGAAGAAAGGCAAATAGTGGAATATGTGGTTTTCCCTGACCAGCTACAAACAGTTGTAAGATACTAAAGACTGTTAACATCACAATCCCCGGCAAAAGGAGTTGAACTACGGCTGCACTTTCTTCAAAAGGGGCACCGTAGAGAAATAAAATCAGATATTTTGCAAATACAAAGATTATCAATGCTATTATAAGAACACAAGCGAAGAGAATCCTTGATAGCAAACTTACTTTTTGCAACGTCGTATTCAACATTTCTTCCTTCCAGTTCGATGAGTATGAAAAAAGAACAACGCCCACTGAAATACTTATCTGCTTAATCAGTTCTACAAGATTCACTCCCACGGAGTATATCCCAACACTGTAATCACTCTGTAACTTACCAAGAAGCAAAACATCGACTCGGTAGTTAAGTTGAAGAATAAAAAGAGTTATAGCAAACAAAAAGCCTTTAGAAAGCAGTTCTTTTATAACTAAGTTGTTCCACTGTATCCTTAACGGCGGTTGGAAAGAATTTCGGTTATAGAAAAAGATTAGTGGAATAACAAAAATTTGTGATAGAAAATAGCTTAAAGAAGCTCCCAAAAGACCCAGTTTCAAATATTTCAAAGTTAAGGCGAGAAAACAAACTAAGCTTGCTGCACTTACAATGTCGCATACATTCATTCTGTCGACCTGTTTTCGTCCAAGAAAGAATCCAGACATGTATTCCCTGAAAAGTTGAGACGGAAACATAGATAAAAAAAATAGGGAAATTACTATTCCATAGCTCGCAATAAGTCCCATTTTATAGTAGCAACCAAGAATTATTACCCAACCCAAGAAACTTGCAATAAAAAAACAAATCAGTACTGCTGAGGACACATCCTCTACTTTATATTTCTCTTGCCCAATTATGTAGGCAGTCGATTGCTTTATTCCAAAATTCAAAAATGGGGATATGATGGCGGGCAAAGTCAAAAAGATGGTCAGAACACCCCTATTTTGCGGTCCCAGAAATCTTGCGGTAAAAATGCTTGACACTATGCCAAATATAAGTAAAACACCTTTAGACAGTAAAGTGTGTAATGCCTGGAAAAAAAAAGACTTAATTTTCATGTTCAGCTACTTTTTATTTAAATACACTTTGGCATTAAGTTCCTGAAATTTTTTATCAATTTCCTCGTATCCCCTTAGTATTTGCCAGGCATTTACAATTCGGGTACATCCATCGGCGACCAGACCAGCTAAGATTAAAGCTGCGCCACAACGGAGATCGAGAGCTCTTACCTCTGTACCTTTAAGTTGACAAGGACCAAGGATCATAAGAATATTACCATTAATTTTAAATCTGCCACCCATTTTTTGCAGTTCTTCAACATATGCGTACCTTCCAGGAAATCTAAGATCTATAATTTTTGAAATACCCTTTGCCATCAGTCCAATAATAGCAAAAATTGGCTGCATATCTGAATTAATTCCAGGAAAAGGTCCTGTGGAGATATCTAAAGGAAAACATTCTCCGCCCTTTACGATCAAACTGTTTTCATTTCTAAAAAACCTACCTCCACTTTCCCGTAAAAAAATCAAGGGAACTTCTAAGTCATTAAAAGGAAAATTTGAAATTTCTATCTCACCGCCTGTAATCAAGGCAGCTACCACAAATGTTAACGCTTCCACACTATCTGATATCACAGTGTGAGAAGCCCCGTGTAGAAAATTCACTCCTTCGACGACAATACTTTCCTGTCCTCTGACAGTAATGTTTGCTCCCATGGAACGCAGAAATTTCACCAAATCAAGTATTTCTGGCCTTATATGAGGTCCAAATAACACCGTTGTTCCTTCTGCCAAAACTCCAGCGATAATCGCGTTTTCCGTGGCTCCTGTGGATCTAATTGGCAACTCTATTACTGCTCCTTTTAATTTATTCTGTACTTCTCCCACTAAATAGTTATCCTCTTCCCATATTCTAGCGCCCATTTTTTCAAGAACCATGACATGTAAGTCATACTTTCTTTCCCCTATTTTACAACCACCAGGAAGAGGTACCTTTCCATATCCTTTCCTCGCGAGTAGAGCTCCCAAAATAAGAGGTGTAGTTCTTATCGAATGCTCTCTAACCTCTGTTTGCAATTCAGAATTAATATGCTTTGATGATTTAATCTTTATCCAATTTTCATTAAGGTCAATGCTTTTACCAATTTTTTTCAGCATTTGTATGGACGTCACTACATCAAGAAGTTTTGAGGGAAAGTTATAAAAAATTATATCATCATCTGTTAATAGTGATGCGACAAGAAGTTTCAATGCGCTATTTTTGGCACCGCTCAAGTTAACCGTCCCCTGTACTTTAGATTTATATATTTCCAATTCCAAACCTTCATTTTGGATTTCCACTTTTTTCTCCCCTGTTATGTTCTTGTGTTTCAAACCATTTTAAGAGTTTCACTACGGTTCTTTCTGAAGCCTGTGGACTATCAACTAAGGGTCTGTTACTAAGAGGCCTACCATCTATTTCAAACAATATTTTTTTTATAACCATTTGATTCGATCCTGTCAAAGCGGCATTCCCAGCGACGAGCAACTCTACCCATTCGGTTTCATTGCGCAAAATCAGGCATGGTATCCCAAACCAGTTTGCCTCTTTTTGAATTCCACCGCTATCTGTTAAAATTTTATCAGCATTTTTTTCAAGCACAAGCATATCAAGGTAACTTACTGGCTCTATCATTTGGAAATTTTTTAGTTCGCTGATTTCAAAATCAGCAATTTTTTCAATGGCCTTTTTTGTCCTTGGATGAACAGGGAAAAGCACTTTTTGATTTACATCCTTTAATGCAAGGAAAATTGACTTGAGATTTTCAAGGTTATCAGTATTTTCCTGCCTATGAATGGTCAGGAGTAAATAATTTTTTGGCTTTAGATTCAGGTCATTCAAAATTGTCCTTGACGAAAGTAATTTCTGACTCTCCAAAAATACATCGTACATCACATCTCCAACAAGAAACACATTTTTAGTAATGCCTTCCTTTCTTAGATTTTCTACTGCAGTTTGTGTTGGACAGAATAAAATGGTAGAAATTCTATCAGTTATCACCCTGTTTGCTTCTTCAGGCATATCCATTCTAAAACTTCTCAATCCTGCTTCTATGTGTGCCACAGGAATTTTAAGTTTCACAGCAGAAAGAGCACCTGCCAGTGTGGAATTTGTATCACCATATACAATAACCATGTCTGGCATTTCCTTAAGGAGAACTTCTTCAATTTTTTCCAGCATAAGTCCTGTTTGCTTACCATGAGAATGAGACCCAACCCCGAGATTATAATCAGGCAAAGGAATTTTTAACTGGTCAAAAAAGACCTGAGACATCTCGTAATCATAATGCTGACCTGTATGAACAAGGATGTGTTGTATGCCTTTTTTGTTAAACTCATCTACCAAAGGTTTTACCTTGATAAACTGTGGCCTGGCTCCCACAATACTTAGTAATTTCATTTTAAACCTTCTTCTGAATATACAACAATTCCGTTGGCCGAATTATTTTATGACCTCTTCCGCAACTCATATACTTCTAACGGGAAAAAATGAGGTTCAATCTTTCGTGGAAAAATAATTTTTTATTTCGCTGACAATATACTGCAATTCTTCATTTTTCATTAGTGGTTCAATGGGTAAACTTAAAACCTCAGAGGTAATATTGTCCGCATTTATTAGAGTTTTGAAAGATTTGCTCCTTCCTTCGAAAAGTTTCATCCTGTGTAAACATACTGGATAATAAATCATTGTTGCAATTCCTTTTTCTTTCAAATAATTCTGCAACCCATCCCGTTTTCCATTTTTTACCCTGATTGTGTACTGATGATATACATGATAGGCATCCGGAGTAATTTCAGGGGTAATGATGTGTCCAATTTCCTTCAAGTTCTCATTGTAAAATTCAGCAATCATTCTTCTCTTTTCATTAAATTGGTCAAGATACTTGAACTTTGCCACAAGCACTGCTGCCTGGATTGTATCCAATCTCGCATTGTATCCAAGATAGTCAACATTGTATTTATCCTTTCCACCATGTTTCAGCAGTATCCTGACAATATCAGCAATTTCATCATCATCTGTTGCCACCATCCCTCCATCACCAAATCCGCCAAGATTTTTTGAAGGGAAAAAACTGAAAGCGCCCACGTTTCCAATACTTCCAAGTTTCCTATTTTTCCATGCTCCACCAGATGCCTGGGCAACATCTTCAAGAACGAATATTTTGTTTTTTTCAGCAAGCCCCATAATTTTATCCATATCGCAGGCAAGGCCATAAAGATGTACAGGAAGAATTCCAACAACCTTATCTCCCTGATTTTCCAAATACTCTGCAATCTTGCCAGTGTCAATATTAAAGGTTTGAGGGTCTATGTCAACAAATACTGGTATCGCGCCACTTCTCAAAATGGCGTCCCCAGTGGCAGTAAATGTAAATGGAGTGGTAATAATTTCATCAGTACGGTCAAAAAACTCTTTTCCCTTAATTTTCAGCGCAAGTGCTCTCAGTCCAAGAACAAGAGCATCTGTTCCTGACGATACACCGACGCAATGTTTCACGCCAAGGTAATTAGAAATTTTCTTTTCAAGTTCTCCTACCTCTGGACCCAAAATCCACTTCTGATGTTCTAAACATTTTCTTATCGCCTGGTCAATGTCATTTCTCATGTATTCATACTCACGTCCCAAGTCAAGCATTGGTATTGTCATTGGTTTCCCCTATTTTTCATTTAGAACTATCAACTGTCCTGATTTTATTTTGTACTCATTTCCACAAACGCATTTTCCAAGATTTCCGACAAATTTCAATGTTATACCGCATTTACATACCCAACCCAGCTGTTTTGCAGGAACACCAACGACAAGGGCATAATCCGGTACATTATGAGTTACAACTGCGCCTGCACCAACAAGCGCATACTTGCCTATGGTATTGCCACAAACTATTGTGGCATTGGCTCCAATGGTTGCACCTTTTTTTACCAAAGTTTGTTTAAATTCATCTTTTCGTTCAATGAATGCCCGGGGATTGATGACATTTGTAAAAACACAGGAGGGTCCGCAGAAAACATCATCTTCAAGAGTAACACCTTTATAGATTGAAACATTGTTTTGTATCTTACAGTTATGACCAATAATTACATCAGGCCCTGCCATCACATTTTGTCCCAGTACACAATTTTCGCCAATCCTGGTATTTTTCAAAATGTGGCAAAAATGCCATATCTTTGTTCCTTTTCCAATTATTACATTATCATCAACAAACGAGGATTCATGGACAAAATAGTCCTTCACAGTTTTCCTCTTTTTTTTAATGAATTTTGCGCCATTTCCAGCACTGATAGAACACGTAATCCTTCTTGGCCATCTGTAATGGGTTTTGTTCTTCTTTTCATACATTCAAGAAAATGTTTTGTTTCTTCAAGTAATGGTTCATAATTTTCAATCTCTATAGGAACCCCATCGCTCTTTTCGATTGATGGAATTTCTTTTCCTGACCAGTTGATTTTGTGATGATAAAGGACAAGTTTATCGGTTCTGCTGGTATCGTCAAAAACAGCCATTTTTTTACTTCCAATGACGACGAATTTCTGTTCCTTAAAGGGATTCAGCCAGCAGACAAAAACATGACCTGTGATACCAGAGGGAAATGAAAAGAAAGTAAGTGTCACATCTTCAACCGGATGTGGAAGATATGACCTGCCGAATGCATTTACAGAATCAGGCATTTCTCCTGCTAGCGACAGCATCAATGAAATATCGTGTGGCGCAAAACTCCACAAAATATTTTCTTCGTGCCGTATTCTGCCAATATTGAGCCGATTTGAATATAGATATTGAAGGTCGCCGAGTTCATTATTCTTTATTAATTGTTTCAGTTTTATTACTGCGGGATGATAATGAAGAATGTGTCCGACCATCAAAATGCAATTGTTTTTTTCAGAAATATTAACAAGTTTTTCTCCGTCTGCCTTTGTTAATGCAAGGGGTTTTTCAATGAAAAGGTCCTTTCCTGCTTCAAGAAATTTTCTTCCAATTTCATAATGGGTCGCTGCAGGCGTTGCAATAACAACACCACTGATACTGTCATCATTAAGTACCTCTTCTACCCTTGATGCAAATTTTACACCCTTAAAACTGGATTCATAAGTTTCTCTTAAAGCAGGGTTTGTATCGCATATTATTGAAAGTCCACCAAGTTGATGAAAAACACGAATGAGATTTTTCCCCCAATAACCACCACCAACTACTGCAACTTTTGTTTCACTCATTTAGCTGTTCCTGAAGAGATTGTTGGTTCTTTTTCCTGCTGCCTGATATTTCTGCA
>JAKPDB010000141.1 GCA_029552985.1 bacterium
TTCATTGAATGCCAGCAGGCATATAATGAATCGCCATGGAATCAGGAACGATGGAAGAAATTCTGGACTGAACCTCCATACAATGAACGATTGTTTGGAAAAGAAATTGATGTGCGAAAGCCACCTTATTCAACGAAATACCCCTGGCTTGTCAATGTCCTTCAGGATATGCGTCCAAATATACTCAAGAAGAATATTGTGTACAGGTGCAAAGGATTTATTGACAGGGGAAATCAAGAATTCATTGATAATCTCGTGGATGCGGATGTATTTGAAAAAATTGACCTGCCGTATCTGAAATTCAAAAAAGATTCTGATGTTTTCAAAATTGGTTTTGAGTCAATACCTGCGGAAAAGATTGGTCTGAAGAAAACCCGAAAACTATAATTGTTTTTGCGGGATGATCTGAGATTTTTTCTAACGGTTGTCTTATTTTCAGGAAGTGATAAAATAAAACAAACTTTTTTATCAATTTTTCAATTGGAGGTCATGATGCTTGAACAATTCTTTTCTCCGAAATCTGTGGCTGTTATCGGTGCTTCAAGAGAACCAGGAAAGCTTGGTTCTCAGATTCTCAGCAATATTATTTCAGGGCAATTTCCGGGCAGGATTTATCCTGTGAATCCAAAGGCAACCGAAATATCAGGTCTGAAATGCTATCCTGACATTGCAAGTATTCCTGATGTTCCAGACCTTGCAGTGATTGTTGTGCCTGCAAAGATAGTGTGTAACATGATTGAGGAATGCGGGAAAAAGGGTACAAAAGCAGCGATTGTCATCAGCGCAGGATTCAAGGAATCTGGTCCAGAAGGAAAAGAAAGGGAAAAGAAACTTATTGAAACAGCAGAAAAGTATGGTTGCCGCATTATTGGACCAAATTGTCTTGGAATTATTGACACATACTCGGATTTGAATGTTTCTTTTGCTCCTGTGATGCCTGGCAAGGGCAGTATTGCGTTTATTTCACAATCAGGCGCTCTTATCAGCGCAGTGCTGGACTGGTCAAGAAAACAGAAGATAGGTTTTTCAAGAATTATCAGCATGGGAAACATGGCTGATGTCTCTGAAAGTGAGTTGATTGAGGCATGCGCTGCTGACGAACGAACAAAGGTCATTCTGTTCTATGTGGAAGGGGTGAAAAATGGCAGGGAATTTATCAGCCGTGTGGCAAAGATTACCTCAAAAAAACCCGTGATTGCCATCAAGGCAGGGCTTACTGGTTCAGGTTCAAAGGCAGCATC
>JAKPDB010000162.1 GCA_029552985.1 bacterium
TAAATGGAACGGTAATAATATTCTTCCTTAGTCATGGGAGGCTGAATGGGAAATTTTTCGGCTGCCTTTTCCATTTCTTCGTCGCTTACCAACTTGTTGGTCATTTCTTTTAATGAATCAATCCAGTTGTAACCCACACCATCCGAAAACTGTTCCTTTTGCCGCCATACGATTTTCTCGGGCAAATAATTCTCAAATGCTTTACGCAAAATCCATTTTTCTATTTTTCCGTTTCCGGCCATTTTATCTTTTGGATTTAACCGCATGGCTACATCCAAAAATTCTTTGTCCAAAAAAGGAACACGACCTTCTACACCCCACGAAGCCAACGATTTATTGGCTCTCAAACAATCGTACAAATGCAGATTCTTGATTTTTCTGACGGTTTCCTTGTGAAATTCTTCGGGATTTGGAGCCTTGTGAAAATAAAGATAACCTCCAAAAATTTCATCTGAACCTTCACCGGATAGTACCATTTTAACGCCCATCGATTTAATGAAACGTGCCAGCAAATACATGGGTGTACTGGCTCTCACGGTAGTTACGTCATAAGTTTCGATATGATAAATAACATCTCGTAAAGCATCCAACCCTTCCTGAACGGTAAAATGAATTTCGTGATGAATGGTGCCAATATGTTCGGCCACTTCACGTGCTGCAGCCAAATCGGGAGAACCTTCAAGTCCAATGGCAAACGAATGCAGCTGCGGCCACCAAGCATCCTGAGTATTTCCACTTTCGATACGCTTGGGCGCAAATTTTTTTGCTATTGCCGAAATTACGGAAGAATCTAAACCTCCCGAAAGCAATACGCCGTAGGGAACATCGGACATAAGCTGACGTTCGACGGCTGCTTCAAGTGCTTTGCGCAATTCTTCAATATTGCTTTCGTTGTCTTTCACATTTTCATAATCTTCCCAATCGCGATGGTACCATTGCTTGGGTTGCCCGTCCAAACTGAAAAAATACTGTCCAGGAAGAAATTCTTCTATACGGTTGCAATAACCTTCCAAAGCTTTCAACTCCGAAGCAACAAAATAAGTTCCATCTTTGTCCCAACCCTGATAAAGTGGAACTATACCAATGTGATCGCGTCCGATAAAGAAAGCATCTTTTTCAATATCGTAGAGTGCAAAAGCAAATATTCCATTCAAATCATCCAAAAAATCGGGGCCTTTCTCCCGATAAAGCGCCAAAATTATTTCACAATCCGATTTGGTAAGGAATTCATATTTTCCATCGAACTGTTTCCGTATTTCCTGATGATTGTAAATTTCGCCATTTACGGCAAGTACCAATTTTCCATCTTTACTGTACAAGGGCTGCTTGCCGGATTCGGGATCTACAATCGACAGTCGCTCATGCGCCAAAATTGCCCTGTCATTGCTAAAAATGCCCGACCAGTCAGGTCCGCGATGTCTTACTCTTTTCGACATCTGCAAAACTTGAGGACGCAGTTCTTGGGAATTCTTTTTTATATCAAAAGCGCAAACTATTCCGCACATATTTCTCTAATTTTTTATGAAAAAACATTTTCTTTGATTCAGTTTTTCTGCTCCTGGCGGAAAAAATGGTGTATATTTTCGGCTGCTTTTCGTCCTGAAGCTATGGCTCTAACTACCAAACTTGCTCCCATTACCGAATCACCGGTAGCAAAAATTTTATCCACCGAAGTTTTCCCGTTTTTGTCAACTTCAATATTTCCTCTGCCATCATATTTTACACCCAATTCGTTAAGAAAGCCTTCGTGTACCGGATGCAGAAATCCCAATGCCAGTAAAACCAAATCAGCCTTAACGGTTTCCGTTTTCCCCGTAGAAACCATTGTCATTCGTCCGTTTTCTTCTCTGTGCCATTCTACTTCTTCAATTAAGACTTCCGTAACGTGTCCATTTTTCCCGATAAAAGCTTTTGTGTTCAGGCACCAACGCCTTGTACAACCTTCTTCGTGTGAACTGGAAGTTTTTAAAATCAACGGATAATAAGGCCAGGGCGTTTCCGGATTTTTTCCAATCGGTGGTTGTGGTAAAATTTCTATCTGCGTAACTTTTACGGCACCTTGTCTGATGGATGTTCCCACACAGTCTGAGCCGGTATCGCCTCCACCAATTACCAGTACATGTTTGTTTTTGGCCGAAATAATTTCTTCCTGTTGCATTGTTTCTCCAAGCAACTGTTTGTTTTGCTGACTCAGAAAATCCATTGCAAAATAAATTCCTCTCATTTCTCTTCCTTCGGCCTGAATATCACGTGGTTGTCCTGCACCAACAGCTATGCAGATTGCATCAAAACTGTCCAACAGTTCCTTAGCTGAAATATTTTTCCCAACTTCCATATTGGGACTAAATATGATTCCTTCTTCTTCCATCAACTTCAATCGCCTATCAATTACATTTTTTGCCAACTTAAAATTAGGAATGCCATAACGCAACAAGCCTCCAATATGAGCATCTTTTTCAAAAACCGTAACCGTGTATCCCTTTCGGTTCAATTGCTGGGCAGCAGCCAAACCAGACGGACCAGAACCAATAACGGCAATTTTTTTTGCTATCCGTTTTCTTGGAGGACGGGCTTTAATCATGCCTTCATTAAAAGCTAATTCGGTAATAGCAGCTTCATTTTCACGAATCGTTAAAGGTGCCTCATGCAAAGACAGCACACACGATTTTTCACAAGGAGCCGGACAAACTCTGCCTGTAAATTCAGGGAAATTATTGGTTTCCTGCAAAATATCAATGGCTTCCTGCCATTTCTCCTTGTAAATCAAATCCTGCCATTCGGGCATTTTGTTCCCGAGCGGACAAGCCCAATGACAAAACGGAACTCCACAATCCATGCATCTCGAAGCTTGAAGTTTCCTGTCTTCACGATTCAGGGTTTGCTCCACTTCTCCAAAATCGTAAATTCTTTCCTGAACGGGCCGATAACCGGCCTCCTTACGCGGAATATATAAAAATGCTTTCGGGTTTCCCATAATTTTGAAATTTAAACTTTTATTGAACAACAGGTTACATCAATAATCTCTTTCAACCTGCTCGATTTTTTTATTGATTGCCTGAATTTTTTCTTCCTGCAACACTTTCTTGTACTCAATGGGAGTAACTTTCAGGAATTTTTCGGAATATTCCGACCAATTATCCAAAATACGCTTTGCCAAGGGGCTTCCAGTGTATTTGAAATGTTTGGAAATCAACTCGTGAAGTTCCTTGTTATCAGCTATTTCTTCGATAAGAGAAAGTTCCACCATTTCCATGTTGCAAAACATATCAAATTTGCCGTCTTCATCCAGCACATATGCAATTCCTCCGCTCATCCCTGCGGCAAAGTTTCTGCCTGTTTTTCCCAACACAACGGTTCTTCCTCCCGTCATGTATTCGCAGCAATGATCACCGGCACCTTCTACCACTGCAATTGCACCTGAATTTCTTACGCAGAAACGTTCGCCTACAATACCATTGATATACACTTCGCCCGAAGTTGCTCCATAAAGGAGTGTGTTGCCGGCAATAATATTTTTTTCGGGAGCAAAAGTACTTTCCTTCGGAGGAACAACAATGATTTTCCCGCCCGAAAGACCTTTCCCGAGATAATCGTTTGCATCGCCTTCGAGACGCAGCGTAATGCCTTTAGAAAGAAAAGCGCCAAAACTTTGTCCTGCAGAACCTTCCATCTGAATTTGAACGGTATCTTCCGGCAGTCCAACCTGTCCATAACGTTTGGCTATTTCTCCGGAAAGCATGGCTCCTATGGTTCGATCGGTATTTCTGACTTTATGTCGAATTTTAACAGGAATACATTGTTCAATGGCCGGCATGGCTTCGGATATTAATATTCTGTCGAGCACCTGATCAATTTTGTGCTCTTGATTCTTTATTTTTCTGATGGCATTTTCTTCTGCCTGCTTCGGTTTAAAAAGAATTTTAGACAAATCGACCTTTTCAATTTTTGAACTCGTTTTAATTTCTTTGCGTACCAACAATTCGGTATGTCCGATAATTTCATCCAGACTTCTATAGCCCATTTGAGCCAAATGTTCTCTCACTTCCTGTGCCAAAAAGGTAAAGAAATTTATCAGATATTCGTATCTTCCGTTGAAATGTTTGCGAAGTTCGTCGTTTTGTGTGGCCACACCTGTAGGACAGGTATTTATATGACATTTTCTCATCATGACACATCCCAAAACAATGAGGGCGCTGGTAGCAAAACCATATTCTTCAGCTCCCAACAAAGCAGAAATCACAATATCCCGTCCCGTTTTTAACTGACCATCCGTTTGCAGTCGGATTTGTCCACGCAAATTATTGATCACCAACGTTTGTTGAACTTCTGCGAGACCAATTTCCTGTGGAAGTCCGGCATGTTTAATGGAACTGGCGGGACTTGCTCCGGTACCACCTTCTGCTCCGCTGATAAGAATCAAATCGGCTTTTGCTTTTGCCACTCCGGCAGCAATAGTACCCACACCACTTTCCGAAACAAGTTTTACGCTAATCATGGCAGCAGGATTGATATTTTTTAAGTCAAAAATCAATTGGGCAAGATCCTCAATAGAATAAATGTCGTGATGGGGCGGCGGAGAAATTAAAGAAATTCCGGGTATGGAATGTCGGGTCTTTGCAATAACATTATCGACTTTGTATCCGGGAAGTTGTCCGCCTTCACCGGGTTTTGCACCTTGAGCTATTTTAATTTGAATTTCGTCGGCATTTACCAAATATTCGGCCGTAACTCCGAATCTGCCGGAAGCAACCTGCTTGATGGCGCTGCGCGTACTTAAACCGTCAGGTCGCTGTTTATAACGTTCAGGATCTTCACCGCCTTCACCGGTATTGCTTCTTCCTCCGATTTTATTCATTGCCATTGCCAATGCTTCATGTGCTTCCTTACTAATAGAACCATAGGACATGGCTCCCGTTACAAATCGCTTCATAATGTTTTCTAACGGCTCAACTTCATTTACATCAATGGGATTTCGCTTATAATCGAGTAAATCGCGAATAAAAATGGCTTCCGGTTTGTTGTCTATAATGCTCGAATACTCTTTGAATTTTGCATAATCTCCGGTTCGCGTAGCAATGCGCAAACGGGCAATGGTTTCCGGATTCCACGCATGTTTTTCTCCTTCTACGCGAAATGAATAAAAACCAAGATTCTTCAAACGATTTTCTTCATCAATTTCAGGATAAAAAGCTTTCCAATAAGGAAATAAAGTCTCATTGGCCAAATCGGTCATATCTATTCCTTCAATTTTGGAGATGACTCCCTTGAAATATTTGTTCAGCACAGATGATGAAATACCTACAGCTTCAAATATCTGAGCGCCGCGATAACTTCTTAAGGTAGAAATTCCCATTTTCGAAAGGATTTTCAAAAGCCCCTTGTTCACAGCTTTAACATAATTCGATTCGGCCGTATGGAAATCGAGCTTGATATCGTCTGATTTGATGCGCTCACTGATAACGGCAAAAGCCATATAAGGATTGATTGCATTGGCTCCAAAACCAAACAGCAAGGCAAAATGCATCACTTCACGCGGTTCTCCACTTTCGACAATAATATCGGTTTGCATTCGTTTCCGCTTGTCAATGAGATAATGATGTACCGCAGAAACCGCAAGCAGCGAAGGAATGGGAGCATGTTCCTCATCTACACCTCTGTCGCTCAACACAATATAATTTTTCCCTTCATCCACCGCTTTTTCTACCAAAAGGCAAAGTTCATCTACTGCCTTCACCAAACCATCAGCTCCTTTTTTCGGATTAAAAAGCATCGGTAACACTGCAGTAGAAAAACCTTTGTAACGTAAATTAAGCAAAATATCGAACTGAGTATTGGTCAGAACCGGACTTTTCAGCTTTACCATTTTACAAAGATCCGGAACAGGTTCGAGCAAATTTTTATGAATCGAGCCAACGTAACCGGTTAAAGACATGACCAATTCTTCACGAATCGGATCAATGGGTGGATTGGTTACTTGAGCGAATTGCTGACGGAAATAATTGAATAACCGTTGGGGTTTCTCGGAAAAAACAGCCAAAGGGGTATCATTTCCCATTGATGAAGTTGGCTCTTTTCCTTCTGAAGCCATAGGAAGCATAAGCAATTCAACATCTTCTTTTGAATAGCCGAAAGCGGTTAGCAGACTCTGATAATTTTTTATTTCCGGCTTTACACTTCTGCCCGACGAAATTTCCTCCAGATTGATTCTGTTCCTTTCCAACCATTCGTTGTAAGGAAATGCTTTGGCAATTTGTTCCTTTAACTCTTCGTCATAATAAATTTTGCCTTCTTCAGTATCCACCATCAGAATTTTACCGGGTTTCAATCGTCCCTTTTCTTTAATATTTTCCGGTTCAAATTCTATGGTGCCGGTTTCGGAGGCAATAATCATCATACCATCATTGGTAATAAGATAGCGGGCCGGTCGCAGACCGTTTCGGTCGAGCATGCCACCGGCGAAGCGTCCATCACTGAAAAGAAGCGTTGCCGGGCCATCCCAAGGTTCCATAAACATGCTATGGTATTCATAAAAACCTCTCAGTTCTTCAGAAATAGGATTCTTTTGATTCCAACTTTCTGGTACCAACATGGCCAATGCGTGAGGCAGACTTTTTCCTGCCATAACGAGAAATTCTAAAACATTGTCCAGAGAAGCACTGTCGCTCATTGCAAGCTGAACGATTGGAAACAAAGGTTTCAAATCACCCAGCAACTCCGATTTCAATACACTTTCACGCGCTTCCATCCATAATCGGTTGCCTCTCACTGTATTAATTTCACCGTTATGAGCCAACATCCTGAAAGGTTGAGCCAAATCCCAGGTCGGGAAAGTGTTGGTACTGAAACGTGAATGAACCAAAGCAATGGCACTGGTAAAATTGGGATTGGTCAAATCGGGATAATAGTCACGCAATTGAAGTGATGTGAGCATTCCTTTATAAATCAGTACTTTGGAAGAAAGGCTTACTATATAAAAACTCCTTCTGTTGGAAAGATTGGATTTTGCTATCGAATTTTCAATTTTTTTCCTTACCAGATAGAGTTTCCTTTCCAACTCTTCCTGACGAAAATTTCCGGTAACAAATATTTGCTTTATCAGCGGTTCGTTGGATGCAGAAATTTCACCCAAAATTTTGCTGTGAACCGGCACATCACGAACTGCCAACAAATGAAGATTTTCTTCTTCAACATTTTCCTTAATAATACGTAAACAAAGTTCTGATTCCTCTTTTTCTCGTGGCAGAAATATAAGACCGGTGCCATATTTTCCGATTGCAGGGACTGGAATGCCTTGTAGCAAAATAAATTCGTGTGGAATTTGCAGCAGCATACCGGCACCGTCGCCGGTCTTGTTATCGGCACTTTCTGCTCCGCGATGAACCATATTCTCGAGCACTTGTAATCCATTTTCAATGATTTCGTGGGACTTTTCACCGGAAATATTTACCACTAAACCGACTCCGCATGCATCATGCTCATTCTGAAAAGAATACAAAGATTGCTGCTCGTATTCATCTAAATTTAAAGAATTCATAATCAATTTTTTAATTTTATAGAGATGCGGTCAAAATTTGTCAACTGCAAAATAACAGTTGACAAATTTTGAAGTTAGAAAAACCTGTGTGCAATAAAAAAACTGAGAAGCTTATTAATAAAGGATTTTTCGGGTAATACTTAGCGAATGAAAAGCAATTCTCTATATTTTGGTAAAGGCCACATCTCGTCATCAATAATCATTTCAAGTTTGTCCACCTGATAACGAATTTTGTCGAAAAATGGTAAAACGGTATCGTGATAGGCATTGGCCTTTTCTTCCTCACATTCAATAACATTGGCTTTTTTTCTGGCCTCAATCATATTATCTACATCCGACTTGATAGTGTTCACTCTTTCGGCAATTTCCTTTATCAACTGCAAATCGAGCTGGCACATTTTCTCGGCTTCTTCTTTTGAAAATACCGTTTTCATTTTGTTGACATTATCCAGCAAAATAGATTGATAACGTGTAGCAATCGGAATTATGTGATTGATGGTCAAGTCGCCCAACACACGAGATTCAATCTGAATTTTCTTTGTGTACATATCCCATTTAACTTCATTTCGTGCATGAAGTTCCTTTTCCGACATGACATTGGTAGAAGTGAAAATTTTGATACTCTCCTCGTTGGTATAAGCTTTCAAAATTTTTGGCACACTCGTTTCACAATCCAATCCGCGAAGTTTTGCTTCTTCCTTCCATTCATCGCTATAGTTGTTGCCATCAAAACGGATGGGTTTTGATATTTTTATGTATTCTTTCAACACTTCAAAAATTGCAGTTTGCTTACTGGTTCCGGAAGCAATCTTTTCGTCCACTTCAGCTTTAAATTCAATTAATTGTGCAGCTACAGCTGTATTTAATGCAGTCATTGCCGAAGAGCAATTGGCTGAAGAACCTACGGCTCGGAACTCAAACCTGTTGCCCGTAAATGCAAAAGGCGAAGTTCTGTTTCTGTCAGTATTGTCGAGTAATACTTCGGGAATATGGGCAATACCCAAACTCAGTTTTTTCTTGCTGTCCACCACAATGGCTTCATCGCTGCTGCTATTTTCAAGTTTATCCAGCACACTGCTCACCTGTGTACCAAGAAAAACAGAAATAATGGCCGGTGGTGCTTCATTCGCTCCCAAGCGATGGGCATTTTGAGCCGACATGATGGAAGCTTTCAACAACGCATTGTGTTTGTAAACAGCCATCAAAATATTTACTACAAAAGTGATAAACTGAAGATTTTCTTCAGGAGTTTTACCAGGAGTAAGCAAGCCAACTCCCGTGTCGGTTCCCAGCGACCAATTGTTGTGTTTTCCCGAACCGTTTATTCCGGCAAAAGGCTTTTCGTGAAGCAACAAACGGAAGCCGTGTCGACGAGCAACTTTCTTCATAATGGACATAATTAACAAATTCTGATCCACTGACAAATTGCATTCTCCGTAAATGGGTGCCAATTCAAACTGATTGGGTGCTACCTCATTGTGTCGGGTCTTCAAAGGTATGCCATAATTGTAGGCTTCAAATTCCAAATCTTTCATATAAGCTACCACCCGAGTAGGAATTGAACCAAAATAATGGTCTTCCAACTGCTGATTTTTTGCCGACTCGTGTCCCAACAAGGTTCGTCCGGTTAACAATAAATCGGGACGGGTAACATACAGACTTTCATCTACCAGAAAATATTCCTGTTCCCAACCCAGATACGAAAAAACTTTTTTCACTTTTGGATCAAACAATTTACAAACCGCTGTAGCTGCCTTATCCACCGAATTGAGCGATTTTAACAAAGGAGCTTTGTAATCGAGCGATTCGCCGGTGTAAGAAATGAAAATGGTAGGGATACACAACGTATCGTCAACTATAAAAGCAGGCGATGAAGGATCCCACGCCGTATAACCGCGCGCTTCAAAAGTGCTTCTGATTCCTCCGCTCGGAAAAGACGAAGCATCTGGTTCTTGCTGCGCCAGCAACTTTCCGGAAAATTTTTCAATGATGTTCTCTCCGGGTTTGTCATCCAAATAATCAATAAATGAATCGTGCTTTTCTGCCGTTTTATCAGTAAGCGGCTGAAACCAATGTGTATAATGAGTTGCGCCAAGTTCCATTGCCCATTTTTTCATCCCTTCAGCAACTTTATCGGCAATGCTGCGATCGAGTTTGGTTCCTTTTTCAATGGCTTCATCAATTTCTTTTATGGTTTGTTCCGAAAGAAATCTGGCCATGATGGATCTTGTAAAAACATACTTTCCAAAATACTCGGAGGTTAATTCGGAAGGTACTTCCACTGCAGCGGCTTTTTTCTTGAAAGCTTCCTCAACTGCTTTAAATCTTAGTGATGACATAAATTTATAATTTTGAATTTATTCTTTAATTTTTATCTTAAAAATTTTCTTATTGCTACCTTAATGTTATTATTTCTCTGCAAAATTAAATAAAATGACAATATCAATCTATGAAATTCATGTTTTTTTGAAAAAATATTTCTAATACTTACTGTTTGAAATTATTTGTTATAATAAAAAGATAAATTATAAGATAATCAACAGAAATTGTTATATATTAAAAGTTTAATAGTTTTTTCTCAGAATAAATTGAATTGAAGCCAATACTGAAAAATTTGAACAAAGATAGATAAAACTTTTCTTATTTTTCTTTAAGACTTTGATTCATATCGTTTACTGATTGAATGATAAAAGGTGTAAGCATCAAAAAATTTCAACTCTGCATCGAACGATCTCTATTCGGATCATAGAATTTTATTTATTCAATTTTTCACCTGATATTTTGTTGTTAAAATTCGAATTATTGTTTCTTAATGAAATTTTTTCGTAGAAAACTTCATTTCACCGCTTCCAAAAAATTTGTTTTAATAAAGACAGACTATTTCATCTCGAAGTAGTCTGTCTACCAAAACTATAAAACTAAAAAACAACACGGTTTTGTCCGCGTTTTGGTGAATACGTTTGAAATCTCGTGAAAAAGGTGAATATGCTTTCATGTTCAGCTTATGAGAAAAAATTAATCGAATGATGTATAAGCAGTTTCACCATGCTGCGTTTCATCCAAACCTATGGCTTCCAATTTGTCGGGCACCCGAACTCCCAAAATCCTATCCGAAACTTTAAATAGCACAACCGTAACGATACCCGAATAGAGTATTACGGCCATAACAGCAATTAACTGTACCAAAAGTTGATGCCAATTTCCTGCTATAGCGCCACTGTAGGCGGATTGAATTGTTGGAGTTGCCAACAGTCCGGTCAGTATCGACCCGGTAATCCCGCCAATTCCATGTACGCCAAAAGCATCCAGTGAATCGTCGTAACCTATTTTTGGTTTTACGAAAGCCACCATTGCAAAACAAATCAAAGAAACCAACACACCAATAGCCAGTGCTCCGCCAACATTTACGAATCCGGCAGCCGGCGTTATGGCGACCAACCCTGCAACCGCTCCCGTACTGGTTCCGACAATTGTGGGTTTTCCATCGTTAAACCAATCGAGAATTGCCCATGTCAAAGCTGCAGCTGCAGCGGCAATATGGGTAACCAGAAAGGCATTTGCAGCCAATCCATCAGCTGCCAGCCCACTTCCGGCATTAAATCCAAACCATCCTATCCACAGCATGGCAGCACCCATTACAACATAAGTGATATTGTGAGGAGGTAAGGCATGACCCTTGTAATCGCGTCTTTTACCCAACATGATTGCCGTAACTATGGCTGCAATACCCGCATTGATATGTACCACTGTTCCACCTGCAAAATCAAGAGCTCCCAGCTTATATAACCATCCATCAGATGACCAAACCCAATGAGCCACAGGATTGTAAACAAATAGCGACCACAAAACGGTGAAAAGCAAGAAACCTTTGAAATTAATACGTTCGGCAAAAGCACCAATAATAAGTGCGGGTGTAATTACCGCAAACATACATTGGAACATCACAAAAACCAAATGAGGAATAGTTCCAACCAAAGTGCCGTCTGCTGCGATTTGCGAATGAGAAATAAAATAAGGACTTAAATCATGAATGCCGATATTTCTTAAAAACGCCCCATCCAATCCGCCAATAAAAGGAGAAAAAAATCCTTCAGATTTTCCGAATGACATACTATATCCGCAAACAATCCATTCAATGCTGATTACGGCAACAATAATCATACATTGCATGAATATGTTGAGTACATTCTTTCTGCGTACCAAGCCACCGTAAAAAAGAGCAAGTGCCGGAATACTCATAAATAATACAAGTGCTGTTGCCGTAATCATCCACGCCGTATCTCCGGCATCTATTTTCGGTTCGGCAACTACCGTTGCGGCCGATATTTTAATACTGCCCATTACCAATAGGGCCAACAAGGAAACTATATATTTTTTCATTTTTTTATACCTTTAAAAATTAATACCTTACAAATAAATCTTTTAAAAACAGAAACTTACATCTCATTTGAATCTTTATTGTACAAAGCTTCCGGTCCCGATTCACGGGTACGAATGCGATAAGTCTGTTCAATATCGGAAACGAAAATTTTTCCGTCTCCCGGATCGCCTGTCCATGCCGAATCCAAAATGGCATTCACCGTTTTTTCGAGATTGATGTCGCGCACCACAATCGACAACATACGCCTCTGAATATAACTAGACTGAAAAATTTGTCCTCTTACCACCTGATCCTCTTTCGATTTGCCAAGTCCGGTAATGTCCCAATAGGAAAACCACTCGATGCCGGCCTCATAAAGTGCCATCTTTACATCTTCAAATTTAGATTTTCTGATCACTGCTTCAATTTTCTTCATAATTGTATGATTTTAATAAATTATTGAATTACACCTATTTATAATGACAAGCCAATGGTTAAATAATATTGTTCCGTTGCCGGATTTAAAATTGCAGAACCTTTCAGTGGAAGTTTGAACGAATCGGTTATTTGAATATCTCTTGTAACGCTCAATCCGATATTTACTGCCTGAAAACTTCCATCAGGAGTGTGCCAACCGTCGCCTGCACCAGCAAATAATCTTATATTTTTAAAGTCATATCCGGCTTCAAAATACTTGTCGCCGCCTTTAGACCCTGCACTTCCGGCTTCATTGAAAATGTAATTTCCAGCAGCATAAAACCCTGAAATTCCATATGAAGCATTGAATTCATAGGCATGAGAACCAGTACTCGCGGAATAATCAAAAAATTTGGATGGCGGAAAATAATAGTTTGTCATTCCCAACGATAAACCGAACGGAAATGCATAATTGACAAACAAGTCCATTTCCATGAAACCATCAATACCTGCCGAGCCCCACGAACCGACAGAAAAATTTTGATGGCTGAAAGTCAGCGTAGGTTGAATGGAAGCATCGGAGTATTTAAC
>JAKPDB010000174.1 GCA_029552985.1 bacterium
TGGTGATGCCTGGTGATAACATAGAGATGGAGGCAGAGTTGATAGCGCCGGTTGCGATGGAGAAAGGGTTAAGATTTGCCATCAGGGAAGGTGGAAGGACTGTTGGTTCAGGCGCAATCACTGAAATCATCTCCTGAGGTAATACACAATGGATAAGAAAAGAATACGAATAAAATTAAGGAGTTTTGATCACAGAGTACTTGATGAATCTGTCAAGCAGATTATGGACATAGCCAAAAGTACCGGGGTGCAAATTGTAGGTCCGATACCACTGCCAACAAAGAAAGAGATTTATACTGTGTTGAGGTCACCTCATGTGAACAAAAAAAGCCGCGAACAATTTCAACTTTGTACCCACAAAAGGTTGATTGATATACTTGAACCAACTACAAGAACCGTTGATGCGTTAAGTCGTTTGAATCTTCCATCTGGCGTTGAGGTGGAGATGAAACTGGAGTAAGATATGCGTTTGGGACTTCTTGGAAAAAAACTCGGTATGACTCATGTATTTGAAGAAAATGGTAGAGTAGTTCCTGTAACTGTTCTTGAACTTGGGCCATGTTTTGTAACACAGAAAAAAACTATTGAATCTGATGGTTACAAAGCTATTCAGATTGGATATGAAGTGACTAATGAAAAGAAGGCAAAGAAACCAGTAATTGGTCATTGCAGGAAGGCAGGAGTTCCTCCTTTGAAATACCTGAGAGAAATAAGAGTGACTGATGACATAGAGGGTATCAATGTCGGTCATCAACTAAATATATCCATTTTCAAAGAAGGTGAATACGTAGATGTGACAGGGATTTCAAGAGGTAAGGGGTTTCAGGGTGTTGTCAAAAGACATGGGTTTAAGGGTGGTCCAGCCACAAGGGGTTCCATGCAGCATAGAAAGCCAGGTTCTATTGGTGGTGGTAATCCCCAGAGAGTGATCAAAGGAAGAAAAATGGCAGGGCATATGGGCAACAAAAAAGTAACTGTTCAAAATCTTCTGGTTTATAAAATTATTTCTGAAAAAAATTTGATGTTGGTCAAGGGCGCTGTTCCTGGAGGTGAAAACAACCTAATTTTTGTTAGACACGCTATTAAAAAACAGGGGAAAGCATGAAAAAGGAAATACCGATTTTCAATCTGAACGGGGAAAAAATTGCTACTGAAAGCGTGAATGTACCAGCGGAAAAGCCAAATATGGACGTTATTCATAGATATGTTGTTGCCTTTCTGGCAAATCAAAGGCAGGGTACTGCTTCTACTAAAACAAGGGGCGAGGTGTCAGGTTCAGGCAGAAAACCATGGCGTCAGAAAGGGACAGGAAGGGCAAGAGTTGGATCGATCAGAACTCCAATCTGGCGACACGGAGGAATCGTTTTTGGTCCCAAACCAAGAGAGTACAGTCAGTGTCTTCCTGAAAAAATGAAGAAATTAGCTTTAAGAGACACTTTGCGAACAACAATGATTGATGACGGACTTATTTTGATTGATGTAAAAGAAGGAATCAATAATCCAAAAACAAAAATATTTTCGGAGTTTTTAAAAAAAGCTGGACTTTCTCAGGTAAAGGTTCTCGTAGTTGTTGATAATAAATTTGAGCAAAAAGATGCAGTTATAAGATGTATTCGCAATATTGAAAATGTTTCGTATTGTTATGCGGAACAGATAAATCCATATTTGATTCTAACGCATGATAAGATTGTTGCTCAAAGGGCTGTGTTTCCATTGTTAAGGAAATTTTGCGCAGGGGAAGAGAATGTTTAATCCTTTTAATATCATAAAATATCCACTTGTGACAGAAAAGGCAACTGCTGCTGAAAAAGAAAACAAGTATATGTTTGCGGTAGACAAAAAGGCGAGAAAAACACAAATTAAAATGGCAATAGAACAGATTTATAAAGTAAACGTGGTGTCAGTTGCAGTGATAAATATGCCAGGCAAAAAAAGACGATATCGCTTATCGCAGGAGGGTTATCGACCATCTTATAAAAAAGCGATCGTGACCTTGAAAGAAGGAGAAAAAATTGCCGTTACGTAAATTAAATCCTGTAACAAATAGTCAGAGACATGCCGTACTTCCTGATTTTAAGGAAATTACAAAGCAGGAACCAGAAAAAACTCTTGTTGTCGGAAAGAAAAAAACAGGTGGCAGGAATAATACGGGCAGAATTACAGTACGGCATAGAGGTGGTGGGCATAAGAAACTTTATAGAATTATTGATTTTAAAGGCAGGCCTGTAGAGGCAAAGGTCGTAAGTATTGAATACGATCCGAATAGAACAGCCAATATCGCTTTAATTCAGTATGTTGACGGAAGAAAAGCCTACATTATTGCGCCTGCAGATTTAAAGGTTGGCATGCGCGTTTTTTGTGGTGAAGGTGGAGTAATTGCCCCGGGTAACAGGTTACCACTTGCTGAGATTCCTGAAGGGTCTGAGATTTATAATATTGAACTTCAGCCAGGAAAAGGTGGGCAACTGGTAAGAGCAGCAGGATGTTGTGCTATTCTTGTTACCAAGGGTGAAAAATTTGCTTCTGTAAAATTACCATCAGGTGAGGTGAGGTTAATCCCTTTGACATGTATGGCTACACTCGGGAGGGTAAGCAATCCAGAACATAAATATGTATCCCTTGGCAAAGCAGGAAGGAGTCGCTGGCTTGGGATAAGGCCAACTGTCAGGGGTGTGGCAATGAATCCAGTGGATCATCCACATGGTGGTGGAGAAGGTAGAGGAAAAGGCAATATCTCTCAGACGCCATGGGGTAAACCAACAAAAGGATACAAAACCAGAAATCCCGATAAATATTCAAACAAGTTTATCGTACAGAAAAGAAAAAAATAGGAGTTAAGAAGATATGAGATCGTTAAAAAAAGGACCGTTTGTTGATACTGTACTGATTGAAAAGATTGAAAAGATGAAGGCATCAGGGAAGAAAGAACCTATTAAGACGTGGTCAAGGCGTTCAACTATTATTCCTGAATTTGTCGGCTATACATTTTCTGTTCATAATGGAAAAACGTTTGTTAATGTTTATATTACAGAAAACATGGTAGGACATAAACTTGGTGAGTTTGCGCCAACACGAATATTTCGCGGACACGGTGCTCACACTGAACGAACAACGGAGAAGACCTGATGGAAGTGATTGCAAAATTGAAATTTGCAAGAATCAGTGCAAGGAAGGTTCGGTATTTAAGGCCAATAGTTGTCAATCAGGAAGCTCACACTGCTATGAGTGTTCTTGACCATATCCCTAATCGAGGAGCAATGATACTTAAAAAACTCATTGGTTCTGCTGTTGCAAATGCTCAGCAAAAAAATCCAGATCAGAAAACCTGGTATGTGAAAAACCTATTTATAGATGAAGGTCCAAGAATGAAAAGATTACGGGCTGCTCCAATGGGTAGAGCAGTAATAATAATGAAAAAACTTTCTCATATTACTGTCGTTCTTGAAGAACATAGTGGAACAAAAACTATTAAAGGAAGCAAATATGGGGCAAAAGGTAAATCCAATAGGTCTTAGACTTGGTATTACAGAAAAATGGAGATCATTCTGGTATGCTGACGACAGAAAATTTAAGGACTTTCTTAGAGAAGATGTTGAATTGAGAAGGTTTCTATTCCAGAGATTTCCAAGAGGTTCTGTCACAAGAGTTGATATAGAAAAGATATCAGA
>JAKPDB010000053.1 GCA_029552985.1 bacterium
AAGGGAACGAAAAGGAAGTTTTTTCACTCCGCAAATTTGGGTTGAACTTTCTCAAAAATATTTGACCGATGTATTAGGCGAAAACTGGCAAGACGAATATTTTGTTTGGGACTGTGCCGCTGGCACAGGCAACTTACTTGCGGGGCTCACAAACAAGTATAACATTTACGCTTCAACCTTAGACAAACAAGATGTAGAAGTAATGCACGACCGCATCAATAACGGTGCTAACCTGTTGCATGGCCACGTATTTCAATTTGATTTCCTGAATGATGAATTTATTCCTACTTCCAAAGGTGGTAAAATTCCCGATAGCTTGTTCAACATTATTTCAAGCCCCGAAAAAAGAAAAAAATTAGTTGTTTATATCAACCCGCCATACGCAGAAGTTTCAAGTGTTGGCGTAAAAGGAAAAGCAGGTGTAAATAAATCAAAAGCACACGACAAGTATTCAGAAAAAATCGGCACAGCAGGCAGAGAAATCTATGTTCTCTTTTTAGCAAGGTTATTTGACGAATTGAATGGTTGCATAATTGGAGAGTTTTCTAAGTTAAAAGCATTGCAAGGGTCTGCATTTTCAGAGTTTCGTGACTTCTTTAAAGCCGAGTTAGTAAAATCATTTGTTGTTCCAGCTTACACTTTCGATAATGTTAAGGGCAATTTCCCTATTGGTTTCAAAATTTGGAATACTTCTGTTAACAGCCCATTTGAAGAAACGCAATCAGATGTTTATGATGAAGCAGGTAATTTGATTGGTCAAAAAACCTTTTCTGTAACTGAAAAGAGCGGCTTTATAAACAAATGGATTTCCAAATACAAAGTAAAAACCGACTTCATTGGTTTCTTAGCAGGAACTAATGGGAACGACTTTCAGCAAAATGGAATTGTTTACATTCTCAACAAGAAAGAGCAAATGGCAAATCCAAGAGGTATTTGGATAAGCTCACAAAATTTAATTCAGGCTTCAATTTATTATTCAGTTAGACGTTGTGTTGCCCAAACTTGGCTTAACGACCGTGACCAATTTTTATACCCCAAAGACGGTTGGCAAACCGATACCGAATTTCAAAACGATTGTTTGGCTTTTACACTGTTTCACGGGCAAAACCGTATTTCAAGCAAAGAAGGCACCAATCACTGGATACCCTTTACCGAACAAGAAGTCAATGCCCGCGAAAAGTTTGAGAGTAATTTTATGAGTAATTTTATTAAGGGCAAGCACAGAACTGAAAGTAACGGAGATTTATTTGGCAACCAAACCCAAAGGACAACCCCACTTGTATTTTCAACCGAAGCGACCGCAGTTTTAGATACAGGACGAGAGCTTTGGAAATATTATCATAAACAACCCAACTGTAATGTTAATGCTTCGCTGTACGATATTAAAGAATATTTTCAAGGAAGAAACGAAGCAGGAAAAATGAACAATAAAAGTTCAGACGAAACATATATGAACTTAATTGGCGACTTGAGAGAAAAACTCCGGCAACTTGCCGAAAAAATAGAACCAAAAGTTTACGAATACGAATTTCTGAAACAATGATGAAAGAAGAACAACTGGTGCTAACAGCGGTTTTGCGTAATGGCGGGTGCAGTGCTTCGTATGACAGTTTTGT
>JAKPDB010000054.1 GCA_029552985.1 bacterium
CATCAAAAGTAATCCTAAAATCAACAAATCCTAAAAATCTTAATTCAGACAGATGAACGATACTGATAAAAACCGAATCATTGAACTGATAAAGGCAGGCGAAAAGCTACCCAAAGAGTACATTTACAAACTTTTTGCTGACGAAGAAGATGTATTCCTGTTTTGGAACGGAAGAAAAGAAGATGTTACCAATGTAGCCCTGCCCTTTCATAGCATTGAACATATAGACGAGCCACGCAAAGAAACCAGCCATACCCTTGAACTCTTTGATACTCGTGGGCGACAACTCAAAGGATGGACAAACAAATTGATTTGGGGCGATAATAAATTGATACTTTCTTCATTGGCCAATGGCCCTATGCGTGATGAAATAGAAAAAGAAGGCGGTATCAAACTCATCTATATTGACCCACCTTTTGCCGTAGGTGCTGACTTTGGTTTTGAAATTGAAATTGGCGGAGAAAAAGCCGAAAAGAAACAAAGCATTATTGAAGAAATTGCATACAGAGATACTTGGGGTAAAGGCATTTCGTCTTATCTGTCAATGATGTATGAGCGGTTGAAATTGATGCACAACTTGCTGGCGGAAGATGGGAGTATTTATGTACATGCCGACTGGAGAGTTATCGATTATCTTAGATTAATACTTGATGATGTTTTCGGGAAAGAAAATTTTTTGAATGAGTTGATTTGGTGTTATAAAGAAAGAGAAAGAAAACTTCCATTTTACAACCCAAAACATGACGTCCTTTTGTTCTATTCCAAGGATAGAGAAAATGAAAATCGAACGTTCAATTGGAAAGACATAACTTCTGAATATTCGGAAGTAACGGCTTCAAAGTTCAAGTTTGATGATAATGATGGCAAAGGGCCTTATCAGATTCGTGGAAGAAATATTCAAGGTAGCCCTGTTCAAGCGGCTGATGGTTTAAGACACGAACATGAACAAAAGTATCCAAACCTTACTTATCGAGACTACTTATTGGATAGGGAAGGGGTTGCACCAAGAGATTGGTTTGAACTTGGCATTATAAATAAGGCGGCAGACGAGCGTCTTGGCTACCCAACCCAAAAACCAGAAGCCCTTTTAGAGCGCATCATCAAAGCCAGCAGCAACGAAGGTGATTTGGTGGCTGACTTTTTCTGTGGCAGTGGCACAACAGCAGCCGTAGCGGAAAAATTGGGCAGAAAATGGATTGCCGCCGATTTAGGGCGGTTCGCCATCCATACCACCCGTAAGCGTTTAATTGGTGTGCAACGTGAACTGCAAAAAAACGGTAAAGACTTCAGAGCATTTGAAATACTCAACCTTGGCAAATATGAAAGGCAGTTCTTTATGGACGACCTTACTAACGGGAAACGCAAAGCCAAAGAAGATTTGTATGTGGACTTGATATTGGAAGCCTACAAAGCCAAACGAATTGACGGACACAGCACCTTGCACGGTCAAAAAGCAGGCAGATTTGTTCACGTGGGGCCTTTAGACGTTCCGGTTACACAAAGCCGATTGGTGGATATTTTTGAAGAATGCCGCAAAAATCTTTATACGCAGGTTGATGTTTTGGGCTTTGAGTTTGAAATGGGCTTAACGCCACAGTTCATTCAGGAACTGAAAGAAAAAGGTGTTTCCATTACCTTGAAATACATACCCAAAGATGTGTTTGACAAACGAGCTGTTGAGAAAGGACAAGTAAAATTCTTTGATGTTGCCTATTTGAACACCAAAGAAAAAATCAACGGAAAATCCATCACCATCGAACTGACCGACTTTGTTACCCATTACACCCAAGACGATATTGAAGAATTGCAGCAGTCAATGAGAGCAGGAAGCAAAGTAGTTATAGAAGATGGGCAGATTATCAAAGTAGAAAAAGACAAAAACGGCATCATCACCAAAACCGTTCTCACCAAAGACTGGCACGACTGGATAGATTATTGGGCAATTGACTTCAACTACGAAGACAAGAAAGAAATCATCAAAATCAAAAACGATTCAGGCGAGATCGAAGAACACTGGACCGGCAACTATCTGTTTGAAAACGAGTGGCAGAGTTTCCGCACCAAGAAAAATCCAACGCTTGAATTTACAAGCATTGCATACGAATACAAGAAAGCAGGTAAATACAAAGTGATGGTTAAGGTGGTTGACATTTTGGGCATTGATACGAGTAGAATTATTGAAGTGCATATCAAGTAAAATTTAATTATGTATCTGTCTCAGTTAATAATCAACAATTATAAAAGTTTTCCGCCACAGGATAATTATGTGAATTTTAATTCACGTAAGACTATAATCATTGGCAAGAATAATTCAGGCAAAAGCAATATACTCTCAGTAATTGAATTTTTACTTGGTAACAAAGACCCTCGTTATGTTGGAATAAATAAATCTGACTATTTCGACAACACAAGACCAATTCGTCTTTCAGCTTTTCTTTATTTTCAGGACGGGGCAGAAATTTACAAACTTGATATAGCCAAGAAATATCAGGGTATTTTGTATAAAGAATTTAAATCAAATTCGCCAGCCTTTATTGAAATTCGATATTCTGATATAGTCGATGGGACTCAAGATACAACAGCTGATGATTCTGAAGATGAAGTTGCAGAAAAAAAGGATTCTAAATTTAAGATTCTGATTAACGGAAAATACCAACTTCACCAAAAAATTAAAGAAGTCCGCTCAGGTCTTTGTAAAATAATTGGCGTAGATTCCTTACGCAATGCAAAGGAAGATTTAAGCGGTTCAAGGTGGACAGTATATGGTCAACTTATGAAATCTGTTTTGGAAGACTCAGGCAGATATAACGAGTTAAAAAATGCACTTAATAGCTTGAATGGTTTGGTTGAAGAAGTATTAGCAAGTCAAAAAAGCGAAATTTTAAAAAATGCCAAAATCATAAGTTTTATAAATGATATTAAATTTCAACTGACAAAAGATAACGAACCATCGGAGCTCTTAAGAAACTTAGAGTTATATGTTAAAGACAAAGATAAATTCATTCATATTGATGAAACTGGAAGTGGCACCCAAAGCGCATTAATTATCGGTATTTTGGAAGTAGCACTAAAGTATAAGTCTTCTAATGCTCGGATATTTTTTATTGATGAGCCAGAATTATTCCTACACCCTTTAGGTATTCGGTATTTGGGTCAGCTATTCAAGGAGTTTATTGCTGACAACCTTTCGCAAATAATCATCACATCACATTCATCGATATTATTGTCAAGTTTTCACCCAAAAGAAATCATAAGATTGGATAAGCCTTCCAATTATACTGAAATAAATCAATTACCTTTTGACTACAAAGACATTGATAACAAACTGGCAAGACAAATAAATAGCGGTCTTTCATCAGAAATGTTTTTTGCCGACAAAGTATTAATTGTAGAAGGTGAAACTGAACAAATCATTTTTCCAAACCTGAGCTTTAAAAACCCTTCTACTCATTTTTACAAAAACAACATTGCAGTAGTTAATGCACAAGGAAAGGAATCTATAATTGGAATAATTAGAACCTTAGAACTGCTAAATATAAAATGGAAGGCAATTGTAGACAATGACTTTCTAGATATGAAAAAGACTTATTCTCCTATCTGTAAGCATTTAGGTTTGAACTCAGACGAAGATAAAGAAACAATTAGGCAGTATTTATTCGATAGGGGTTTTGCTGTGCTTAAAGAAGGAGAAACTGAAAATCTCATCCCAGACAATGATTTGTCTGAAATGACTGGAAAATCCATTGAAGAAGTGGTAAAACTAAAATCTGTTAGACCCAAACTTTCAGACACCTTTACAAATGAATTATTCGGAAAAAGTAAACCTGAAATCGCATACGAAATTGTAGAATACTATGCTACAAAAGAAACATCACCATTTGACTTTTGGGTTGAATGGACAATAAAATAGTCAGTGCACAGGTGTAAGCACATTTGCAATTCGCACAAGCCAATGCACAGACCAAAAATTGCAAAAGAGCTTTCACCTTTCCGACCCAAAGAATGAATTTCAAAATATTTTTCCAACGCTTTTAAAAAAAATAAAACACCCATACGCACAGACCAACACGACAAAGAAAAATGACACGGAAACTCAACAAAGACAATGGTTTACAGACATGGTGGACAAGAACGCCAGCACACAACAGGCGTTTGGCGGCAATGGCGGGTGACGTGGTTAATTGAACATTTTACCTCGCATCAACTTTTGTGGTGTATTGACAGTTTTGT
>JAKPDB010000055.1 GCA_029552985.1 bacterium
CAATGGCAACGCTTATATAACTGATACCGGTGATGGCTGGGGCAGAATCCAGATTTTTAATAGCCAGGGAATTTTTCAGAGAAGTATAAAAAGCAGTCTTGATGGAGGTCCAATCCCAGAAATAGGAGATATCAGAGGACCGATTGCCATTTTGGGTCCGGAAAACAGAATTGCAATTGCTACCCATGATAGAAATGCGATTTTGATTCTTAACAACGACGGTAGTTACTGGAAAACAATTGGCGGGGTCTTGCCTGGTCGCACTGCCGGTCAGTTTCAATTCATTACAAGTTTGCGGGCAACAACTAACCATTTGTACTCTGTGGAATGTTATGACAATCCCAGGGTCCAGATTTTTGATGTTGACGGCAATTTTATTGGCCAGTTAGGTATGACTGCAGGTGAATTTCTCAATCCTTGGGGTATTACCATCAGAAATGAAAAAATTTATGTCTGCGACTACCGACAGGGAAAAATTGTAATTTTTGATAATCAGGGAAAGTTTGATTCTGAAATTATCATTCCTTATAAAAACTCAGACCTTGCCTTTGGGGATCTTTCTCTTGCTGTGCAACCATCCAGGATTGTGTTTGATGAAACAGGAAAAATTTATCTTCTGGATGACAATCACGGTAGAATAGCAATTCTGAATGCTTCAGGGAGTTCATTTGAAACGAGTATTTCGCCAAAAGATGAGTCAAATTATTACTTCAAGCCAGCAGGCATGGCGCTTGCTGGAGATTATCTTTATGTCGCCGGAAACAACCAGCAGGAAAACAAAGGAAGCAAGGTGTTTGTTTATGATAAAAAGGGTATTCTTCAAAAAACTTTTGCCAGTACAACAGCATACAGGTATAAGGATATCACGGCATATAATGGACGGCTTTACCTTCTTACAGATGATGAAAATCCATATTTTGACTCTAATCCAGGACTGATGGTTTACGATACAAATGGCAATCTCATCACCACACTGTCTGAAATAAAAAACGGTGACTGTCTTGCAATTGACAGTACGGGAAGAATTTTTGTTTCCAACTGGTACCAGGGTACAGAAAAAAGTACTTTTGCTGTGTTTGACCAGCAGGGTGACTATTTGTGGCATTATCTATCTTCAGAGCCAATGGAAGCCAGGGGAATTGCTGTTGACAGCAGTTTCAATGTTTATTTTTCAGATGTCACCAACTGCAGGGTTCATAAATTTTCAACTGCAGAGAACATCCTTGCGACTCTTCAGTGCCAGGTGGATAATACCTCTCCGACAGCACAAATAAGTTTCCCTCCACACAGTAAGGACTGTAATATCCTGCAGGATTTTTCATTGATTGGTACAGTGATTGATAAAAATCTCCAGTACTATGAGATCAGTGTGGATAATGAAGTGGTGCATACTGGAAATAACTCTATAAGAGGAGATGTTCTGGGAAAAGTATCAATATCAGGTATTTCCAATGATAGACATATCATTACGCTTTTTGTTCAGGACCTTGCTGGTAACATCCAAACAGATACAGTGGCTTTTTATTCTGACCCCGTTGTTCCGAGTTCTAATGTAAATAGTTTGCCTGCCTATACAAGAAATATTTCTTTTCAGGTTTCCTGGGCAGGTTCTGATACTGGTTCAGGGATTGCCAGTTATGACATACAGTATAAGGATGGGGAATCAGGTATATGGAAGAACTGGCTGGTCGGCACATCATTGACTTCGGCTGAGTTTACTGGTGAAGATGGTCATATCTATTATTTTAGAAGTCGAGCAAGGGACAGGGCAGGAAATCTGGAGAACTATTCTGATGACTATGATACTTTTACTCAGGTTGATGTTTCTCCTCCTGTATTCAAAGATATTTGCCCGGCCGATGGGTCCTATGCAGGAACAAAGCCAACCATTGCCATGCAAGTTATTGATCCAAACAATGGTAGTGGTATTCTATCTTCTGGAATTTCCGTTTATCTTGACGGCTGGCCTATTTCTTCATTATCAAATGAATGGACTTTTTCACAGGAAACCGGGATTTTAACCATTACTCCAGAGTTCACCATTGCCATTCATACCATCAAAGTGATAGCCCGGGACAGAGCTGGAAACGTGGCAGAGATAAATCTGACCTATGATGCATTAAACTTCCAAGGTTCTGTCACAACAATTTCACCTGACCCGAATCCAGTTGTTTCTGAAATCATGATAGGTGGCGAAGTCATCAGGTGGTATCAGGCAATCGCCCAGGATAATAGCCCTGTATCTGGAGTCAGTTTGACTGTGGAATGGGACAATGGGAAAAAGCGTATTACCACAGCAAGTTCTGACCAGAATGGCGTTGTTGCATGCAAGATAAAAAGTACTGACCTTGGAAATCCTGGAAGCATAGTCACCTGTACTATTACTGAAGCAGGCAGCCAAAAAATCAATCCCATTTCTTTTCAAGTAAAAATCCTGCCAAGACAGTCCAATTCAGAATTCAAGTTTGATTTTGGCGCTGAAGCCCAGGAAGCCACAGGGGCAGGATTTAAAGGAGGTGGACAAAAGGAAGTAATCTACCGGCTCATTAATACCAATCTTCAATCACAATCAGACGATATCATTGAACTGGAAAGGGAACTTGAAATCAATGGTGGTGCAGTTGTTGGTGGTTCAGTGGGAATAGAAATGGGTGAAAGTGCCACAGCACAGGGCGAAGGAGAACTTGCTCAACTCATGTTATTAAAATACGGAAGTACATTTTCTTTTGATAATCCTTATACAAGTCAGCAGAAGCTCATGCGAGCAGGGCTTCTGGTTGACTCATTACTTACAGGTGTTGTTGACAATCCGCTTGTTGATGCCCTCATCAGATTTATTGCCACCAGGTACAATATGGAATATCCAAACTACAAAACCAAGCAGTGGTTTTCTCTGGGAACAAGAATAGAAGGTTCACTTTCTGCTGGCTGTGGACTACAACTTGGTACGGGTGAAAATGGGGGTGAAGAAAATGGTAAGCCCCTGCTGAATTTGGGGGTAGGTGCTGACCTTACTGGTAAGTATGAACTCATTGGTAGTTTGATTTCTTCAGGGTTCTATCTGGAAAACAATCAGCTTATGCCAGCAGAAATTGGAGCTCGTATCACTGCTGGTGGACAACTGGAACTTCAAGCAACTGCCCAGGCAGAAGTCATTGGAAAAGAAATCAGTGCCACCTTTACAGGCGAAACTCTTCTTGAGTATCAGTTAACTCTTTTCACTGATGCACAAACCAGGGTTCCCACCAGTGCTGAAATGAAAATCAGTCATCTTGGGGAATGGGGTCTTCAGCAGGAAAATGATGTTGACATCAAGAAAAGTTTCATTATCACCCTTAACAGTGATCAAATCCAGGCGATTGCTGACCGGTTGAGCGATATGCGTCATCTGAAGGAATTGCTGCAGAATATGACTCAAACAGAAAGTACAATTTTTTTGTCTCCCTCAGAAGTAGTGGAAAAATTCAACGCCCTCTGCAACCAGATTACTGGCTACCTTTTGAGTTCAGGTATGCCTGTATCATACAGGATTGAAGATGAAATTAGTCAGAATGTAAACAAATTTGACCCATCCTTTGAGGTGGGTGCTGGCGCTGAAGTAGAACTGGGAATTGAACTGGCAACAGAGAAATCAGTCACTATTGTCAGAGAACAAGGAATTTTTGGGCTGCTTGATGGAAAGGTAAGAAAATATCCACATGCGACCTATAATCAGGACTCATACGTTCCTTCACTTAGCACACTTGATTTTTCCACTGTGTACCAGGACTGCATTGGAGCCATTATCACTGCCATGTTAGATGTTGGAGCGCTTGTGATTCAGGCTGGGCAACAAGTTGGAGAAGTCGTAGTGAATCTGTACAATTATGCGTCAGACACTGTGGGAGAAATTTTGGCAAGCTGGACATTTGTGAAATCCGACCTTACAAAACAACTTGACTCTGGCTTTGGCAGGGTATTTTCCTTTGTTCCTGATATTTCAATTGGTCAGTTAAGTAGCAACATTGACCAAACATACGCAATAGGAAATGGTGTCTGCACCATTGAGATCAAACCCCAGCAGACATCTGCCAGAATTATCATCAAATACTCTGACCAGGAAGTTCCTTTTGAATTTGAAAGCAGGTTAACAGTTTATCAGTGGGACAAAGTTAACAACCAGTGGATGCCATTAGAAACCAATGTTAACACAGTGACAAATGAAGTGAGTGCAAATATTGAGAATCTTGGTACTTTTACCTTAGGAGCAGTTGTTCCTTATGGAAGAATAGTTTTAATTCCTGAACTCAGGGACATTGACCTCAATACAAGAAAAGAAATTACAATAACATCTGAACTCATAAAATTAACTAATGGTGAATCTGTTCCTGATGGGACATTGTTCACTGTCTCCTGTTTTGATAAATTCTCACCAGTTCCAGTAAATTCTGGTACTATTGTTACACCTGATGCTGACCCAACCAGAGAAGGTGTTCAGGTTCAAGCAAAAGATGGGATTATCAGTTTTGCGTTTTTACCATCTGATAAACCAGGAACCTGTACCATCACTGTAAAATCTGTATTTGGAAATGCCTGCGGAGAAACCTATATCACCACGATGGCAAATCCTGATGCAGATGGAAATACCCTTCCCGACACCTGGGAAAAAATTTACTTTGGAAGTACCGGACATTCTCCAGATGCCGATGAAGATGGTGACGGGTTGACCAACAAAGCTGAATACCAGATGGGCACTCATCCATTAAAAAAGGACACTGATGGAGATGGAATGGATGATGCCTGGGAACTTGCAAATAACCTTAATCCTATTATAAATGATGCAAATCTTGACCCTGACAGGGATCATTACTCCAATCTTCTTGAATACAGGTACTGGTCAGACCCACAGGACAGATCTTCTACTCCTGGAATTAAAGGCGATATTAACAAAAGTGGAGAAATTGATATATCTGATGTCATTTTGTGTTTAAGACAGGCACTGGGACTTGCTGAATTTCATCCTCTATCTGATATGAATGATGACAATGAAATTAATATTATTGATGTCATTTTGGTTTTAAAAAAGGCAGTTGGCCTTGACTGAAATCAAATAAGCAAGATTGTCATCAAAATTCCTGGAATAATTCCCACTGTAAGATTGTCGTCAATTTTTATTGGCAACACTTCAAAAATACATCCAATAAGTACGCCAGCAAACAAAACTTCAAAAGGTATTGCAAAATGAAGGGAAAGAAGAAATCCAATAATGCTATTAGTAATAATGCCTCCAAGCATTCCTTCAGCTGTCTTTCCAGGAAAAATTTGGAGTTTCCCGTATCTTGAACCAACCACTGCGCTTGCGGCATCTCCAAAAGTCAAAAAAAGTAAATTCGCCACTGCAACAGGAAAAGGAAAATACAGAATAGAAACAAAAGTTGCTATCATGAAGTTTGTATCACCTGTGAGAACTCCTGGCTTTGTCTTGAAAACACCAGGAGAATGTTTTAACAGCCAGTTGTAGAATCCTGGGTGAAGATACCTTTCAAATTCCATCAAAAGCAACCAGAATAAGAAAAACGAAGCAATCAAGCCAGGTACAAGGGGATCTTTTGTCAAAAGATACACAAATGGAACAAGACCTCCTAGAACAATTCGATACAATTTTCTTTTCCAGAGAATCAATGCGCTCTCCTCATTTCGTTAAACGCCTCACGATTGACAAAGGCATTGGTGAATATCAGAAGCAATGTTGAAATAGCAAGATTTGAAAAAGCGTGCGGATAAATTTGCCAGAGTATCACAAAAAACAACATTACTTCAGGAAGAATAATTTTTAATGAGCGTGGATTAATTGCCTGGGCAATAAACCAAAATCCAAGGATAAAAGGAAAAACAACAGGCGCCAGATACAGCATCACGCCACCCATTGTGGCAATCCCTTTTCCACCTTTGAATTTTAGAAAAATCGGATAGCAATGACCAATAACAGCAGAGATACCAATGATTGTTAAAAGAATTTCATTTGTAATGCCATAGGATTTCGCAACAGCCATAATTCCTGCACCCTTGATTGTGTCGCCCAGCCAGACAATTATCCCCCATTTTTTGCCAATTTCCCTTGCAACATTTGCTGCTCCAGGATTTCTGGTACCAATTGTGCGGATGTCTTTACCTGTCAGGAAAAAAGTAAATAGGTATGCAAAGGAAATACTTCCGATGATATAGCCAGCGATGATAAAAACAATTAATTCCATCAATAAAATTATACCTGCTACTTTATATTCTGACAAGGTAGCGCATTGACACAAACCTTTCGAGAAACTGGAAATAAAAAAACGATAGGTTTCGTATTTTCATCGATCTCTCTGTGTTAAAATAAATCTATGAAATACAGAACAGCAATGATTTCAGATTTACCTGAGGTTGCAAAACTATACGTTGATGGTTTCAAACATCAATTGCATACAATCTTTGGCAGACATATCCCTGAGAAAATTTTCATTGATTTTCTTTACCGCGTTAGAAAACTTGAAAAAAATGGGTTTATTGTTGCCTGTGAAAATGGAAAAATTATTGGGTTTACCATTATGAGTGTCAATCCTTTCAAACTTTATGCAAAGATTTTTCTTTTGAGTTTTTTCCCTTCGGTTTACAGTTTAATTTCAGGTAGGTACAGCGGGATTTGTTTTCACAAAGCGCTAAAATCATTTCTTGACTTTGTGAAATTTTCACAAAAAAGCAGTTTTGCAGACAAAAAATATAAGAATGCAGGCCAGGTGATTACAATGGTCGTTTGTGAAAGTATGAGAGGCAGAGGTATTGGAGGCAACCTTTTACATCGAGGGCTTGATTACTTGAAAAAAAGCAAAAATACTGTAAAACTTGAGGTCAGGCAGGATAACTTTCCAGCAGTCCATCTTTACAAAAAAAATGGCTTTGTAGAAATAGGAATAGTTCACTCAAAAGTCGGTTGTTCCCTTATAATGGTCAAGCATTTATAACAAATTTCTCAATTTTTGTCTTTCAACCTATATATAAATTGCAGAAATTTTGATGCGCGATTTTATCTTTGAAAGACATCTTTTGACTTGACAGGGTTTTTATAGGTGGTATTATAACAACGGTGAGAATGTGGTAAAAAGTCAGCGCCACACCTCGTAAAATAAATAATTTAACCCACCACAAACAAATTTGTTGAAAACAAACAAATTTTGCTTCAGAACAAAGGAATCCGATGAAACCCAGAATTAGTATTTTGTTGTTTTTACTTTTTTCCACCCTTGTTTTCTGCCAGGACTGGTCAAAAATTCATCCGACTGGCGTTCGTCAGATGACTCCAGAAGAAGAAGCAAGAATCAGACCAAAGATGTTTCGCATTACAGAGCCACAGACAACAGTGAAAACTCCGCTGCCGACTTCAGTCAAAAATATCACTTACCTTCCTGTTGTCACCAGTCAAGGAGGAATTGGTTCCTGCGCCGCGTATGCAACCTGCTATTACATGAAAACATACCAGGAAGCAAAGGAAAATGGCTGGATACGACCTGATCCTTCTATCAACCCTGAAAGAATCGCAAGTCCTGCGTGGGGATATAATGTTGCTGTAAGAGTGCCTTCTTATAATGACCTTGCAGTCAGCCATTATAAAGTTGCTGATAATATTTGCGAGTATGGTATCGCAAGCTGGGCAGAAATGCCCTATTCTGGAGACCCACAAACTTATCAGTGGGATGCATGGCCTTCTGAAGAGGTATGGCGACGCGGTATCCAGTGGCGCGCTCAACAGGCAGGAGTTATTTACATCCACTCCCATGAAGGGCTCGAAGCGCTTAAAGAACACATTGCAGGCGGCAACCTTGCTGTGATTACCACACATGTATATTCAAATTTTGACCAGTATCCGAATGGCGAATATACAAATAATGATGTTCTATATGCCTATACTACAACCGGCTATAGAGGAGGTCATGCTCTTACAGTTGTTGGTTATGACGACAACAAACAGTATTTTGACGCAATCGAGGGCAAAAATAAAAAGGGCGCATTTTTATGCGTGAATTCCTGGGGAACAAACTGGGGCGTTTTTGTCCCTGAAGCGGGTTCTGCTGGATTTATCTGGCTTCCATATGACTTTTTCCTTCAGAAGAAAAACGGAGACCCAGAAGCATTGATTCTGATTGATAGAATCAATTACCATCCTGAAATCACTGCAACAATTGGCATCAATCACACCAGGGGAAGAAAACTGTTATTAAGAATTTATGCTGGAGAAAAAAATTATCCTGGGTATCCTGCTGAAAATAAAAGATGGGTGAAGGACGCAATGCCAGTGAGTAATGATTATCCCCTGCAAAATAGTAGAATCGTTGTTGATTTGACTGATTTTGCTGATTATGAAAATCTTACGTGGTATCTTGAGATCATGCAACTGCAAATGTATTCTGGTACAGGTGAAATCAATTATTTTGCAATTCAAAAAGGAAATAAGTTGCCCATTGAGTCTGCCAGTGTTCCGCAATCTCCACAGACAAACTGGTACATCTGGTTGAAGGCAGGGCTGTTTTCTGACGCAGGTGATATTTTTGGTTCATTAAAAGTCAGAAGAGGCAGCATTGCCTGGGCTGATTTCAATAAAGATGGAAAAGTTGATTTGCTTATCACTGGTTATGACTGGAAAACAGGTAGCGCAGTACCAGTTACCTTTCTTTTTATCAACAGGGGCGATGGAACTTTCCAGCAGGCCATAACAGCAAACCTTCCACAACTCGGAAACAGCATCATTGCATGTGCAGATTATGACAATGACTCTTATCCTGATGTCGCAATATATGGTTATAATCCACAAACAGACAGCAACATATTGAAAATTTATCGAAACAATGGCAACAACACATTTTCAGACACAGCAATTAATCTTTCACACCAGGAAATCATAGATATGTGCTGGATTGATTATGATAATGACGGAAAAATGGATTTAACGCTCAGCACAGAAAATAATGTTTTTCTTTACAAAAATTGCGGAAATAACAATTTTGGTCTCTATGTCCAGCCACTGGAAATCACAGGCAGTTTATCATGCGCTGATTATGATAAGGATGGATGGATTGACCTACTTGTTTCTGGCACATATAAAACCGCAATTTATAAAAATACTGGAGATGGAATTTTTGTTGAAACGTATTCAAATTTTCCTGGGTTAAGACAGGCATCTATCGCATGGGCTGACTACGACAATGATGGCAACATTGACCTTGCTCTTTCTGGCAGATTGGAAGATTACACCCCTTTCACAGGTATTTACAAAAACAATGGAAACAATAATTTCACTTATGTTGAAACCCAGATTACACCAGTATTCGCTGGTTCAATCGTCTTTGCTGACATCAACAATGATGGCTATAGAGACCTTGTCATGACAGGCCGTACTGAGGACGAGTTTTCAACAAGGTATCTTGGCAATTATCCTAATTGCTCAATCGTATATCTCAATGACAGGCATGGCAATTTCTTCAATGCTATGGCTGAACTTTTGGGTGTCTCAATTGCTGATATGACATGCATCCCTGATTATAACAATACCCTGGCTGTGATTGACTATGATAATGATGGAGATAACGACATTTTCCTTTCTGGCACAAATACTTATATGTACACAACGACTCCATCCCACATTTATACAGGAATTCAGAAAAGTTTGATTGCAAACAATGAATGGGATATCTCGAATACTCCTGCGCAACCTCCATCAAATCTATCCGCAATAGCAGGCTGGGAGAATGGTTCAATTGTGCTCCAGTGGCAGCCAGGAACTGACTCAGAAACTCCTTCAGCAGGACTTTATTATCATGTGAGAGTCGGTACTGCAACCGGTTCAGATAATATCGTCAGCAGTATCAATGGACTGATATATCCAGGTCAAGTAATTTTGCAGGATACAAAGTTTCTTCTGACAGGTCTTGCTCCAGGGACTTATTACTGGTCTGTTCAGACCATAGACGCTGGAATGAAGGTTTCTGCCTGGAGCGCAGAAAGTTCTTTTGTGATACCTTCTTACACTCAGAAATATAATCTACACATTTCTTCGCAGCAGCCATATTTCGGCACAACAAATCCTTCTCCTGGCGTCTATTCATATAACTCTGGGACAAATGTTCAGATATCAGCGATTCCCTACGGAGGTTATACTTTCAGCCGCTGGTCAGGTGATATTGAAAACACTCAGCAAAATCCTGTGAATGTGAATATGAATAGACCCAGAATTATTACAGCAAACTTTACTCTTTTGTACGATATTTCTCCTCAATGGGAACAAAAAACAACTTCAATTCCATGGGGAAGCACATTGTTTCATTCCACTGTGGTTTTCAACAACAAAATCTGGGTTCTTGGTGGATATAATGGCAATTCCAGAACCAATGCGATATGGTCGTCGTCAGATGGAACAAACTGGTCTCAGGCAACAACATCAAACATCTGGACTCCAAGAATTGGCCACTCCGCAGTGGTTTTTAACAACAAAATCTGGGTTCTTGGCGGATATGATGCCACAGGATATTTGAATGATGTCTGGTCTTCATCTGATGGAACAAACTGGTCATGCGTACTTACAAATGCTCCATGGTCCAAACGATACAGTTTTGGTGCGCTTGTTTATGATGGAAAAATCTGGGTTCTTGGTGGCAAAGGTGTTTCAGGGTGGTTGAACGATGTTTGGTCATCATCTGATGGAATAAACTGGTTTCAGGCAACTTCTTCTGCATCCTGGCAACCAAGAGAAGGACTTGCTTCAGTGGTTTTCGACAACAAAATGTGGGTGATTGGCGGATATCAGGGTCCTGTAAATTCTGCAAGCGATGTCTGGTATTCAACAAATGGAAGCACATGGACATCTGCTACAACGAGTGCAAACTGGGCTCCAAGGTATCAGCATACAACAGTTGTTTTTGATAACAGAATATGGATGCTCGGCGGCATTGTTCGTGATAATAATGGAAACTGGTTAAATGCAACAAATGAGGTCTGGTATTCATGGGATGGAATATACTGGTCTCCATTTGACAATGCAACCTGGCAGCCAAGATATGGACATACAAGTTTTGTTTTTGGCAATAAAATCTGGGTACTTGGCGGAAGTTACAGCGATATCTGGGCAGGAAGTGTTCCTTCCACGCCATCAGGCGCATTGCGGCTCACAGTGGGCACCAGCAGTAGAGAATCAGGGACAACAATCCCCCAACCAGGTTATTACTATGATACTTCTGGAAAAGTTTTTCATCTCAAGGCAATACCTTCTTATGGCTACAGGTTTGTTAACTGGACAGGAGATGTTGCAAACCCGAATTCTGAAGAAACAACTGTCACATTGAATTCAAACAAGGTTGTTGTTGCAAACTTTGTGAAAAAGAACACATACAATTTAACGCTGGGCATTTCTCCATCAAATTCAGGCAGTATCATTCCTTTACCCGGCAATTACTCATATCCTGAAGGAACAATTGTTGATATTGCTGCCAGACCATCTGAGGGATATGTTTTCTCGCACTGGACCGGAGATGTTGCCAATGCTTCTTCTCAATCAACCACAGTGCTGGTGGACTCAAACAAAACCATTACAGCAAACTTTATTCCTGACCCATTTGCTCCGAATAGGATAATTGATGGTGGAGATGGCCACACTGTAATGCTATTGAACGAAGGCACTGTATGGACATGGGGACTTAATTCATCTGGCCAATTGGGAAATGGTTCAACTGATTCCTCGCTGATACCTGTTTCTTACACTGTGCTGGAGTCAGCAAAGGCAGTGTCTGCTGGAATCAGCCACACAGTGGCATTAAAAACAAATGGCACTGTATGGGCATGGGGAGCAAACAATTTTGGTCAGATTGGCAATGGCACTTCGCAAAGTATGTACACTGAACCTGTGCCTGTTTCAAATCTTTCAGGAATTATTGCAATTTCCTGCGGCGGCTACCACACTCTTGCCCTGAAAAATGATGGAACTGTTTTCGCATGGGGCAAAAACGACAGTTACCAGTTAGGGCTTGGAGATACCTATGGAACAAACATGAGTATGCCTGGCCAGGTCGTTGGGCAGGAAGGTATAGGATATCTGAGCAGAGTAAAAAGGATTTCTGCTGGATTTGCGCACAACCTTGTTCTGAAAGAAGATGGAAGCGTCTGGTCATGGGGAAACAATAATTTCGGTCAACTTGGTACTGGCAATAGAACAGATAGCATGTATCCGGTAAAAATTCAACAACTTTCTGAAATCACGGGTATTGCTGCTGGCGGCACAGGCATTTCTGGAAGCCACAGTTTAGCGGTAAAACAGGATGGAAGCGTATGGTCGTGGGGAGCAAACAATAGGGGGCAATTAGGAGATGGAACAAATGTGGATAAACTTGTGCCTGTGCAGGTAAAGGGCACTGGTGGAACAGGTTTTCTTTCAAATATCAGGCAACTTGCTGCTGGGGGCAAACATTCTCTTGCCCTTGATTCAGACGGTCATGTATGGGCATGGGGAGCAAACAATTTTGGTCAGCTTGGAGATGGAACAAACAATGACAGTGTCTATCCTGTGATGGTCCAGGGATTGCCTGAAATAAAAAACATTGCCGCAGGGATTAACTACAGTATTGCAATTGATCACAATGGAAATGTCTGGATGTGGGGTCAGAACATATCAGGCCAATTTGGTAGTGGCACTCAAACAAATTCAAACATTCCTGTAATACTCGAAACCCTTCGAATTACCGATATTTCTTATTTAATTACTGTTTCAGTCAGCCCTGCAAATTCAGGGTCAACAGTTCCATCAGGAACAAGAAAATATAGAAAAGACACAAACGCAAGAATTATTGCAAAAGCAGGTGAAAGATATCAGTTCAGCCATTGGAGCGGAGAAGCATCCGGAACAGAAACAGAAATACTTGTGTTGATGGATGCGAACAAAAATGTTATCGCAAATTTTGTGTTGATACCTGGAGTGAAATGTAAATTGACAATGGTGTGCAGTCCAGCGCAGGCAGGTTATCTGATTCCAGAAGAAGGCCAGCACGAATTTAGCGCTGGAAGTGTCGTGAATATTCTCGTCATACCTGGATACAGATACAATTTTACTGGTTGGAGCAACAATGTTACAAATCCATCAGCAATGGAAACAAGTGTTCGGCTTGATGGCGATACAACAGTAACCGCATATTTTCAAAAACAGGATTTTTCTACGTTTCCTGATATCTCTGCCGGAGGCCAGCACAATCTTGTTCTGAAAGAAGATGGAACTGTCTGGGCAAGCGGTCTTAATACTCAGGGTCAATTAGGAATCAATTCAGTGGTAGACGAAGGCGGGAATTTGCAGGTGAAAGGACTGGATGGAATTGGCTATCTTTCTGGTATTATCAGGGTTTGTGGTGGCGCAAACCACTCAGTGGCATTGAGCTATGATGGAACTGTGTATGGCTGGGGACTTAATACACTTGGCCAATTAGGAGATGGAACAAACACAAGTCCACGATATGCTGCTGTAAAGACAAAATCACCTGATGGCACAGGACAACTGTGTGGTGTGACATATATTTCTGCTGGTTCTTCTCATACCGCAGCAGTAAAAACAGACAAAACAGTCTGGACATGGGGAAATAATAATTATGGCCAGCTTGGCAATAATTCCACAACAAATACAAATCTTCCTGTTCAGGTTCATGGTGAAATGGATAGGGGTTTTCTCACAGGAGTAAAATCTGTTGCCTGTGGCCCAGAACACACGCTTGCTTTACTTGAAGATGGGACTGTTGTCGCATGGGGAAGAAACCATTATGGACAATTAGGCAATGGAACAACCCAGGATAGTTTTGTGCCTGTGAAGGTGTTGAATCTTACTGATATTGTTGCGATTGATGCCAGCGATTATGCCTGGGGTCCTCCTTTTTCTCTTGCCCTGAAAAGAGATGGAACTGTCTGGGCCTGGGGCGGTGGACGGGACGGTCAATTAGGAACCGGTCAGTCAGGCGAGGAGTATTACAGTTCAATTCCTGTGCAGGTTCAATCACTGACAGATGTCATTGCTATTGCTGCTGGTGATTTCCATGCTCTTGCCCTGAAAAGGGATGGGACTGTGTGGGCATGGGGAAGCAATTCAATGGGTCAATGCGGAGATAATACCTATGACAATATCAGGACAACTCCTGTTCAGGTAAAAGGCGTTGATGGAGTGGGCTATTTGACTGATGTTATTGACATATCTGCTGGTTATACCTATTCAATGGCAATGAAAAGAGATGGAACAGTATGGTTGTGGGGAATGCAGCAATTTTTGCTTTTTGGGGGATATCAGTGGACTGGGCTGCGTTATCCGGCGCCTGTTCAAAGGCCATATACCAATCTTGATACAACAGCACAACTTGTGTATCTGACAATGCAGGTGATACCGGCTGGCGCAGGTTTAACAAGTCCGATTGAAAGTATTCATGCCTATAATCCCGGTACTGTAGTCAACATCAGGGCAATGGCAAACAAGGACTATGTGTTTTCTCACTGGAACACAGCTGACAATGTGTTTTCGCCTGACACCACAGTAACAATGGACCAATCAAAAACAGTATTCGCATATTTTGAAAAACTTCTGGCACAGATAGGCGATATTAACAGAAATGATGCCATTGATATTCAGGATGTGATACTGGCATTAAGAATGACCTTAGAACTGCCTATAGAAATTGGATTCCAGTCAGAGAAAAGCCCGTATAGCAATTTAAGATTGGAAAGCGCTGACATCAATTGTGATGGTGAAATAGATGTAACAGATGTCATTTTGATACTCAGGCATGTTCTTGAATTTACAACACCAGTTTATGACCCGTATGAACCAAGAACAGTTGTTAGCCCTGACACAACGCCGGAAAGTGTGCTGGTCAGTGTTAATGCGGGTGAAAAAGGTCAGGTAGGTCTTTCTGATGGCACTGGTGTGATTTTACCTGCGACAACAACGTCGTATTCAATTGTTCTTGGAAGAATATCAAATTACATAGACATTGAACAGGATTTGAACCTTGACCCTGACGAAGGGCTTTCTCCTCAAACAAGCGGAAGTTTGCGTACATTACAGATTGATTTTGATAGTGTGCTTTCTGATACAGATAAACTTTCAATGATACCAGTGATTACAATTCCACGGAAAGAAATAGGCGTACTCAATCCAGCAACAGTAAACATTTTAAGGATATCAGAGCAGGTGATAGGCGGCAAGATAGTAAAAACACACTCATTGCTTCCTGCTCATTTTGACGAAAATGGAAATCTTACGACAAAAGATATCTATCTTGCCCAACAACTTCTTTCAATGGAAGTTCCGCCAGGCACAAAGGGCAATGCTCCCATTTACATCAGTTATATCCCGTTAACATTCCAGGGAACAATCAACTGGGCAAGAGAAGCGAAATTTGTAAGAATGGTGCCTGACGCAAAGGCAAAAGCAAAAAGAAAACCGATTGATGCACTGTCTGATGAGGAAAAACAATGGGAATTGAAAAAGCCAATAAAAAATGTCGTAGTGCTTGTGCATGGACACAATGAGGAAGAAAAAACGGGTCTTGCAGGTCAATTTGAGCGAAACGCTGATTTTCCGTGGGCTGTTGATTACAAACAGGATGTCTGGACATATTTGTACGAAACATTCATCAAGGACTACTCTGATTTCAATTCATGCACAGTATTTTACGAATTCATCTATCCAACCTGGCGGCCGATTTTTGGACACCTTGATGATATGCTTGTGGAAAAAATCACCTCTGCTTTTGAAAAACAACTTTCTTATAATCTGGAAGATAAAGATAGTTTTGCCTTCAATCTTTTTATTGTTGCTCATTCAATGGGTGGGGTGGTTTCAAGAGCAGCAATCATCAAATTTCCTGAAGTTCTTGATGATCAGTTCAAACATTTTATTTCATGGGGCAGCCCGCACAGAGGCGCTGCTATGTATTCCCTGAGGTATTTATTAACAAGCCCTGCCTATGAAGCAAAAACAACCAAGGGTTCTTTATTGAGTACTGCCATGGCAACATATGTCGGCAACACTGTGATTGATGCTCCTGGCATTATGGATTTGAGATGGACAAATGGGTCGCCCCAGGCAAGAAGATTTTTACAGTTTGATAGTTATTTCCAGATTAAGAGTGCATACCAGTCCCAACCAAATATCTATGATTTAAGAACCGGTTCTCTTCTTTACAACCAGCGGCTGCAACAATTAAATGACAGTGACAACAAAGGCAGCAAATATACTTTTCTCTATGGCATTACCTCACAAGGAGTGCCTATGGATGAAATAGATGAAATAGGTCTTGTTGACCTGGTGTCTGTCCTGACACAGGGTGAAATTCCTATTGGTGCAACCATCAACAGGTTTCTTGTTGAAAATGGCTATAATGTTCTTCACACTAGATTGGAATCAGATAGCGATGGAGCAGTTCCCATTGTCAGTATGACAGGACTCGGACTCAATCCATCCCTGCTGATTGATGTGGGTGATATAGACCACGAGGCATATTATCATAACGCTGATGATGCAAGATTTGTTGCAAATAGAACCTTTGAGGCGCTTGGATTTAAAACAAATCCGCTTTACGACCCACCTGAAATTGAATTTATTTCGCCTGCTGATGATAATCTTCTTGAAGCAGAACAGGGTATTGTAACAATTACAGGAACACTCCACTGGAAAGGACCAAGAAAGTTTGAGGGTGGCGCGGTAAAAGAAATCAAAGTATTCAAATACACATTTGCATATGAATTTCAGCATGGCTTTGACTGGCAGGGCCAACCAGTTACAACAATTGATTGGAACATTACAAACAGCGGAGATTTTTCTATCAGTTGCAATATTCCTGAACCTGAAATGGTCTATGCATTAAGGGTTGCGATTGTTTTTAAGGATGATACAGAAATGCAGGGTGTTGTCCTGCTGGGATGCCCTGATGAATATTCAACAACAGCGCAGGGAGAAACAATGACATGGAGTGTTGACGGACTGGGTAAGATTTTTAAAGCAGAAGATGACCTGTATGTTTACCAGAAACCAAAACAAGGAGAAACACCAGGGGTTGATATTTTTGCTCATATACAACCAGTGTATCGTCAGCCAAATTCAACCTATTCCCTCTTTGCAGGCAAGTATTCTTCAACTGGTGGAATGCCAGTGGATTCTGTTCAAAACGATGTTGAATGGCGTATAGGGCTACCCGAACCTGCTGAACTCAATCAGATGGATATATCTTTCGCAACCTCTTATGATGACAACAATTTATATGTTATTGCTTATGATGTCTTTGACCAGGGAGAAGGTGGAGAACTGGTACCCTACCCAGATGGCGGATATTTCTGGAGTGAGGGAAGCCCTTCTATTGTGAAAAGAGTGAACGTTTTCCTTTTCCCATGGATTATGCACGAAAAAGAAGAATTGCTTCCACCGTATTGCAGGCAGCAGGAATTGCCGCCTGATGAATAGGAGTGTGAAAAATGAAAATGGTAAAACTGGTGATGTTTTTTGTGGTAATTACGATACTTGCCTCTACTGGTTTTTCAGCAACTGTATCTGTTCCTGATACAAAAGCAAGTCCTTCAAGCACTGTGCAGGTGCCACTTGAAATAGACAATGCGTCTGGAATTGCAGGATTTCAGATGACAATTGTATTCGACCAGGATGTTCTCACAGCGCAACAGGCACTCACAGGCACATTGACAGATGACTGGCTTCTTTTTTACAATGTTGAGACCCCTGGTGTAATAAGTATCGCTGGATTGAATCCAGGCCTTGATGAACTGCCAGAGATAGATGGTTCTCTGGTTTTCATTTCATTTTTTGTGGAAGGAGCAGTTGGAGAAACAACAAACATTACAATCACCCAGACTGGCTTTTACAATTCGCTTGCAGAAAATATTACTGTTTTCTGTCAATCAGGATTGTTCACTATTGATGTGAATCTTGGTGATATCAATGGTGATGACACGATAGACATTTCAGATGTCATTCTATGTTTGAGAATGGCAATTGAACTGCCTGTAAATGTGAATGCTCAAAACTATTCGTCGCCATATCCTTTGTGGCTGAAGAGCCGCGCAGATATGAACAGTGACACAGAAATCAATATTTCAGACGTCATTCTGATATTAAGAAAAGCCATAGGA
>JAKPDB010000057.1 GCA_029552985.1 bacterium
TAACCAATTTATCTACAAAGTCGCTTTCGGTAAAGTCAACAAAGTAGTTCAAATAAAATTGCTCGTCCTTTACACGATTGCCATATTCATTCACTGGTAAACGCAAACCACGACCAACTTCTTGAAGTTTTGAAATTTCACTGCCACTGCTTCGGAGTTTGCAAATCTGAAATACGTTTGGATTGTCCCAACCTTCACGCAAAGTCCATTTTGAAAAAATAAATCGTCTTGGATTTTCTAAGTCAAGCATTGCTTGTTTGTCGTGCAAAATTTCGTTTATCTCTTTTTCAATGGCTTCGTCTTTTTCGGTATTGTCTTTTGAAAAATATCCTGCGTGTGTTGCCGAAAGGTCAAGCAATGTTTTTTCAAGGTAGGCTTTGTAAAAAGCATCCTTTTCTGTTTTAAGCAATTCTTCAATTTCTGCTTTGATGTATTGCTCAACAGTTTTGCGGATATATCCTTCTTTATTTCGGTATTCGTCTATATTGTCAATGAAGAAAAGTGTTAATGGTTTAATCTTTACTTCTCTTGTCAATAGTTGTTTTTCAATTTCAAAATGGTGTTTTATTGCTTTTTGAATCATTGTTTCCTGCAACTTTTCAGCATATGAATAAGGGTTTATTTTATCACCCTTTTTCATTTCTAAACCGTTGGTTAAAACAACCGTGCTTTTATTCAAATTTTCAATTCCCAAGTCAGACATTTCAGGATGTATCTTTTTCAGACTTTCCTTTTTAGAGACTGTTACTGTTTTTCGTCTGTCGTTTTCAATCAATTCAAAACTGGCTTCTGTGCCGTCTGAATCAATGAATTTTACAATGGCGTTTTCACCTGCGTTAAATTCTGTTATGTGACCTATTACTCCTTTAACTAAATTTCTGTTGAATGAATCAACGGCAGTTAAAGTGTAAATCAAGTTTTCATAACCTTGAAAAGTTGCACCATAGCGCAAAATAAATTGGGGCTTCATTTTCTGAATGTTCTCCCAAGTCTTATTGCCTTGCCCAAATTTGTGAGGCTCGTCAATAATCATAAAAGGTTTAGTTGCTGCAATGGCATCAAACGGAACGGTGTATTTGTCAAACAAACCTTTGTCAAAGCTTTTTTGCATTGTTTCAGAGTTAATCATACCTGCGTTGATAATCATAACCTGAATA
>JAKPDB010000080.1 GCA_029552985.1 bacterium
AAGGAGAAAATTATGCCCAAGGAATCATTTAAAGTTGAAGTAAATTCTGCTATTATAAAATGGGCAAGGGAAACTGCAGGGTGGAGTATTGATGAGGTATCTAAAAGACTTAAAACCTCAAAAGAGAACTATCAAGAGATAGAATCAGGCAAAAAATCGCCAACCTTTCAGCAAATTAAGATTCTTGCTCATCTTTTTAAACGCCCCATATCTACCTTTTTCCTTCCACAGCCCCCAGAGGAACCGGCCATTTCTTCTTCTTTTAGAGTATTGCCTAAAAGTGAAGCAGAAATTTCAAAGGAGCTACGCCTTGCAATAAGAAAAGCACGCTATTATCATTCCATTGCAAATGAATTGATGCTTAACTTAAATATGGACCCAACGCCCAAAATAGAACAAGTCAAGCTTGATGATAGTCCACTGGACATTGCTAAAAAAGAGCGAAGAGAATCAGGAATTTCTATTGAAGGACAATATACATTTAAAAATGCTTATGATGGCTTCAATACCTTCAGACACTTTATTGAATCAAAAAACATTTTGGTATTTCAATTTAAGTTTCCTTTAAAAGATGCAAGAGGTTTCTCCTTGATGGATACCCCACCCTATGTAATAGTTATAAACTCTGAGGATAATATTCTTGCCAGAATTTTTACTTTATTTCATGAATATGCTCATCTACTTTTAGGCATTCCTGAACTCTATGTGGAAGATTTGACCACTTATACAGAAATAGAAAGATGGTGTGATAGTTTCGCATCAGAATTTTTAATCCCAGAAGAAGAACTTAGAAAAGATGAACTTTTTATATCATTTCTTAAAACAAAACAACTTACACAGGAAATAATTGAAAATCTATCAAGAAAATTTAAGGTCAGTAAAAAAGCCCTTCTTACAAAATTAAGAATTTTGAATTTAATAGGCTACCAAGAATATGAGGAGCAAAAAGCGAAATTAGAGATGCAGGAAATTCCTGAGAAAAAAGCCTTTATCATTCTACCTGAGAAAAGATGTATTCAGGAGAAAGGAAATAAATTCATCTTAACTGTTTTAGAAAGCAAAGAAAAAGGATTTATTACTACGCAAGACATGGTTGAATTCTTATCCATAAAACTGAACCGATTAGACAAACTGGAAAGATCATTATCTCAGAGATAATGAGAAAATATATTTATATAATAGACGCCAGTTCCATAATAGAAATGAAAGACAGATACCCAGCAAATACCTTCCCAAGTGTTTGGAAAAATATGGAAAAACTTTTCAAAGATGGAAGATTAATTGCCCCTGATGAGGTGAAAGAGGAATTACTGGATGATGAACTCAAAAAATGGATAAGAAACAAAAAGAAAATGTTTATAAAACCTGATTTAGAGCAGATAAAGATGGTCAAAGAAATTTTAGAAAAAAATCCCTTCTTAGCAAAACCTGAAAAGCCTGGTGGACCAAATGCAGATCCTTGGATTATAGCCTTTGCAATGGTGTTGAAAAACAAAGAGAAACAAAGCTTATTTTCATCAAAAGAATACATAGTTGTTACAGAGGAATCAAAACTTAAGTCTAATAGAATACCTGCTGTTGCAAAAAATTATGGTATTGAGTCTATAAATTTAAAAGAACTGTTTCAAAAAGAGGGTTGGAGGTTTTAACAGCTCCGCTAAGCATTTGCAGAACTTATAAAAACAAGATTAGAAAAAGCAAGGAGCGTGTGAAAAGATGAAATTTGACCCTGACCACCATCATAGACATTCTATTCGATTAAATGAATATGATTATTCCCAACCTGGGGCATATTTTGTTACGATTGGCACGAGAAACCGTGAATGTTTGTTTGGAAATTTGGTTGATGGGAAAATGATGTTAAATGATGCAGGCAAAATGATTGAAAAATGGTATTTTGAAATAATGAATAAATTTCCAGATATACAATGTGACCAATACATCATAATGCCAAATCACATTCATTTCATCATAATCAATGTAGGGACAGACCTACGTGTCTGCCCCAATGATATGGGCGAACACATAAGTTCGCCCCTACCGAAAATTATACAATGGTTTAAAACAATGACAACAAATGAATATATTCGTAATGTAAAAAATAATGAATGGAAACCATTTAATGGCAAATTGTGGCAAAGGAATTATTATCAACACATTACCCGTAATGAACAGGAATTAAAAAAAATTGGTGATTATATAATCAATAACCCATTGAAATGGGAATCAGACAAATATTATCTATAAAAAATGACAATGGATTTAAACAATCTCGGTGAAAAATGGCTTGAACTCAAAAAACAAAGAATGCAAAATCTTTTAAAAATTGCTCTGCCTGATGAAGCGTTATATAGAGAAATAATGCTTTCCCTTGGCTATCCTAATAATAAAGTGAATTTCCTTGAGCTTGCCTTAATGACCCCATATTCTGAAATAAGAAAGCTAAAAGAAAAACATGTCATAGAAAAAGCGCTTTTACATAGGGCTGGCTTTATAGACGGGGCAAAAGATTTTTTGCCCCTACCTAAAGATTTTGATTTCTCCCTTAAATTAGATAAATCTGTTTGGAACTATAAAGGAATAAGACCTGCAAATTTTCCAGAGAAAAGGATTACAGGAATCTCAATTCTTCTATCAAAGACAATTAAAGAAGGTATTGCAAATTTCTTCTTAGAGCATATTAAGGCAGAACCAATCAATCAAGACCCAGAAAAAGTAGTAAAGAAAATAATGAATTTTGAGGGAATCGGCGCCCAGAGAAAAAATGAGATGTTTTTTAACATAATAATGCCATTTCTTTTGGTTTATTCTAATGATGATAAAATTAAGAATTTTTTGAATTTCATTTTTGAAAACCATCCAGTCCTAAGCGAAAACAAACTTATCAAATCTTTTAAGCACAATTATCCAAATATTAAAATTGAAAATGTGAAAACATATATGGGAGCTATCCTATTTCAAAAGAAAAGTATTGGCACCGAATGAGAAAGGAGCGAATTTTCGGATGTAAACCTGGTAGTCGCAGGATCTAGGAAATATTCTTCGCAACATGAAGGTTGCGGTTACTATTACGGAGACCATTGCGGATATCATGAAAGGGAAATTGACCACCTGGTTTATAAACTTTATAATCTAACAGAAGAAGGAACAAAACAATTGAGGGATAAAACATGAGAAAAACGCTTGATGAAATTATTGAGGTTTTAATTAAACACAAACACAATCTTAAAGAAAAATTCAGCGTTTTGAGAATAGGGGTTTTTGGTTCTTTTGCAAAAGGGAAAGAAACTGAAAAAAGTGATATAGATATATATATTGAGTTTGACATAGAAAAAATAACATTTGCAAAATATTTAGAACTTATAGATTATCTGGAAGGAATTTTTGGGAGGAAAGTTGATATTATAACAAGAGATAGTGTTGAGACAATAAGAATTCCCCACATCAAAGAAGAGATAAAAAGAGAAATTATTTATGCGGAGAACTGATAAAGAATTTCTGATGGATATGCTTGAGGCATGTAAGAGAATAAGTAAATATGTGAGTGGCTTAAGATATGAAGATTTTCAAAAAAATGATGAAAAGCAAGATGCAGTGATAAGGAATATTGAAGTAATTGGAGAAGCTGCAAAGAATATTTCTTCTGAACTAAAAGAAAGATATCCTGACGTAAGTTGGAGAGATATTGCTGGAATGCGGGATAAACTAATACATTTTTATTTTGGTGTGAGATTGGAAATAGTATGGATTGTCGCTACAAAGGAAATCACAGGACTTAAAGAAAAAATAGTGGAAGTTCTACGACAGGAATGGAAAAAGTAGGATTATAAAATTTTTTGGTAGTCGCAGGATCTAGGAAATATCCTTCGCAACATGAAGGTTGCATCTACTGGTTCCGGCTAACGTTAATTTGCCTGGATACTGTCCGTCCATGTTACTGGTTCGAGCAAATAAAAATTGCCTATGACCCTTTTAATTGTATAGTGCTCTTTTATCACCCTCAACATGTTTTCTGTAAATGAAACACAATTTTTTTCAAAACTTCCAGCATTCATCACGATTAAATTAAACTGTTTTTCTTTTATCATTTCAACAATGGGTGTTTCGTCCCATTTTTTGTATTTTGCAAGTTGAGAAAACTGATATGGTTCAATATAAACATTTTTCTGACATAGTACCAGCCATCCGATGTCTTCTGAAAGTATGGGGTCTGAACATGATAATATTTCACCAGTAATTAAGTCACCTGCTTCCTTCAAAATTTTATCAGGTTCTGTACTCAATGAAGTAGGAATTTCCTGTCCATAGGTTCTTGTAAATACTGGCGCTGGTTTGAATGGTAGAAAAAGAAATAATTGCGCAATGCACGAAAGCAAAACCGTTTGTTTTAACGGCGCATCAATGGTTGTAAGGATAATACCAGATGCAATCGATGAAACTGCTATGATTTCAAGAAAATAGTTTGCTTCAGAACCAATTTTTGCTGAAAACACAAGTGTAAGCAGAGAAAGCGTGCAATACCAGTAAAAAGGGTCTTTTTTATTTTTGTTTGTGAAAACAAATGCACCCAGTAGAATGAATAAAATCACATGTCTTGGCGCAACAGTTGAAAACAGATTAACAAAGTGAGAAAGACTGAGTGGTAGTATGTTCATCACAATCAAATGTGTGAATATGCCTTTGTTTTTTGCAAAAAGAATGAGAAAGGCAAGGAAGAGACAACTGGCAAATGAAGCCAGAAAATAAATCTTCCTGATGTTTTTGTTATAGAGCACTGAAATAAAAATGCTGATGGCAGGCAAAACAAAAACCGGTTTTGTTAAGATGGCTGCTGCGGACAAAATTCCTGATAATACGCCAGAAGAATTGCTTTTCCTTATTGCCAGAAAAATCGCTGATAGTCCTAAGCATAGCGCCATCATATCAACTGTTTCAATGCTTCCATAATTGATAACAACAGGCGAACAGAAAAAAATCCCTGCAGCAAAAACACCCGCGACTTTTGAACTGTATCTTTGTGCAATCAAAAAAATTAAAAAGCAGGATAGAATCAAAGAAAGAAAACTTAATAATCTTCCTGAAAGAAATACATAACTTGCTGGCATCAGCCGATTTAAAAATCCAGCAAAGACAATGTAGAGTGGAGTATAGGGGTTGTGCATATATGGTGGAAATTGCTGAATTTCTGGATAAAGGGATTTGTCCTTTACAAAGGAATTTACCCAGTATTGAACAACTCCTTCTCTATAATCAATTGGATATGGAAATTTGATACAACTGATGTGGTGTGCAAGTCCTGAAAAGACAATTATCGCAAAAAACAAAATGATCAGAAAGTGAATTGGTTCAATTTTTGGTTTCATAATCGTTTTTCAAGTATCGCTGTTAAATATTCAATAAACCCGGTGATTTCTGCTGTATGATTGCCGCGCTGCAAAAAAATGATATCTCTATCAGAGACAGTTTTCCCATCAATTAAGAGATGTTCTCCTTCTAACTTAATTTTGTACCAGCCAGACACATTTATCTCAAAATTTGCTTTTCCATCAATAAATTCTGCCCTGTCAATTGTTATCCCTGGCATGTAAATATCACCAAATCCTGTGGAGCAATAATGTTTTTGAATAAAATTTTGGATTTCATCTGGCATCTGCTTTACCCTGTAATCATAAATGACAACAGGATAATGGTTTTCCTTTATTGCTTCGATGGTCTGGACAGAATATTCCTGCAAATCAATCATTTCAAGAAGTTCGTGATGCATAAATCCAAAATATCCTGTATGCATTCTGTAAAACAACAGGCAGCGGCCATCAAAAAATGGTGTTCCAGGCGAGATTTCGTCTGCCTTTTTCATAGTGCAAAGGTCTGGAGAATTTTTTTGAGTTGCTTGCTGTGAAATGATTGGTATTGCGCCTGATACTGCGCATACAACAACTATTGTGGCTGCGATAATTTTCAATTTCTGGGACTGGAAAACTTGCAAAAAATGATAGAAAAACCAGCCACCTGCAATTGTTAGAACAACGAAAAATGGTAAAAATACTTGTCTGTAAGGAACAGGAACAATAACAATGGCAAGCAAACATCCAATCATGATTGAAAACAACGACATTGCTTTTTTCTTATTTCCTGAAATGAAAAATTCTCCAATAATTCCTGCGATACCGCAGGCAATCAAAAATCCTGCTGTCTGAAATGCCTGATAAAAATATCCTGCTGGTGAAAATCTGTATTTCCATTTTATATTCATCAACAATGTTGAATTAATGAAATCAGGCAGAATCCCTTTGGATACAAGATAAAGAATAAGAACAAAGAACATTGAAAATGACCCTGCGATGAAAAAAACAGTTTGTTTTCTTCCATGCATAATGAAGCACGCAACAAGAATTCCAATGTACACAAAAAAGTATTTTTGAGAAAAACACACCATCAAACCAGAAAGGATACCTGTGAAAAATACATTGCGGTCGAAATGGTGAGAAAAGACAAAAATCATTGTAAGGGCAAAAACAAATACTGCGATGCTTTCTGGTCTTGCTTCTGTCATTTTAATCAAAAACATCGGAACACATGCAAGAAGGGTTAAAGAAATGATTGCTGTAGCACTGTCATAAGTTTTTTTCAGGTATTTTCCAATGAGAACAAAAACGCCTGCACTTGCAATAACACTGGCAATTCTGAATAGAAAAATTGTCCACCTGCCAGCGTCAAAAGCAAAAAGTGCTGAAAACAAAATATGGTATAGGGGAATATGGTGTTCAAAAAAGTCCCTGTAAGGAACAAGCCCTTTCCAAATAAGGTATGCATTATGGCAGTGCTGGAATTCGTCATCATCAAAACAGTGGAATAAAGAAAAATAAAGCCAGACCAGCCCTGAAACAATAAATAAAAACACTGTAAGATTTTTCTTCACTTTTCAAACCTGACTGAGATTTCAGTGGCTTTTCCTGATGTGATTTCAATATCGTAAACAATGTCTTTATAGCCATCTGCTCTGAAATACATCTGGTATTTACCCTGTTCAAATGGTAGTACCAGTCCAATGTCATCATACACAGGTATTTGAATTCCCTGATAAATCATTTTTAAGTTCTGGTGCTTTTTGTCTGTCTTTACCTTTAAAACACCAGGTATTTCTACTTCTTTGACATCAAAAAAGCCACTGTTTGTATAAAGCCAGTTACCATTTGAGTCAAAAAGTTCAACCCATAAACTGTATAGACCTGATTGTTCTGGCGTTTGAAATTCTATGTTTCCAATTTCTCCCTGTCGTGTTCCCCGAACAGAGAAATTAAAACTTCCTGATGCAATCTTTTTCTGATTCTTAACAATGCACCATTTTGCGATCAAATTTTGAAAATTCTTTTCTTCAGGATTGAAGTATCTCAATGATGCCCGATATACGCCCTGTTTAACCATAGTATCTTCTTCACAAATATACACCCGTATGCTTCCATTAAACAGGTTGCAAATTGTATATCCAAGAATTTTTGGCTTTCTGTTTTCGTCAAGAATTCCATGAGGTAAAAACTGATTGCTTCCATGAAAATCTGACAAAGTCCACACGCTGATACCACAAATCTGGTCTGTTTGAGTTGCGCAGTACTGAACACCGTATCTTACTACTTTATCCTGATAGGTTTCTGAACCCCTTGACTGGTCTCCATATCCGCCTGAATATTTTTCATAGTTTGCAAGCGCGCCAATTTCTGCAACCCAGATTGGTTTTCCTTCTGAAGCTCTTAATACAACTGGTAGATTATCTCTGAGAGCATAAACACTTTGTGAATGATACCAGCCATAATGAAAGTTTCTTGCGACGATATCCGCGATTTTATTTGATTCAAGGTCAGCAGTTGAAGCGCAGACAATAGTAATAAATCTGTCGGGATCAAGAGAATGGACAAAATCATATGCCTTTCTATGGTACAGCGGAACATTGTAAAGTTCATTGGAAAGCCCCCAGAAAGCCACGCAAGCGTGATTTCTGAAACTTGAAACCATTTCTTCAAGTTGTCCTTTCAGCCAGAGATTCCATGCTTCGTCTGATTGCATAAAGTTTTTATCAACCTGCCAGGCAGGTATTTCAGTATGCACGATAAAGCCCAGTTTGTCGCACAATTCAAAAAACAACGGATGAAATGGATAATGTCCTGTTCTGATAGTATTGGCATTGAAAACATTTTTCATCAGCAAAAGGTCTCTTTTCATAAGTTTTTCATTTGCGCATGGCCCATATCCTGAATATTCTTCATGATTTCCAAATCCCTGAAGCCATATCCGTTTTCCATTAAGATAAAATTTTCCGTCTTTTACAAGGAATTGTCGCAATCCGGTTTGAAATTCAACTTTCTGAGTGATTCTGTAGGGTAGAGTAAGATTTACAGTATAAAGATACGGATTGTCAGGTGACCAAAGTTTAGCATTTTGAACAGGAATTGAAACAATAATTTTTTTTCTTGAACCAGCAGGAACTTGAGCATAAGTTGTTCGGGAGCCAGCAGTTTTTTGTTTATCCTTCAGTTGTACAGTTATGTTGCCTGAGTAGTTTGTTTTTGAATTGTTTACAACATCTGCTGTGAGTTTGAATACAGCTTGATTACCATTGATCTGAGTTGAACTTGCAATTGACTCAAGATGAACAAATCCTCTATGGATAAGATAAACTTCTCTATAAATTCCACCAAAAGGGTGCCATCCCATACCAGTAGAAGGAATTGTTTTACCCCGTCTGTTATCAACCCTTACGACGATGGTCGTTTTTTCCGCTGGTTTAATAAATTTTGTGATGTCAATCATAAATGGAGTATATCCCGCCCTGTGTATTCCGGCATATTTGCCATTAATCCACACATCAGTGATATACATTGAGCCCAGAAATACCATCAGTACTTCTTCTTTCCATGTGGCTGGGATTGCTACATTGCAGCAATACCAGCCAACAGTTTCAGGACATGGATAGGAAATTTCACCAGGTTTTTTATTCCATACTCCAGGGACATTGATTTTTCCCCAGTTAGACCTATCAAAATTCTTTTCATACCACTTTTCCTTTATTCCGAGGTCAGAACTGTCAAATTTGAAAAGCCAGTTTCCTGATATTTCCATTGATGCATTATAACAAACGTCTTTAAGTGGAAATTCTGCTGCAATCAGGCAATATCCAGAGATCAAAAAAAGCAAGACGACGTTAAATAACTTTGACATATTTATCTCCTGAATTTCATTTTAAAAATTGTTGATAAAGCAAGAAGTCCATCCCTGAATTTTATTTTCTTTCCCTGCGCGTATGCCCTCGGGTAATATTTAATGCCAACCTGTTTAATTCTGAAGCTGTGTTTTGCTGCAAGAATAGTAAATTCTGGCTCAAACTCAAATCCATCTGAAACAATATTAATGTGATCGAGGACTTTTTTTGAAAATACTTTATATCCGGTTTCCATATCAGAAATTTTTGTACCATAAAGCACATTGCAAAGGCCGCTTAAAAATCTATTGCAGAGGTATCTAAAAAATGACATGCCTTCTGGTCTGCCATAGTTAAATCTTGAACCAAAGACAATGTCTGCTTCACCATTTACAATTGGATTAATCAATTTGTTATAATCAGAAGGGTCGTACTCTAAATCAGCGTCCTGTATCATGATGATGTCCCCGGTTGCTACTTGAAAACCTGTTTTCAAAGCCGCTGCTTTTCCTTTATTGTGAGTATGCCGCAATATTAAAATTTCACCATAGGTTTTTTGAATTTCCCGAAGAATATATGAAGTATTATCAGTAGAACCATCATCGACAATGATAATTTGTTTTTTTAAATTTACGGTGTCTGCGTTTTTTACACGAAGAACAATCTCTCTGATTGTTTGTTCCTCATTAAAAACAGGAATCACAATGGATAAAACCATTTTGATTGAATGAGGATAAAATTCTTATGGGTTTTGTTCTTTTTTTCTTCTGCTGCTTGCGGCTGAGGTATTTGACTTCTCAAAGTTTCTATTTCTTTTTCAAGTTCTTTGACTTTTGCTTCAAGTTTTTCTCTTGTTCCTTTTCTTCTCAATGCTGACATCCTCATGCCTATGCCGATGCATATCAAAGTGATTGCAAGTCCCATTTGTTTTAACCAGTCATTCTCAACAATCTTTTCAGGAAAGAAAAGCAACATCAATCCCATAATCAATATCAATATTATCCACGTAATCATTGTACCTCCTTGTCAACATTTGTGTTCTGCCAGTTTTGTCCTATCCTTACTCTATCTTTTTTCACTCTCTCCTTTATCCTCTTTCCCTGTTTTCTTTTCTTCTACCTGTTTTCTTGCAATTTCCCTCTTCACATCCTTGTGCCTTGCGGGAGAACATTAAGGCGAACGGTGCTTTTTAATCATTTCCCATATATCCTATTTTTTCCCAGACCTTTTTTGCAAAGGCAATATCTTCCGGCTCTGGCTCAATAAATCCGAGAATGCTTGGTGGCAATTGATTTTTTGCTCCAGGAAAAGGTGACCAGTGATCATTTTCATATTTTTTTCTTTCACTTTCTTTTCTGAAGTCAGGTACCTGGAATGGTTTTCCATCTTCAAGCGCACTTTTCCAGCCAAGTATTCCAACAGAACTCATTGCAACGCCCTTGTAGACATCGAAAAATGGTTGTTTTCCTGTTCTTATTGCCTGTGCAAAATACCAGTTGACCCAGAAATCTCCGCCTCCATGGCCTGCGCGATTAGCCAGCTGTGCTTTTTCCGGCCATTCAGGGACATATGTTTTTTCAAGCGACTGATTCTTTTTTCTTGTCCATGGTTCATGCCAAACCCTGATAAGTCCGGGACCAAAGTATCCTGGACCCCTTGTTATCTCCATTGCGCCTGTGTCTCCATGAATTCTATACCAGTTGCTGTGTCCTGGAAGCACCAATCCAAAAAGTCGGAACACTGCCCCATTGTCCATTCTACACAGTATCACGAAACCAGGGTCTCCTCTTCTGGCAGTGTGTTTGTTTATCTTTTTCCTTGCGATTGAAAGGCCATTCACCTTTACAGGCATTGTTTCTGTGATATAGATAAGTGGGGCAAGAGCATGTGTACAATAGTATGTGGGGGGCATCCAGTTGCGCCAGTGATTAACACCAGGTGATAAAGAACAACGTGCTTCTGGAGACATCGGATGATTATATTCTCCTTCAGCATAGGTGACTTCGCCAATCTCACCACTTTTGTACAATCTTCTCATTTCCATATTGAAGACAGTGAATGGATAATTTTCTGCAAGCATATAAATACGACCGGTTTTTTCAACAGTTCTGCACAGTTCAACTCCTTCTGCAAGAGTACTATTGCACGATGTTTCACTTAACACATGCTTGCCTGCTTTCAATGCTTTGATTGCAAAAGGTGCGTGTTGATGAAAGTAATTTGCAAGCACCACAGCATCCATATCGTGTGAAAGAAAATTGTCATAATCAGTGTATGTTTTCACCTTGAGTTTTTTTTCTGCTTCTTTTAACTTTTCTTCCCATATATCACATATTGCCACAAGTTTCATTCCAGCATGTTGTGCACCAAGAGCAAAACTCATTCCTCTTCCCACGCCAATAACCCCGACCTTTATTGCTTTCATATCAACCCCTTTTTATTTCCATTGCCTTGAATCAGGAACTTCAAGCCACGCTCCATTTTGTATAATCGATTGTTGACTGACAAGTCCTGGTAGCGTCATATCCATTGCTTGGTCTATACCAATAGGACATTCTTTTTTCCCTGTTATCGCATTGACAAAGTCGATGACCTCAAAGTAATCTCCGCCGCCATGACCAGTTTTCATTGCAATTTCTGCTTGCGTTTTCCATTGTTGTGGAAGAAATTCATCTTCAAGTTGTTCAATGTCCATCCAGGTCATGTCCCTACACTTTGAACGCAACCAGATTCTGTTTCTTTCTCCAGGCGCTCTTGCAGATTCGTAGCAGCCATCAGTCCCCTGAAGTTGATAGTTTGTCATTGCATGAGGTCGATCAGAAAGCATATCCACCCTGATTTTTATAAGTCCTCCACTTTTCATTTTGCATAGCATAACACATGTATCTTCATTTTCATAAAAATTACCTCTCGGGTCTTTATAATGATGTCCGCTTCCAGCGCAGCAGACAGATATTACTCTGTCAGGATCCATCCATTGTAATATTGGACCCAAACTGTGAGTACCATAGGTGATACCATTGATTCCTGTCTGCCACTTCCTTCGCCATTTTGTGATTTCATTGAGTTGCTTGAGCTGGTGAATATATTCGCCTTCAGCATAATAAGGTATGCCGAATAGCCCCCTTTTCACAATTTCTCTTACGATGACATTGGTTTTGATGTACGTATAATTTTCAGCCATCATATACACTGCTTTTGATTGTCTTGCAGCATGGACAAGTTCTTTGCATTCTCCAATGGATACAGCTGCCGGTACTTCACTAAGGACATGGATTCCTTTTTTTAATGCAGCAATTGCCTGGGGTGCGTGAAAGTTCATCGGGGTTCCAATGATTACTGCCTGAATATCTGATTTTTCAAGCATTTCATAGTAGTCGAGGTATTTTTCTTTTGCGCCGAGCATAACTCGTGATTCCTCGAGTTTTTCTTCATTAATATCGCATACAGCATGGATTTTCAATATGCCACTTGCTTCACACGCAATCCTAAAAGAACTTCCCCTTCCACAGGAACCTGCAATACCAACATTGATTGTTTTCATTACATTGACAATCCGTAATTGTGCTTGTTAATTTTCGTGCCCTGAAGAGTCACCAGAACCCGACACTCTGGCCAGTTATGAAGTTTGTCAATGGCTTCTTTTATTGATTGTTTACTGACAAGTGCTTCGATGATCATATGGAACATTGGATCTACTCTGTGGTCAACTCCATCCCAGAAAGAAAATCCATCAATAGGATACTTTGTCATAACAAGCGCTCTCTGCAAGAAATTCAAAGGATTATTATCATTATACATTGAACCAAGAAATGGCAAAAGTTTTACATTACTTCCTTTTACTGCTTCGACAAAAAAATCCATATCAATTTCTTCAGGTCTTCCTTCAAAAGTCCATGTATATGGACACAGAATATCCACAAGTCCCTCTTTTACCCATGTCTTTATATCAAGACCATAATATGAACATGCATCTTCATTTGCGTGTACAATTGCCATATTGAGAACATCGTTCCCGCCCACCTTTTTCAGAGCATCTTTCAATTCTCTCATATATTGGGTCATAAATTCGCATCTTACATTTTCAACCTTCTGGTCTGTCTCTGGAAATTTTGTGATGTCTTGGCCATAAATTTCTTTAAATCGTTTTTTCACTGGCTCTTCATAACAGACAAACGGGAATCCCCTGACAAAACAATTTGATGCTCCAGTAGCACCCATTTCAATTCCTTCTGTAAATAATTTGATAAATTCGTGTCTCACCTCAGGGTAAGCAAAACTCAATCTGTTTACCGGCATCCCATCAATATCAATGCATCTGAACTCTGGATGCTCGTCATAGAAATCTGAACGAAAACAATCCCATGGGGGATTGGCATGATACATTGCCATCCTGCAGTAGGCAAGTGGTTTGATGCCTGCATTTTTTGCGATTTTAAAGTATCTTTCAGGAACATTTTTGTTTTCTTTGAAAAATTTCGCAAGGGCTTCATAACATTGCCTGTAAATTGGAGCCGGGAATTCTGTTTTCAGCAATTTTTCAGGGTTTCTTCTCAAAGAAGCGTGTCTTGTAGGATAATCTGCCATGCTTGTTGGATTGATACCCCTTGAAACATAATCAACACTTAATCTGCTGCAAGCGATGATGTTCCAGCAGGCATCGTCAACATCTTCAGGAATTCCATAGTTTGAAGGAAATCCATCATCTGTAAGGTGAATCAGGTATTCTTTTTTGTTGTTTTTTTGCTGTGGTTTTTTTGCCATAATATATCCAACAGATGCTCTTATACCTTGTTCCTGTCTGATAATAAGTTCTTTTTCGCCATCCAATGCTTCTGTTTTCCAGTAAACTTCTTCAAATGCCTGTTGTCTGATGACCTTTGAGGAATGCTTGACTCTTTCAAAAACAGAATCAGTGGAAAATTTCACTTTAACGCGGTCGCAAAAATTCTGAAAAAGCCCGAGATAAATGTCGTAAGTCCCCTTTAATGGGATTCTTACTCGAACATCAGGCGCATCACTTGTCGGCTGAGCAAGGATAAGTTTTCCTGAAAAATCATCTGTCTGGTAATCGACAATTTGCCATACTCCTTTTCGTGAATCGGTTGTGCTTTTTTCATGTTCTGTCAGTACTGTTGAAAAATCGCAAAACAGCCATTCCCAATCTTTCATGGGTGCTCCTGATTTGTGGGGATAACTGGTAAAAAAGGAAAGAACAAGAGGTATCTTTTTTAGATTTTTCGTCTTTTGCACCAATTGTTAGTTGCACATTGAAATTTGACATTTTACTGTAATGAAAAAAGTATCTTCATGGCTTGTTTCACACCAGAACCTAATTCCACCTGGTGTTTATATTTCTTGAGCATCACCTCAATACCTGCGATTACAGCGATTGTGTCAAAATCATCTTGATATCCAAAGTGAGAGATTCTGATGACCCTACCTTTCAGTTTATCCTGGCCTCCAGCAACAGACATACCAAACTCTTTTCTCATGTCAGAACAGAACTTTTCACCATCGATGGTGTGAGGCAAAACAATGGCTGTGACTGCATCAGATGGCGACTTTGAAAATATTTCAAGTCCCATCGCAATTGCAGCACCTCTTACTGCCATTGCCCTTTTTCTATGCATTCGCCACAGATTTTCAATCCCCTGTTGCTTTATCTTTTCAAGCGACTTTTTCAGTCCACAAACAAGACTGACAGCCATTGTAAATGGAAAGTCAAATTTTTCCATCGCCTTTTTATACTTTTTCAAATCCAGGTAATACCTTGGAGTGCTGGAGTTATTGATTTTTTCCCATGCTTTTTCGCTGATAGAAATAAACGAAAGCCCTGGAGGCAAACTCAATGCCTTCTGAGAACCAGATACAAGTATGTCAATACCCCACAGGTCTGTTTTACATTCAACAGCGCCAAGTCCGCTGATGCCGTCAACAATAAGCAATGTTTCAGGAAAATCAGAGACCAGTTTTCCCAGTCCTTCAATATCATAAGAAGTTCCTGTGGATGTTTCCACCAATGTTGCGAAAACTGCTTTGATATCACGATTCTGCTTGAGAACACTTTTTATGTTTTCTAAATCCACAGGATTCCCCCAGCCCGGTTCAATCACAATGGCTTCGGCTCCAAATGTTTTTACAAGTTCAACAAACCTTTCACCAAATTTACCAGCAGAAATTACAAGCGCCTTTTCTCCCGGCGAAAGAACATTTACGACTGCTGCTTCCATTGCAGCAGTTCCAGAACCAGCAATGATGAATACATCATTTTTGGTTTGAAAAAAGTATTTCAAATCCTCAATCGCCTGTTTTGCTATTTCAAGAAATTCTGGTGTTCTGTGATGAATGATGGGTTTTGCCATTTCAAGCAAAACATCCTCAGGTACTGATATCGGCCCTGGTGTAAAAAGTCTTTTCTTCATCATACCTTTGCTCCTGGCTGGAGGGATAGAAGTTGTTCTTTTTTCGTTGTTTCTGGTTCAAGCAACGCAATGCTCAGAACATCCATAACATTGTCAACAAGAATGATCTTCAATTCTTTTCTTACTGATTTCGGGATTTCTTCGAGGTCTTTTTCGTTTTCTTCTGGTATAATGATTGTTGAAATTTCTGCCCTGTGCGCAGCAAGAATTTTGCTTTTCAATCCCCCAATCCTTAGTACCTTACCCTGTAATGTGATTTCTCCAGTCATTGCGACGTCACATCTTGCCTTTCTTCCTGTCAGTGCTGAAACGAGCGCAGTGACAATTGTTACTCCTGCTGATGGACCATCTTTTGGAATCGCTCCTTCTGGCACATGAATGTGGATGTCATGTTTTTCTGCAAAATCCGGAGATATCCCAAGTTTTTCAGCGTTAGCCCTGACAAAGCTCAATGCCGCCTGCGCAGATTCTTTCATTACTGAACCGAGCTGTCCTGTGATGATGAGTTTTCCCTTTCCTTTCATCAGCAAAACTTCAGTAAAAAGTATGTCTCCACCATATTCAGTCCATGCCATTCCTGTGGCAACTCCCACAGCAGGTTGTTTGGCTCTTGTCAGGGATGTATATTTTTCTGGGCCAAGGTATTCAACGAGATTGTTTACTCCGACCTTGCAGGGAAGTTTGATATTTTTTGTTTCAACAATTCTTCTTGCCACCTTCCTGCAAATGCCTGCAAGTTGCCTTTCAAGATTTCTGACTCCTGCTTCTCTTGTGTATTCCCTGATAATTTTGTTTATGGCATTATCAGAAATTTGTATCTCTTCATTTTTCAAACCATGTTGAGGTAAAAGGCGCGGAATGAGAAAATGTTTTGCGATTTGGAGCTTTTCCCAGCTGGTGTAACCTGGCAGATTTATTACTTCCATTCTGTCAAGCAGTGGCGGCGGAATTGTGAATTCTGTATTTGCTGTTGTGATAAAAAGCACCTTTGAAAGGTCAAATTCCACCTCAAGATAATGGTCTGAAAACATATGATTTTGTTCGGGGTCAAGCACTTCGAGCAACGCACTTGCAGGGTCTCCTCGAAAATCAGTGCCGAGTTTGTCTATTTCATCAAGTAGAAACACAGGGTTATTAACACCTGCCTTTCTTATTGACTGAATAATTCTTCCAGGTAGAGCTCCAATATATGTTCTTCTGTGACCCCTGATTTCTGCTTCATCTCTGACCCCTCCGAGAGAAATCCTGACAAATTTCCTTCCCATGCATCTTGCAATGGACTTGCCGAGAGATGTTTTCCCGCATCCAGGAGGTCCAACAAAGCAGAGTATAGGGCCTTTCAGGGATTCTGTTTTTTTTCTCACTGCAAGATACTCAATAATTCTTTCTTTTACCTTTTCAAGTCCAAAGTGGTCTTCGTCAAGTACTTTTTTTGCATGCTCAATATCAAGATTGTCAGATGTCTGGCTGTTCCATGGAAGGGCAATAAGCCAGTCAATGTACGTCCTTATCACTGTGGCTTCAGGCGAAAGAGGCATTGTTTTGCTTAATCTGTTAAGCTCTTCGAGGGCTTTGGTTTCTGCCTCTTTTGACATCCTGGCGGCAAGTATTTTTTCCCGCAATTGTGCCAGTTCAGGACTTTCTGTTTCCTTGCCGAGTTCCTGTTGAATCGTTTTCAGTTGTTCGTGAAGAAGATATTCTTTCTGGGTTTGCTCAACCTTTTTTAATACCTTGTTCTGGATTTCCTTCTGGATTTCAAGAACACTGATTTCAGAATTGATAATATCTATGAGTTTTTTAAGTCGCTCTTTTTCATCAAGAATTTCAAGTATTAGAATTTTGTCCTTGAACTTCAATGGCAGATATCCTGCAACAGAATCAGCAAGTTTTGATGGTTCATCAATGGTAACCAGGGTTCCATAAAACTCTTTTGGAATGGAAGTGTTCAAATTAATATATTTCTCGACCAGGTCAAGAAGAAGGCGTGAAAGTGCTTCAGTTTCTTTGTCTTTTACTGATACCCTTTCAATCTGTTCAATGTAACATGAAAAGTATTTTTTGTCAGTGATAACCTTTGAAATTTTGACCCGCTCAATGCTTTCAACGAGTATTTTCATTGTACCGCTGGCTTCTCTTAAACTCTGGACAAGTTTGGCGGTTACCCCGGTTTGATAGATGTCATCTAAGCGAACTTCTTCCACCTTTGGGTCGCGTTGAAAAGCCAGTACAAGCATGTTGTCTGTGCTCATTGCTTCTTCAACTGCATTGATGGAACGTTGTCTGCCGACCAGAAGTGGTACAACCATGTTTGGAAAAACGACGATGTCCCGCAGTGGTACAAAAGGCCTGATGTTCTTTTTCTTATTTTGCGTTTTATTGTCTACCATTTTCAATCCTTACTATCCGGATAAATAATTTTGTCTGCAAGTCCGTATTTTACTGCCTCTTCTGCATCCATGAAGTAATCTCTTTCAGTGTCTTTTTCAATTTTTTTCAGTGTCTGGCCTGTGTGTTTTGCCAGCACTTCATTGATGATGTTTCTCAATCTTATCATTTCTCTCGTGTGGATGCTAACGTCTGTTGTTGTTCCACCGATTTCTCCGAATGGTTGATGAATGAGAACTCTTGAATGTGGGAGAACAAATCTTTTATTTTTCCTTCCACCTGCAAGAAGTACAGCACCCATACTTGCTGCCTGTCCAATACAGTAAGTTGCGACATCACACTTAACAAATTGAATTGTATCATAAATGGCAAGTCCAGCAGTGATTGAACCACCAGGAGTATTCAGAAATAAACTGATATCCTTGGATGCATCCTTGTTCTGGAGAAAAAGCAGTTGCGCAATTACTGCATTGGCAACAGCATCAGTGATCGGGAATCCTATAAAAATAATTCTATCTTCAAGTAACCGTGAATAGATGTCATAAGCACGTTCGCCTCTTTCAGTTACCTCTATCACATAAGGAATTAGCTGATTATAAGAGTGGTTTTTTGTGTTCATGATTCTCTTCTCCGGGAAGTAAGATTTTCTTGATGTTCTGAGCGCTATTTTTAACCAAAGCGAATGTTTTCTCTATTTTTATGTCGTCTTTCAGATCGTAAATTTTTCCGCTGTCTGTCAGTCGTTTTGTAACCTGTTGGTAATCTTCACCACTGGTCAGTGATATTTTCTTGATTGCCTGTTCAATTTCTTCTTCTGTGACCTGCACATTTTCCATTTCTGCGATTTTTTCAAGTATGAAATATTTTTTCAATTGTTCTTCAGCAACAGGTTTCATTTTTTCAAAAATTTGTTCTGCAATTTTTTCTATTTCTTCCTTTGTTTTATTCTGTGTGTCTATGTAATTAAACTGTTGTTTTGTAAGATATCTTGCTCTTTGCAACATAAGTTTTTCAGGGATTTCCACACTGCTGTTTTCGAAAAGCTGGTCCCATAATTGCTGTTCTTCCTGTGTTTTTGCCCGATGTTGGCTTAATTGTTCAAGTTGCTCCCGTATTTTTTTCCTCCACACAGCGCGCTTTTCGGGATCGATGATGGAACTGGCAAATTCTTTTCTTTTCTCCCAGTCAGCGAGAACCTCATCAACCATTTGTTCTGTAACTGGTTCAGGCGTGACCTCTTTCACAACCAGTCCCTTGTATTTTTTAACGGAAACTTCTGGTTTCACTTCCACATACACGCTGAAACTGATTGTATCATTAAATTTTACATCAGCCACTTCAGGATCAATCACTGGCGAAAGATTATGTTCTTTCACAGCAGCAAGATAAGAATCAGTGATAATGCGTTCAAGAACGTTTTTCTTTATGACATCGCTGTAACGGGATTCAATGACGTGTTCAGGCACTTTTCCTTTTCGAAAGCCAGGAACTTCAGCACTTTTTTGAATTTCATGGACTATTTCTGTTTTCTTTTCCTTCACTTTTTCTGCTTCAATTTCGAATAATATTTTTCTGCCATACTTTGGAAGTTGTTGTATCTCCACTTTCATTTTAGATGCTCCCTGGTAAAAAAGATGTCACATTGACCTTGAAATAACTTAAGAGCGGGGTACGGGAATCGAACCCGTATAATCAGCTTGGAAGGCTGATGTTTTGCCACTAAACTAACCCCGCATGATGTAGAATTATACTTATACAAAAATTTTAATCTCTTTAAGTGGGCAGGGGAGGATTCGAACCTCCGTAGGCTAACGCCGGCAGATTTACAGTCTGCTGCCATTTCCACTCGGCCACCTACCCACAAATGTTTCACCCGTCCCGCCGTAGACGGTGCAACTTTTGAGACCCTAATTAACAGGTGGGTGCCTTGCTGAACACCGCGACTTCCGTTTCCGGCATGTCTTGCATGTCAGACTTGGCTCCCTTTTTTTTGGTGTTGGCTCAAAGTTTCACACTCCGCCCGCGTACGGGACAGGCAATATTATAATACCAGAAAAACTCAATAGTGTAAATACACTCAAAAAAAAGGGAAAATCACATATCTGTTTGAAGATTTTTTTCTAATTTATGGATGCCTGGTTTCAATATTTTCTTTGATTTATCAATGGTTGAAATGCATGTGATTTCATCGGGTATCTGAATGCTGAGAGATAATTTATTTTCGTGTTTCTTCATTGAAATTACAATATTTCCTGTTCTGACAGGAATTTTCACATTCAACCAGTCAACACGAAGAAGACATGGCTTGATTAAAAACTTTTTCCATTTAGGAGACAGTGGAACAATTCCAGCGATATTTATTAGATGAACAGCTGGATGTGCACTCCACGCATGACACAGGGATGTAATACCTGGTTTTGGATTCCACATCTCCCAGCATGTTGTGGCGTCCTGCTGGAGCATATTACCCCATCGTTCTTTAATGAACTGCTCAATATCTGGTTCATATCCGCCAATTTTTTTCAATGCCTCTATCACATAAAAATAGAAATATGGCGATGCTTCAATGATTTTTGTATCAACAAGGGGTGGTTTTTTCATTGGTGGAATCAAAACTTCTTCGCAGAATTTTCTGTGGAATTCATGTTTCACACCAGTCAGTACTGCAAGAGCGTGTGTATGCTGACTGATTTTTTTTACTGGTTCATTTGTTTCAATGTCCAGTCCATCATAAAACACTTTGTCCTGTTCACTCCAGAAATACTTTATGATTCTTTTTTCAACAAGTTCTGCTTGCCTTTGATAAAATGTTTTATCCTTTTTCAGTGTGTTGCAAATTTCAACCATACATTGCAATGTGCTCAAATATAAAAGATTAAAAACTGTTGAATATCCCTGTTTGTAAAGAGGCGCCCAGTCAAAAAATACCCAGTATTCAGGCATAGGTGGTAAAAGTTTGAATTTCGTGATGTAACGATGAAAAAATGAAATAGCCCTTTCCATTTTTTGAAATTGTTCTTTCATCAATGTTTTATCACCAGTAAATTTATAATAATCAAGATGTGTATGTATCCACATCAGAGTAAAATCTGGCAGGATGTTTCCTGATGGAGTAGTTGGAAAATGTCCATAGGTAAGACCATTTTCAATCTGTGATTCACCTGCTTGTTTAATTCCCCTGCGGAAGAGCCGCATATCATTGAACATGTAGTATGTGTTCATGCCCTGCACACGGGCATCTCCCCACCACTGTGCCTGTTCCCGCCATGGACAATCAATATATGAATCCCAGGCACAGTTTTCCTGCGTACGCACGCACATTTCCCATACTTTATTGACTTGTTCATCCGAGCACTCAAATTGAGTTTTCTTCTCAAATGGATAATTGATTTTTCTGATGTATATTCTATAAAGCTTCAGATTATTGGTGACATTGCGAAAGGTTACTGCAAGATACCTGAAACCGTGAATATAAAATGTTTCAAAATGATTTGTTCCTTTTCTGAAAACTACTCTGTCTGAAATGGCGATTTTGCACCCACTTTTTTCAGGGTCATCAACATAAACAAAACCATTTTTCAAAACCTCTGCTGTTGTCAGATCAACAACCGTTTCCTCTTCGCTTTTTGCTTCAATGCCAATAAATCCTGTAATTTCTTCACCAGCGTCCAGGATAAGTGTTAACCTTTTTCCAGCAGGGACTGGCAGAATTTCTGCATAACAGTTGTTATCATGTAATATATTTTCCGCATTTTTTATCAGTTCTGCTGCGTTTGTTCCATGCATTTCATTGAAATATACTTTTGTAAGGTTTTTACATTGTTCCCAGTCCGGATACATATCTCCAAGATAAATTCCTGTGATTTTTTTAAAATTTCCTATTTCTGTGTGCAGCAGGGGTATTCCTCTTTCTTCAAAATTGAACCAGGGAGCGCATCCTGCTGGTTTCCAGTATGATTCCATACACCAGCCATTTTTTCCATCCTTAATGTCGGCACCGGGTAGTTTCCAGTCAGGTTCAATCTTTGTGGCGTCAAAACACTCCTGAAAACCCATTTGAATGGATCGTCGT
>JAKPDB010000084.1 GCA_029552985.1 bacterium
GAAAGAAGTTGAAATGGAATAACTGAACAAATAGGAGAAAGTTTTTTTGCATCAGGAATAAATATTACGTTATCGCAGATTTGTTTGATATCTTGGTTATTTTCTGTTGTGATAACAAATGTTTTCCCTCCACGGGCTTTGATTTCTTCGATATTGTTTAATGTTTTTTCATATGTTTCATCCATGGGAGCAATAAAAAACACAGGTGTCGTCTCAGAAATTAATGCAATAGGACCATGCTTCATTTCTGCTGATGATAATCCTTCTGCGTGAACATATGATACTTCTTTAAGTTTTAACGCTGCTTCAAGAGCAACCGGATAATGTATTCCCCTTCCAAGGATAAAGATAGCATGAGAATCTTTGAGGGATCTGCTGATATTTTTCAGTTGAGAAGCAAGAGAAAAAATTTTTTCTAAACAGAAGGACAATTTCAGAATGTCCACAATCATTTCATTCTTTTTTTCGGCTGAAATGACACATCTTGAAAATGCAGCGATCAAACTAATAACATACAGACAAACAACCTGTGAAGTGAATGACTTGGTGGCAGCCACACTCATTTCAGGACCTGCCTGCATCAGGATGTGGTGAGATGAGATACGGGTCAAAAGAGAATTTTTTACATTGGTAATTGCGAGAGTTCGAGCAGTATCAAGTTTTTTTATCGCAGCTACTGTATCTCTGGTTTCACCTGATTGAGAAAGCGCAATGACCAGTGTATTTTTCTTGTTATGAATTGAATAGGAACTTATTTCTGATGCATACTCTACCTTTGAATCAATGAATGCGATTGTTTCCAAGTAATGTCTACCAATGAGTCCAGCATGATAGGAACTACCACATCCAATAATTAAGATTTTTTCTATTTCCTCAAAAAAAGTATCGCCACAATGTTCAAAAAAAGAAATAACATTGCAGAGAGAAGAAACAATTGTGCGCGGTTGTTCCATTATTTCTTTTATTAGAAAATGTTGTTCCTGATTGTCGCTGTTTTTTAAATACGAAACAGTTGCCAGGGATTTTTCATTTCCCTTATCGTCATATATCTGGATATTGTCTGGAGAAATTATTCCCCATTCGCCATCATTTACTATAATGACTGAACCTGCCTGTTCAGGAACTCCAACAGGGTCAGAAATAAGACAAGTTCCCTCTTCACCCTTATAAACAAGCAAACTTGAGTTTTTTTGAGCAAAAAAGATGCGATGGTCCTGCGCAAAAATTGCTGCGATTGCGAAACTTCCTTTTATTACTTTGGTTGCATAAAAAAATGCTTCTTCAATTTTTTTGCCTTCAAGGAGAAAATGTTCGATAAGATGGGGTATGATTTCTGTATCAGTGGTGCTCGAAAATTTATGATTACTGACAAATTTTTTCTTCAAATCCTGGTAATTTTCAATAATTCCGTTATGAACTACAGCGATACGATTTGTGCAGTCAACATGCGGATGAGCATTTTCCACACTTACCTTTCCGTGTGTTGCCCATCTGGTATGACCTATGCAAGTCATAGAAACAGTGTGCAACGATTTTGTTTGTAATTTATCGATGAGATTAGTAATCCTGCCAACAGTTTTTACCACATACAGTGAGCTATTGCTTATAAATGCGATGCCACAGGAATCATATCCTCGGTGTTCAAGTTGCCTGAGTGATTCAATCACCCTTGATACTGCCTGCTGTTTTCCTGTGTAACCAGTAATTCCACACATAGTTTAATTTTCACTTGGGATCATTGTGAGTTCTTTTTGGGCAGGATTTTACTCCTGGATTTACAGAAAAATTACTGAAACATTTCTTGCAAATAAAGGAATCATCCTCAGGGTAAAAGCCAAACACTTCATCAACAGATACCTTCTTTCCGCATATTGAACACTTGAGATTTCTTTTCATGCTGCCTCCTTAAAGAATTTTTACATTGATTCCAATGTTTTGTAATCTGGAAACTTCTTTTTCAAACAATTCTTGATTTGTCTGGGGTTTTGTTGTAAGAAGAAGATATTTCCTGCCCTTTTTTATATCAATGCGAATCATCCTTGCAGACCTTGTCAGATATGTTTCTGTTTTTCCTATTTTTGAGCCATCTGCCACAATAATGATTTCATTTGTTCTTTTGATTAAACTGTCAACCTGATGTTGTGTTGAAATATTATCGGCACTCATTCCCTTGCTGCTGATAGCAGGAGAGCCAATGATGATTTTTGGTATTTCTGGTACTGGTAATGTCAGGTTAATAATGGACATATTCTTGCTTGAAAATTCTCCAGAAACAATTCCCACAAAATTAAACGTGAAAAATTTTTCAAACTTTGTCAGCAGGATATTGATAAGACCAATATTATTTGTCCAGATTTTCAATGAATAATTTGCACAACATCTTGCAATTTCTTCTCCCACATACGAAACAGTTGTTCCTGCTCCAAGGAAAATTGTTTCATTTGGAGCGATGATATGTTGTGTGACGTATTGTGCAAGTTTCACCTTATCATTTTTGTTGATATGCCTTTTATACTCAAACGATGAAAGAATGATTTTTTCTCCCATTTTTTATTCCTTGCAATTTTTATAACATTTTTACCAACATATTGTTTAACATATTTCCAAATTTTTGTCAATAGGTATCTGTTTTTCGGGTAAATTTGAGACTTTAATAAGGGTGTGTTATATTAAATGAAAAATCTATGGAGGAAGAACATGAAGCATCAAATTAAAATAACGCCTGGACAGTATTCAATAGGAGTTGTTGGTCTTGGCTATGTTGGTCTTCCACTTGTTTTAAGATTTGCGAGAAGAAATTTCAATGTTATCGGTTTTGATACAGACAAACATAAGGTAGAATCTCTCAATAAAGGGAAATCATACATTTCACATATTTCTGAGCAAGAGATTGAAAAAGTAAAGATGAACTTCGATGCAACTGCTGATACCACAAAATTATCTCAGCCAGATGCCATTATTATTTGTGTGCCAACTCCACTTGACGCTCATAGAGAACCAGATTTAACCTACATTAAAAATACAGCCATTGAAATTTCAAAACATCTAAGGAAAAATCAACTGATTTCCCTTGAATCAACCACATATCCTGGCACAACAAGAGAAATACTTGTTCCTGAGCTTGAAAAAACAGGGATGAAGGTTGGAAAAGATTTTTTTGTTGTGTTTTCGCCTGAAAGAGAAGACCCTGGAAACAAGCAATTTCCTGCTGAAAAAGTTCCAAAAATCGTAGGTGGCATGACAAAAAAATGCTTACAACTTGGTAAAATGTTGTACGAGCAGGTTTTTGAAAAGGTTGTGCCTGTTTCAAGCGTCGAGGTTGCTGAATCAGCAAAACTTCTTGAAAACATTTATCGCAGTGTGAACATTGCTCTCGTAAATGAGATGAAAATTCTTTTTGACAGAATGGGAATAAATATCTGGGAAGTAATTGAGGCAGCAAAAACAAAACCTTTTGGATTTCATCCTTTTTATCCTGGTCCTGGGCTTGGTGGTCATTGCATTCCAATAGACCCATTTTATTTAACATGGAAGGCAAGGGAATATGATTTACATACAAGATTTATTGAACTTGCTGGTGAAATTAACAGTTATATGCCATATTATGTCGTTGAAAAACTGGCTGATGCATTGAACAGGCAGGGAAAGTCGCTTTATAAAAGTAAAATTCTTATTGTCGGTATTGCCTATAAGAAAGATGTTGATGACGCAAGGGAATCCCCTGGCATCAAGATTATGAAGATTCTCGAAGAGAAAAATGTAAAAAAGGTTGATTACTATGACCCATACATTCCAGACATCAGGAAATCACGCCAGATTTGCCATCCAGTTTTTTCAATAACATTTAACAGAAAGACCATTTCAAATTACGATGCAGCAGTTATTGTCACTGACCACTCAAACATTGATTATAAACTTCTTCAATCAGCATGCGGTCTTATTGTTGACACAAGAAATGTGTACAAGAAGGATTATAAAAATGTTGTGAGAGCATAAAAAGGAGCATCATGAAAAAGATATTGTTGTTTGTGTCACTTGCAGTATTTGTTTCTGGAGTATTTGTTTTTGCGGGAACAAATTTCCAGATAGCAAAAAACAGGCAAGCATTGACAGATATTGTAATACCAGAAACTCCATCAGTCAGGGTGAAGCAAGCAGCAGAAGACCTTGCTGATTATCTTGGAAAGATTTCAAACTGCAGGTTCAGGGTGAATAGCGGTGATGGGAAAAAAGGCATAGCAGTGGGCAGATTCGAGGATTTTCCTTCTCTTAATTTCAAAGAAAAGCCAGACCCAAAGGATATGACAAAAAGAGAATTATATCTTTTGAGGTCGCATAAGGACGGGATTTATGTCATTGGAGCCACAGATACAGCAGTAGAAGATGCAGTATGGGATTTACTTTATTTGCTTGGATATAGGCAGTTTTTCCCACCTGCAAAATGGGAATACATTCCAAAATTAGAAAATCTTTCCATTAATATTGATAAGGTCGAACAACCTGATTATTATGCCAGAAGGATATGGTATGGATATGGTTCCTGGCCTGAAAACGTGAAGGCATATAATATCTGGTGTAAGAAAAACAGAGCAGTATCAAGTATTACACTCAACACAGGGCATGCCTATGACCACATTATTTCAAAAAATAAAGCAGAATTTGATAAACATCCTGAGTATCTTGGTCTTGTGAATGGTGAAAGAAAATCGTCAAAATTCTGTATTTCTAACCCTGGTTTAAGGAAACTCGTTGTTGATTATGCAATAAAAACATTTGAACAAAATCCAGACCTGGATTCAATTTCCATGGAACCAAGTGATGGTGGTGGATGGTGTGAGTGCGAAAATTGCGCAAAGATGGGTAGTATTTCAGATAGGGCACTTACTCTTGCCAATGAAGTCGCGGATGCAATATCAAAGAAATTTGGGAATAAATATGTGGGAATGTATGCCTATAACATGCATTCTCCGCCACCGAATATCAGGGTGCATCCAAATGTGATTATCAGTGTTGCCACAGCATTTATCAGAGGAGGATACACAGTTGACCAATTGATAGAAGGATGGGCGAAAAAAGGAGCAACCATTGGTATCAGAGAATACTATGGAGTAAATGTATGGGATAGGGATTTACCGGGTTCTCCCAAAGCATCAGGAGTAAATTCCCTTGCAAAAAGCATAGCAGATTTCCACTCAAAAGGCGCAAGATTTCTTTCTGCTGAATCAAGTGATAACTGGGGTCCTAATGGTCTGGGCTATTATGTTGCATCAAGGGTGCTGTGGGATGTTGATGAGGTAAAACGAGTGGATGAATTGAAAAAGGACTTTTTTGAAAAAATGTTTGGACCTGCAAAAGATAAGATGGAAGAATTTTATCATTTGATTGACAGGGACAATAAGCCACTTCTGACAGAAGATTTGATAGGAAGGATGTACAGGGTTCTTGCAGATGCAAAGAAAAAAACCCAGGACCCACTTATTCAATCAAGAATCAATGACCTGATTCTTTACACTCGATATGTGGAACTGTTCAAGAATTATTCTGAATCAAAAGGAGAACAACGTCAGCAGGCATTTGAAAATGTAATAAAACACGCTTACAGAATTAAAAATACAATGATGATACATTCTCTTGCGCTGTACAGGGACCTACCAGGCAGGGATAAAAGTGTGAAGGTTCCCGATGAGGCAAAATGGAATGTGCCTGAAGGTAAAAACATATGGAAAGATAGTACCCCATTTTCAGAAGCCGAAATTCAGAAGATTCTTGATGAAGGAATAGCATCAAACAAACTTGTTGATTTTAAGCCAGTTTCATATAGCATGAAACTTGTTCCGGCATCAAAATTGAATCTGACAGACCAGGTTTTAGCAGATACACCGGTTTTTGGAACAAGAGGAAAAAATACTTATTACATCTGGGTTGGAAAATCTCCAGCAGAAATAAAACTCAGAATCATAGGGGGATTGATTTACGCAGATAGGGGAGATGTAAAGGTATTTCTGTATCCTGCTGAACAGGAATTTTCAAATTATGTTGACCAGGCATCTGTGGTTCCAGATAAAACTGAACATATTGTTACACTCAAAACAAAATATCAGGGACTTCACTGGATAGAGATTGAGGATAGAATGGCTGGCACAAAACTTGAGTTTCTTGATAAAACACCTTTAACAATTTTTACCTCACTGGATAAACAACCTCATTTTATGGGAAGATGGAATTTTGTTTTTTATGTACCAAAAGGAACAAAAGTCATTGGTGGCTATGTGACAGGAGAAGGAAATGTTATCAATGGTTCAGGAAAAAAGGTTCATTCCTTTACTGGAGCAAAAACTTACTTTAATATTCCTGTTGAACCAGGAGAAGATGGAAAAATATGGAAAATTCAGCAGGGTAGTGGTGTTTGCGTCCTGATGACAGTTCCATCGTGTTTTGCAAGAAATGCTCAGGAATTGATGCTACCTGTTGAAGTTGTTGAAAAAGATTCAAAATAACAAGGATAGAATAATGGATGAAATTGATATTTCTCGAGCCATCATAGAAGATTTTACAAAAAATTTCATTGACAGTTTATTTCTTGATGTTGCGATAGTGGGAGCAGGACCATCTGGATTGATGTGTGGTTATAAACTTGCTCAATCGGGCCATAAGGTTGCTGTGTTTGAAAGGCATTTAAGAGCAGGTGGGGGAATGCCTGGTGGTGGAATGATGTTTAACAGTATCGTGATTCAGAAAGAGGTCTTGAGAATTTTTGATGAACTTGGTATTGCTGTGAGAAAATTTAATGATAATCTTTATGTGGCAAGTTCCATTGAAACTGTTTCTGCTTTGTGCTATCGTGCGATGAAGTCAGGCGTAAAAATATTTAATTTAATGAGCGTTGAGGATGTTGTGATCAGAGAAAATGTGATTTGCGGCATAGTGATTAACTGGAGTTCTGTAATGTGGTCAAAACTTCATGTCGATCCCCTTTCAATAAAATCAAACTTTGTTGTCGATGCAACAGGGCACGATGCAGAAATATGCAGAATTGTTGAGAGAAAAATTGGTCAGAAACTGCAAACCCCCACTCAAACTGTGGCAGGAGAAAAGTCAATGTGGGCTGAGAAGGGTGAAAATCAAATTATTGAAAATACAAAAGAGGTGTATCCAGGACTTTTTGTCTGTGGAATGGCTGCAAATGCTGTTTTTGGTTCTCCGAGGATGGGTGCAGTATTTGGAGGTATGTTTCTTTCTGGAGAAAAGGCAGCAGAAATGATTGATAAAAAACTAAAACAAGGAGGAAAATGTGATTAACAGACAAAAAATCAATTTACTTTTGGCAGGACTTTTTTTGATGGCAAACTTTGCATTTTCTTATGGCAAGGAATTTTCTTTCAGAATAAAAGTTGAACCGCCCCAAACTTCTCAGACAGAGAAATTTCAGGTTGTTATAGGCAAAATCAACTTTTTTGTTGAAAAAAATACATGGAGCGAATGGACGAAAGTCAATTCAGAAAACATTGACGCAATAAAAAAGGGATATCCGAATCTTTATATGGGAAGATACCCTCTTGTCATCCATATTGGTGTTCATCCACCAGTTGTTGATACAAAAATATCTTTAGAATATGAAGTTGATGGAAAGCAATATTCTGCGCAGGCGCTTTATTATGGTTCTGGAATGATGACTGTTGGAACTCTTCAATGGGAGGAAAATGGTATTGTGAAAATGGGAAGTATGGCTCAATATAACCAGAAGTACTGGGACCAGATTCATAACGCTCAAGCATCTATTGGCGAAGTGAAAAAACCTGAAAAACTTCTCATTGTTGATCGATTTATTGGTGGTGATAGCGATTTCTATGACTGGAAACAGGGCTTGGATAATTTATCAAAATTGGGCTTTAATGTTTTTTTGATGCCTGCTGACAAAAAATTGAGGGAACTTCTTCTTCAAACGCCAATTAAAAAGATTACCTATGCTGTTTATAATCCACCAGGATATGCCTTTGATTTTGACGAGAAGGAAACATCAGATACTGCCATTAAACAATGGGCTGAAAAAATTGCAAGGTCATACACTGATGCTGGTTATGATGTTAAAGACATGGCTCTCTTTGCTCTTTCTGATGAACCTGGCTGGTATTTCCCTTCAGTGTTCAAGTATATCAATGAGAACCCAAGAAATCTTGAAAGGTTTCACGCGTATCTGAAAGCCCAAGGACTAAAACCACAGGATTTTGGGTTTAAAAGCTGGAATGACTGGGATAAAGTCAAACCACTTGGAAGGAGTGTCGCCAACAAGGATCTGCCTTCAAGAAAACTTTATTACTGGTCGTGCAGATTTTTCCCTTATGTATCCAATGGACTATTTGCAAAGGTGACAAGGGCTCTTGAAGAAGCATTTTATCCAGGACTTCCCATTACTGTAAACTGGAACTTTTTCGCAGGAAGATACTTTTTCCCTGGTCCTTTTGCTCACAATCCTGATAAAAAAAGTCCTGATGCTGCAATGGGTTCTCATGACTGGCTTGAATTTGGAAGAGCAAGAGGTTCTACTTGTATGTGGACAGAGGACTGGTTTGGAGATAACCTTGCGTATCAGTGGTCATTTTACTGCAGTAAATTAAAAAGCGCCGCGAGAAAAAGTAATGTGATGTTTGGTGGCTATGTGATTGGAAGGACTGCTGGAGATGGAGTCACTCAGAAGATGCTCACGATTTTTGGCCATGGCGGAAAAATTATCAAATTTTATGTGTTTGGGCCTGAGTATAATTTCCCTGGCAACTGCTGGTCTGAGAATCCAAAGGTGATTAAGGGTGTTATGAGAGCATCAACGATTACAGCAAGAGCAGAAGAGTTCCTGTATCCTGGTAAACCGCTTATTTCAAAGGTTGCCATTCTTACTCCCCAAAGTAGTCTTGTCTGGGACCAGAAGGAAATGGAAATTGCATCAGGTATTGTTGATGCAACAAATGTGAATCAAAATCATGCCACAACGTCTTACATGGCTGAAGTATACAATCTTTATCTTGCTCTGATGCATGCCAATATTCAAGTAGATTTTGTTGATGAAACAGACCTTGTTGACTCAAAGATGATGGCTAATTACAAGGTTCTATTTATCACTGCACCAAATTTACCAGCAGAATGTATCTCAGCATTGCAGAAATGGGTAAGCAGTGGCGGAATTCTTGTCACAACATATGCTGCAATTACTGCAGACAGATACGATGAACCCACAAATGCTTTTTACTCATGGTTGGGTATGAAAATCGATGAGCAGCCACATCCGAGAATTATTCTTTCGTGGAACAAGTGGAAGGACTCAGCAGTGGATACAGTTGAAAATGGACAGAGTTCATTCAGGGTAGCATGGGCAAAAGGAAAAATTCTTTCAACAAGAAAAAACTCAGAAATTCTTGCCAGATTTTCTGATTCAAGTCCTGCCATTGTTTATACTCCAGCTGGTAAGGGCGGAGTGGTTCATTATGCCTTTTATCCAGGGTGTTGTTATTTTCTTTCCCAGATGGAATCAGGAAAAACCGGGTATAATAATTTGCCGTGTGGATTTTCAGCAGATATAAGAAATTGTATCTTGATACCTGTGAAAAAGGCAGAAATAGAACCGGTTGTTTCAGTGAGCGAACCAATGATTGAAGCAGTGCCTCTTGTTTCTGAGAAAGGAATGGCAGTAACAGTGTTGAACTGGTCAGGTTCTGATAAGGAAAAGGTAAGATTTGATATTCAGTGTGCTGAAAAAATTAGAGAGGTTGAAAGTGTGCTTTCAGGAAAAATCCCATTTGTTCAGAATAAGGCAGGCGTATCCTGTGAAATTCCTCTTAAAGATGTTGATGTGCTTCTATTGAAAAAATAACAGGAGCAAGTAATGAAAGTAGAGACAGGATTGTTTGACCATATGGTATTGCAGGTAAATAGTAAAAAAGTCGCTGACATTGAATTTTCAGGTCAGTGCAGTACTCAGGGCGATGTGGTTGTGATGGTAAAGAATGGGAAAGGGCAAACGATTAAGGGATACAACAATGTGATTGCTGGGTGCGCAAAAAACAGAGTTTTCAGAGGGTTTATTTCAGGATTGCAGGCAGGTGGTCCATATACGATAGAAATTGCAATTCAGGATAAAAATGGAAAAATTCTTGAAAAGGCCACAGTAAAAGATGTTCTTGCTGGCCATGTCTGGATTGCTGCTGGTCAATCCAATATGGAGGGATGCGGATTTTTGAAGGATGCTGCAAAACCACATCCAATGGTCAGGGCATTCTACATGAATGATCGGTGGGGTATCGCGAA
>JAKPDB010000126.1 GCA_029552985.1 bacterium
GGTATTTTTGCTATAAGTCCTGCGACTGAGTTGTTAGCATTGGAAGAAATAAGAGGTTCTACAAAAATTGATATTTTTGACCTTGCTAAAAAAATTGTTGAGAAAAATTCAGAAGATATTCCTGCTTTTTTAGTAAAAAAATTGTACGACTTTGAAGTTAGAATCAAAAAAATTAAGGAAGCGCAAGAACAGGAGATATTAACAGATATCAATAAAATACGGGACTTATGTGACAAATTTCTTAAGCAGATTAAATATAATGTCACAGCAGCAATTGGAAATGAAAAAATTAGAGAATTTGGGTTGGAAGGTTGGAAGAAATATTTACAAAAGATTTTTAAAAATATTATTGCAGAAGACTATCCTGTTCCACCTTGTTTCTATAGCGCGTTCTATGATCTTAACAACTATACTATAGATTTACCGCAGGATACTCAAATTTTATATCCCATTTTAATAGATGTAAATGAACCTCAAATAAATGTAAAAGTAGACCTCAAACTTTCTACTGCGGGAAGAGAACTTACAACTATGATAGGATATATCGTTGTGAAAAAGATAAAAGGCGAAGGATGGAAAGTTATTGATTTTAAGGTGGATGACGCAGGTAAAATGAAAAAAATGTAATACAGAAAAACTTATAATACGAAGAGAATATTATCGATTTGATGTTTTGTCTATTTGGTTTGTTATACAAAAATCCGTAAGGTTATAAATCCAAATTGTTGTTATCAGAAGTGGTTATTAAACCGATTCAAGTACAAGCATTTAGTCAGTACAACAGAATGATTTTTCCCAGAAGATTACATTCAGAAAATCAAATAAGTCCAAAACCAGCCATTTGAGTCATTTCTACTCAACGGGTATAATATTTCAATTTAACAGGGGGAAAAATGTCGCATGATTCAATGAATCCAAAAGAACGCTGGACTGCAGTATTACAGAGAAAAAAACCTGACAGGATTCCGCTTTTCTGGTCATCCACTCAGGAAACCCTTGATAAAATGAAAAAATTTCTCGGAGTTAGCGAGAATTCTGAGTTTTTTAAGAAACTTCATGTTGATGAGATTGTAAGTGTTTTTCCTGCCTATGTTGGACCTCGAGTTTCTGAGGGCTATGATTTTTTTGGCTGTGGATATAAGAAAGTTTCCTATGGGACAGGTAGTTATTCTGAATGCGTGTATCATCCTCTGGCAGGATATGAAACACTTTCTGAAATAAAAAGTAATTATAAATTTCCTTCAATTGACTGGTTTGATTGTTCAGTGATTAAAAAACAGATTCAGGGCAAAGAACATCTTCCGATTTATGGCGGCGGCATGGAACCTTTTTTGAGATACACACAATTGCGTGGTCTTGAAAAGGCGATGATGGATCTTGTTGAAAAACCTGATATTGTTGAGTACTGCCTTGAGAATATCTTTCAACTTTATTACAGGATTACAATGGGTATCTACGAAGAAATACCTGGAAAGGTGCTTCTAACAATGGTTGCAGAGGACCTTGGTTCACAGGAGACGCTGCTGTTTTCGCCTGAAACGATAAGAAAGTTTTTTCTTCCCAGGATGAAAAAAATGATGTCGCTTGCGCATGAAAATGGAGCATGTGTGATCACTCACAGCGATGGTGCAATCAGGGATATTGTGCCGGATTTGATTGAATGTGGAATGGATGTTCTTAATCCTGTCCAGTGGCGATGCAGGGGAATGGACAGGGAAAAATTGAAAAAGGATTTTGGCAACAGAATCTGTTTTCACGGCGCAATGGACAATCAACATACCATGCCTTTTGGAACTATTGAGGATGTGAAGCAGGAGGTTATGGATAACATCAGAATTCTTGGTGAAAACGGTGGATATTTTTTGGGCCCATGTCACAACCTGCAGGCTATTACCCCACCTGAAAATATTTTAGCAATGTATGATACCGCGTATGAGAATGGCTGGTATTGACGATGCTTGAAATCTGCGAGATCTTCAATTCAATACAGGGTGAAGGATGGAGGCAGGGAATTCCTGCGGTTTTCATAAGATTTTCTGGCTGTAATCTCAGGTGCAAATTCTGTGATACACCACAGGCATTCACAGAGAAAAATGAGATGACAGAAGAAACTATTGTTAAGACAGTAAAGAGATTGGCTAAAAAATATCCAGGTATTACCAATGTTGTGATTACTGGAGGGGAGCCATATCTTCAGGATTTTTCAATGCTTGTTGGGATGTTGAAAAAAGCAAAATTTTTTGTGGCAGTTGAAACCAATGGTACTATCTGGAGAAAAATTCCTGCTGACTGGATTTGTGTTAGTCCCAAGTTGCAGGCAAAAAAGATTTTGAAAAATGGCTATGACGAAAGATTCAAACATATTGCCAGTGAATTTAAGTATGTTATTACACGCAGAGCAGATTTTGCTTTTATAGATAAAGAGATTTCTCAACCAGTGATTTTGCAACCAGTAAATAATAATTTGAAAATTGCCAGAATGATTTGCAATGAGATGAAAAAAAATGGTATGCCAAACTGGTTTATAAGATTACAACAACATAAACTATTGGAAATAAAATGAAATCAGTGGCTCTCATATCAGGTGGAATTGATAGTTTTGTTGCTGCTGCTTTTGAAAAGGCACAGGGTAGTGATATCTATGGATTGAGCGTTAATTACGGTCAGATCCACAGAAAAGAACTTGTTTGCGCAAGGAAAATTGGGCGGTTTCTTGGTGTGAAAGAACATAGATTTCTGGATATAGACCTTTCCTGGCTTCCTTCTTCATTGATAGATAAAAATTATGTAGCAGAAAAAATATCAAACATTCCACCAAGTTATGTTCCTGCCAGGAATATCATTATGCTTTCTCTGGCTCTTGCTTATGCAGAATCCATTGATGCAGATTCAATAGTGATTGGGGTTCACAGTATCGATTATTCGGGTTATCCTGATTGCAGACCTGAATTTATTGAAGCATTTCAAAAGGTTGTCAATACTGGTGTGAAAAAATCCGTTGAAGGTGGTAAAATTGTTATACGGACGCCTCTGATTTCGCTGAAAAAATCAGAAATTATCAAAATTGGCAACAAACTGGGGCTGGATTTTTCCATTACCTGGTCATGTTACAGGGGTACTGAAAAAGCATGCGGAGAATGTGATTCCTGCAAGATACGGCTCGCAGCATTTGCTGATGCGGGTTTGAAAGACCCGGTTCAGTACGAAAATTAAACAATTAACAGGGGTGTGGTGGTGAACGAGAGGATAGGTCTTTTTGCTTCAAAAAAGGATTTTTCTGTTGTCGCCTTCAATGAAATCAGGGCGATGGGATACAATCCAGTAGTGATTAGTTTTACTGAAAAGAGTTTTCCTGAATATTCAGATGAAATTGTTCTTGAATTTGGAGACATTGAAAGTTTTGTGAGGGTACTCAAGGAAAAGAACATCAAAAAGGTTGTTTTTGCAGGGAAAATAGAAGCATCAGATATTTTTACAAAAAGAATCGCAATGTCAGGCGCAAAATTTTTAAGTACAACAGGTAATTTAAGTCCTGACAATATATTGAAAAAACTTTCTGAATTTCTGACTGAAAGGGGTATAGAAATTTTGCCATTGACAGAAGTGTTCAAACGTTATCTTGTGGAGGAAAAAATCTATACGAACACAAAACCTGATAGTTTTCAATGGAACGATATACTAATGGGCTGGAACATTGCAAAATCTGTTGCTGCTCTTGGTATCGGTCAGGCAGTTGCAATAAAAAATGGCATGGTGATTGCCGTTGAAGGAATTGAAGGAACAGACAGGATGATTGCAAGGGCAGGCGAATTTTGCAGGGATTTTGTCGTGGTAAAAGTGATAAAAACTGAACAGAGCGACAGGTTTGATCTACCGACAATAGGTCCTGAAACGATAGAAACGCTTGGTCATTCTGGTGGAAGAGTTATTGCACTTGAAGCAGGTAAAACCATTATGCTTAAACAGGAGGAAACAATTCAGATTGCCAATGAACACAAGATTATTATCGTGGGTTTTAGAGGAAAGGAGATAGGGGATGATTGTTAAGGAGAATCGTGATGAAATTTTGAGTTACCTTGAGGATTCCTCAAATTTCTCAGGCGGTAATTGTGACAGTGTTTATATTGTTGAAAATGAACAGGAAGTGATTGAAATTGTTCAGACGGCAAACGCAAAAAAAATTCCGTTGACAGTTTCCGGAGGTGGTACAGGTACTGTTGGCGGCAGGATTCCAGTAGAAGGTTCAGTAATTTCTGTAGAAAAACTCAACAGAATTATTGATATTAATAAAGACAGGGCAATACTTGATGCAGGAGTTATTGTGAATAACTTTCTCGTTGAAGCCGATAGCATCAGCAAATTCTATCCTCCTTTTCCCACTGAGAGAAATGCATTCATTGGCGGAAATGTGTCTACAAATGCTTCTGGCGAATATAGTTTCAGGTTTGGTTCAACGCGAAAATATGTACTGAAAATTAGAATGGTAACCGGTAGTGGTAAACTCGTTGAGATACCAAGGGGAAAATTTTTTGCAAACGAAAAAGGAGAAATAAAAACAGATTTTTTGAATGTACAAATCCCTTCTTATGTGACGCCACCGATTAAATGTTCTGCCGGTTATTATTCAGCGCCGAACATGGATCTCATTGATTTGATTATTGGGGCAGAGGGCACTCTTGGAGTTATCACACAGGTTGAGGTAATGCTGATAGATAAATTGCCAGAGAGATTTATCATGATTTTCTTTCTGCCAGGTGAAAGCAGGATGTTTGAATTTCTTTCAGAAGTGAAAACCAGTTTTATCAAGGATATGTATAATCTGGAGTTTTTTGACCAGGCAAGTCTTTTTTTTCTGAAACAGGACTTCCCAGAGATACCCTCTGACACCTGCGCTTTTTATGTGGAAAGTACTGACAATATTGAACTGATGGAACAATGGTTACAACTTTCTGAAAAATATCAGGCAAAAGATGTGTGGGTGGGAAGCGACCCGAAAAGTTATCAGAGAATGATCGACTTCAGACATAGATTACCTGAAAATATCAATGCTTATTTTAGAAAACTGGGAATTACAAAAATTTCTCTTGACATTGCGGTTCCAGAAAAAAACTTCAGAGAACTTGTAGGTTTTTACAGGGAATTTTCAGAGTGTTCAGGTATTCGAACAGTGTTATTCGGTCATATCGGTGAAAACCATCTTCATTTTAACCTTTTTCCTGTTGACGATAGAGAAAAAGCACTGGCAAAACAGATTTATCTAAGTTGTGTGGAAAAAGCCCTATCTCTTGGAGGTACTATTGCTGCTGAGCATGGAATTGGTAAGATTAAGTATCCATATCTGAGAATGATGTACACTGACAATGGCATTAAAGAAATGGTAAGGATTAAAAAGACATTTGATTCAAATGGTTTAATGGGAAGAAATAATCTGTTTCCATCCAGTTTGCTTTTTGAATAATAACATGCGACATATCACTCGCATTTTCTATGACACAGTTTATGGAATTGGACTGTTGCTTTCACTGCCGATTTTTGGAAAACGACTGTTTGGAAGGGATGAGGTTTTTCACGATTTTTTTGAAAGGTTTGGGGTTTATGACCCTGCAGTTGTTTCAAAATTAAAGGGAAAAAGAAACATCTGGATGCACACGGTTTCAATTGGAGAGTTGCTTGCAAGTTTACCCCTGATTTATGAAATACTAAACAGGTTTAAGGACAAACAGCTTGTTATTTCGTGTGTAAGCAGAACAGGTAGAATGATTGCAGAGGAGAAACTACCAGCACATGTAGTAAAAATTTTTCTTCCTTTTGATTTTTCTTTTATTATACATCAGGCAGTGAAAAAAGTGAAGCCATTTCTTTTTATATCAATGGAAACAGAAATCTGGTACAACCTGTTTTACCAGTTAAAACGACAAAATATTCCAATCATTATTTTGAACGGCAGAATTTCTGAAAAATCATTCAGGGGATATTCCAGGTTCAGGTTTTTTACAAAAATAATTCTTGATATGGTTGATTGTTTTATCATGAGAAGTCAGAAGGACGCCGAGCGCATTATTTGTCTTGGCGCAGATGGTAAAAAGGTTTCAATTGCAAAAAGCATGAAATTTGACCAGGCATATAACTTAAGCAATGTTGTTCAACAGGATAGTGTTTATAAAACAATTGGAAAAACAATTGTGTTTGGTTCCATTCATAAAGGAGAAGAAAAGCAACTGGGTGGTATATGCAAAAAACTGTTGAATAAATATCAGAATATCAATCTGGTTATCGCTCCCAGGGCTCTTGATAGAACGAACATTTATCAGTTGTTGACACAATTTGATATCCCGTTTTATCGTTTCAGCCAGTTGAAGGGTGAGAAAAGCAGGGTGTTAGTTGTCGACAGATATGGTGTACTGACAGAGTTTTATAGAATTGCTGACATTGTGTTCATTGGTGGTTCTCTGGTACCTGCTGGAGGCCAGAATCCAATAGAACCACTTGCATTCAAAAAACCTGTGATTTATGGTGTATTTCACTGGGATTTTGAAGAAGAATGGGAAAAAATAAAGAAGGCGCAGGCAGGGATTGAGGTAAATTCTTTTGATGAATTATTTGAAAAAATCGAATTTTTGCTCAACAGTCCTGAATTGTGCCAGAAAATGGGAGAATCCGGATATCAGGTAATTCTGGAAAATAAGGGAGCCACTGAAGACACGATGAAGATGCTTGAAAAATATCTTACTCGTTAATTGACCTCACTTCATGTTTCAGGTAATATATTTCTTATGGAAAAAGAGAAGAAACTGTTAATCGCCTGCAAGTATTCTTCAATTGTTTTGATTATTCTCTTGATTCTTTCTTATGCGGGATACATTCAGCCGCTCAATTCCTTGAAGAGTTTGTTTCGTTCAGCATGGATATTAATACTGGTTTGTGGCGGTTTGCTTTATCTTGTTTTTACCCTTGTTGAATACTACTACAAAAAGATTCTTGATTACAATCTGTACCTGAAAAGTTTCCACGATTTTCAAATAGAGACCCTGCCAACCATGAAAATTGAAGAAATTTCAGTGAAGGTACTGAACATGCTTGTCGAAATTTTCAAGGGAAAAAGAGCGATTTTTATTATCAATGATCCTGAGTTGAAAAAGTTTACAACCAATCAAGAGTTTGTGCTCAATCATGGAGAAAAAAAACAGGTTCGGAAAAGTTCTGAAAAGGTGTATCATGTCAGAACTTTTTACCCTGGTGTGATTGATTCTCAAACAAAAGCTTGCATTGAGGACATTATTGGAAAATATTCTTTGAAAGATTTTTCAACAGTTGCCATCGTTCCTTTTGCCGACGAAAATCGTGTACTGGCAACGGGCATTGTTGCATTTGATTCGCCTGGCAGAGATTTTTTTGAGTATGTCAAAAATCCTGTCGAAATTTTTTCAAAACAGGTTTCGTCAATTTTTGAAAGTGCGGTGCTGCATCAGAAAATTACACTGGCGTCCATTACAGATTCTCTGACGGGTCTTTATAACAAGCGATATTTTCAGCAGAGAATAAAGGAGGAATTTGCCAAGGCAAAAAGAAATCATTTTCCGATTTCTGTGCTCATTTCTGCCCTTGACAATTTTAAAAATTACGTGGACAAATTTGGACATCCCCTGACAGACACTTTACTCGCTCAATTTGGCACTTTTGTTCGCGGATTGTTGAGGGAATCAGATATTATCTGCAGGTTTGGCGGGGATGAATTCATATATCTGCTTCCTTTTTCTGATAGCCTTGAAGCATATAAGGTGGCAGAAAGAATAAAATCTGAAATTGTTGCTCACCAGTTTTGCCTCGACCAGGAGAATAGCGTTTTCATCACGATGAGTTTTGGAATAGCGTCCTATCCTGAACACGGAGATACCTGGGAAGAAGTTGTGAAGAGCGCTGACAGGGCTCTTTTTGTTTCAAAAGAAAACGGGAAAAACAGAATATCTGTTTACAGGGTGGATTAATGACTGAAAAGAACAGGAAACGGCAGGCACACATATTGCGTAAGACGAAAGAAACATCAGTTGATCTTACTGTTGTTGTTGATGGAAAGGGTAAGGCAGATATTAGTTGTCCGTCTGGTTTCTGGTGTCATATGCTGACTCTGTTTTCATTTTTCGGTGGATTTGACATCAAGTTGAAAGCAGAGGGAGATATTCATGTTGATGACCATCATCTTGTTGAAGACATTGGTATCTGTCTTGGAGAAGCATTCAAACAGGCGCTTGGCGACCGCAGGGGAATAAACAGGTTTGGATTTACTATTATTCCGATGGATGAAAGTTTGATTCAGGTGGCAATTGATATTTCCGGAAGGCCATTTCTTGGTTTTGCTATTCCAGTGGTGAGAAACAAAACTGGTTTTTCTAACATTGAAAATTTGCAGGAATTTATGAGGGCGTTTTCAAATCATGCCTGTATCAATCTTCATCTGCGACTTTTTTCAGGCGAAAACATTCATCATATATGCGAGGCTGCTTTTAAGGGTTTAGGTCTTGCTATGAAACATGCAGTGAGAATTGAAGGCAGGCAGATTTCTTCCACCAAGGGTAAAATCGATTGAAATGCCTGATAACAAAAAAAATGCCGCAAAACTTTTAAACGAATTTATCCGTTACATCTCATATCAAAAGAATTATTCACAGCATACTGTTTCAGCATACAGAGCAGACCTTGAGCAATTCATTTCTTTTGCAGGACAGAATCTTGATGCCATTGACCTTGAAGTACTGAGAAATTTTCTTTTTTATTTGAAGAACAGGCAGTATAATCCGAGAAGCAGTGGAAGAAAAATCGCTGCGATCAAATCTTTTTTTAATTTTCTGGTCAGACGCGGATATGTGAAAAAAAATCCAGCCCTGCTCATTTCTTCACCAAAATTGCCTGAAAGATTACCATCATTTTTGACTTATGAAGAGGTTGAAAAAATCCTTGATGCAGCAAATGGTACAGACCAGCAGGGGTTAAGAGATAGAGCGATGATGGAACTTCTTTATTCGTCAGGTCTTCGAGTTGGCGAGCTTGTTTCCCTTAAAATTCATGACATCAACATTCTGGAAGGGACAGTAAAAGTAAAAGGAAAAGGAAGCAAAGAACGAATTGTTCCTGTTGGTTCCTATGCATTGAATTATCTATTTGACTATCTCAAAAAACGCAGTGGATTTCGCTCTGATTTTGTATTTCTCAACAAAAAAGGAAAGGTTCTGACAACGAGGTCTGTTGAAAGGATAGTAAAAAAATATGCGAAAAAGGCAGGTATTATAAAGAAAATAACACCGCACACATTCAGGCACAGTTTTGCGACCCATTTACTTGACAGGGGTGCAGATTTGAGGACTGTTCAGGAAATGCTCGGTCATAGCGACATTGCAACAACGCAAATTTATACACATATCACCATTCAGAGATTGAAAGAATTATATGAGAAACATCATCCAAGATACAGGATTGAAATCAGGGAAACAGATAATCGTCTGTAATTCAAGGGGAAATATTTGATTTTTTTTAATACTGCAATAAAATATAAATAATAAACCCCTAACACGGAGGGATTATGGGAGCAGAAGGAAGCGTATTTGAGCCGTTGAAGCAGGTGTCAGCCAGTTTCTGGCTCGGACTGGCAAAGTTGCTCGCTGCGGTCTTGACATTTGTGGTTGGATGGCTTGTTGCAAAATTGATATATGTGCTTGTGGTAAAAGGATTACAGAAAATCAATCTTGATAAATTTGCTGAAGATTCTGGTTTAAAAACGTTTCTTGACAAGGGTAAAATAGAAAAAACAGTATCTGAACTGATAGGTATTGCGGTTTACTGGATTGTGATACTGGTTGTGATTTTCCTGGCTGTGAATGTTGCAGGTCTGAGTTTGCCACCCTCAGTTATTGATTCAATCATTGGTTTTATTCCACGATTCATTATCGGATTGGTGATTTTTATAGTGAGTTTGTTCGCAGGGAAATTGTTCAGGGGCATTGTTTTCACAGCAGCATCAAATGCAGGTATCAAGGAAGCAGAATTCCTTGCAAGAATTACCCAGATTGCGATTGTTGTGTTTGGTGTCGTCATTGCGATTCAGGAATTCAATATTGCCGCTGAGTTCATTGCAAGTGTATTTATCATTGTGCTCGCTTCAGTATGCTTTGGTCTTGCTCTTACCTTTGCTCTTGGCGCAAAAGACCTTGCAAAGCAGTGGCTTGAAGGAATATTTCAGAAAAAATCAGATTGACAGAACAGAAGCTTCTGGCTAAAGGAGGTGTATGTTACGGCTGGTGATAGCCGTATCAATACTGGTTGCCAGTGGCTGTGCTATCCTGCAAACTGACATTCCGCCTTCTCACCCGGATTTTTTTGTATGCAACTGGTGTGTGGATAGAAATCAGAACGGAAAAATTGATGATGGTGAATGGGAAGGAATTAAGGATGATTTTAGAGAATGTGAACACATATCATTTGTCGGTTACTTTCATCAGAAACCTGGCACTGAACTGGCGTTTAAATTGATTGGTCCTGATGGATCAATTTATAAACAGAAATCACTCAAACAAACTGCAAAAACCACCATCTGGTGCCAGGAATACGAAGCGAAAGACCTTGTAAATGCCTGTGGCGCGGGTATGTGGACTATTGAGTGGTATGCAGGTGGTAAACTGGTGAACATTACAGCAATAAGAATTTTGAAAAATCTTGATTAGTTTTCCTGACGCAGTGTTATTTTTCCATTGGATGGGTCATAGGAATAACTATATCCTTTTGGCGCAGCAGGAATTTCCTTTACATAATTTTTCTCCACGAGTTCCTGAAGAGATGAGGGGTATCTTCCTTCCTGCACATAAAACGAGTCAATCAATTGTTTCATTGGAAGTACTGTATCCATACCCTTTGCTTTTTGAATGGTTTTAGACATCACACCGCCATACTGGTCTATAGGATTCCCACCTGTTCCTGGTTGATTTTGTGGTTGTTGTTTTTTTCCGCATGAAAAGGAAAAAATCACGCAGAAAAGTACTATCGCAAAAAGTATGTATTTCATTGTTCCTCCTCGTAGACAGTTGACTTTATTATATGTTTTGATACCATAATAAGCAAATTCTGTCAATGTTTTTTTTGATGCAGTTTGATGCAAGAGGTAAACCCATGAAAGCCATCTTTCAAGAGTATTTCAGACCAGGTATTGTTCATTTTATGGCATTTCCTGAAACAATGGATGGAAAAACAAACATTGAACATACAATCAAGAAAATTGCCTGTGATGAGTATTTTGAAGTGATGGAAATTACCTGGATAGATGACCCTGATACAAGAGGGTTAGTAAAAAATCTTTGTGGAAGCGCCAAAATCAATGTTGTGTTTGGTGCCCAACCAGTTCTACTTAGAAATAAGTTAAACCTTAATGATGAAAATCCAGATGTAAGAAAAAAATCTATCGAAACCATGAAAAAGTGTATCGACCAGGCGTATGATGTGGCTGCAGAAGGCATTTCTTTTTTGAGTGGAAACTATGAAGAACAACACAAACAGCGTGCTTTTGACCTTCTTATTGAATCCACTGAAGAAATTTGCCGTTATGCAAAGGAAAAGAATTCTATGATGGTGGAACTTGAAATTTTTGATTATGACATAGACAAGAAAAGTTTGATAGGTCCGACAAATCTGGCACGAGATTTTGCGAAAAAAATAAGAGGAAAATTTGATAATTTTGGACTTCTGGTTGATTTGAGCCATATTCCGCTGGTAAAAGAATCTTCTGCTCAAGCGATTGTTCCAGTAAAGGATTTTATTACCCACATTCATATTGGAAATTGTTTCATATCTGATAGGAACTCACCTCTGTATGGTGACCAGCATCCACCTTTTGGAACACCTGGCAGTGAAAATGATGTTGAACAACTTGCTGAGTTTTTGCAGGTACTTTTGGACACAGGATTTTTTGATAAGAAGCAAAGACCCATAGTGAGTTTTGAAGTGAAACCTTTGAAAGACCAGGATCCTGATATTGTTATTGCAAATTCAAAAAGAACACTTAATCAGGCATGGTTACTTGTTAACGAGGAGTGAATATGGAAGGGAAAAAACATGTATTTGTAACAAGGATGATACCAGAACCAGCGATTGAACTTTTGAAAAAAACATGCGAGGTTGAGGTGAACGGGGAAGACAGAGTACTTAAAAAGGATGAACTTTTAGACAAAGTAAAAGGAAAAGATGCGGTGCTCTGTCTTTTGACTGATACCATCGATGACGAAGTACTGAAAGCAGCTGACAGATGTAAAATTTTTGCCAACTACGCTGTTGGATATAACAACATTGATGTAGAATCCGCCACACGAAGGAAAATCATCATTACCAATACACCTGGAGTACTCACTGATGCGACAGGTGACCTTGCATGGGCACTTTTGTTTGCTGTAGCACGAAGAGTTGTTGAAGCCGATGCATTTACCAGGCAGGGTAAATTCAAGGGTTGGGCGCCTCAACTGTTTCTCGGACAGGATATTACAGGAAAAACACTTGGCGTAATAGGCGCTGGAAGAATAGGAAGCAACTTTGCGAAAAAATCAAAGGGATTTTCAATGCGCATACTCTATTACGATGTCAAAAGAGATCTTGAATTTGAGCAGGAAGCAAAAGCAGTGTTTGTTGACCTTGATACACTGCTGAAAGAAGCTGATTTTGTTTCAATTCATGTACCACTTGTTCCAGAAACAAGACACCTGATTGGTGCAAGGGAATTATCCCTTATGAAAAAAAACGCTATACTTATCAATACCTCCCGTGGACCCGTCGTCGATGAAAAGGCGCTTGTGAATGCTTTGAAGGAAGGAAAAATCTGGGGTGCAGGACTTGATGTGTATGAAAATGAACCTGACATTGAACCTGAACTGTTAAATCTTGCAAATGTGGTACTACTGCCTCACATAGCAAGCGCCACATATGAAACAAGAACAAAGATGGCATTGATGGCTGCTGAAAATATTCTTGCCGTATTCAGGGGAGAAACACCACCAAACATTGTTAATCCTGATGCGTTAAAAAAATAGGAAAATCTATGCGCATAGAAAAGCAGGGTTTTATTTTTGAAGCAGAAAAACAATCTGGCACAAAAAGGGTTTGTACCTTTACCGGTTTTTTCAAACATTCAAATGGGAAAATTTTTTCAAGTTTTCGGCTTGGTACGAGGAAAGATTCCACTGACGGAAACGGAGTTGTTTGCCAATCCATAACAGGCGCTGACTGGACAATTGTTTTTTCAGGTTTCAAAAATCAGTTTGATGGTCACCCGGGGGATATTAAGATAACTGAACTGTTTGAAAGACCTGATGGAAATATTTCGGCTTTTCTTTCCTGGTTTGATTGTTCAAAGAGTGAAAAATTGTATGATGCTTCAAGTGATACGATACAACCATCAAAATTAATTCTTGTTGATTCCTTTGACATGGGAAATACCTGGACAGATTATCGAATCGTTGATACACGAAATTTTCCGGGTCCTGCGTTGACAGGGCCTGTGCTGAAAACCCGGAATGGATACTTTGCTTTTTTTGAAAGTTATGGTCCAGAAAAACCTGGTTTGCCATCCCTGCATACTGCACACGCACTTTATAGTCCTGATGGCATAAATTTTACGAAAATCATTACAGTGGCAAAGCATCCTGAGAATGAATTGTATTACTGGGACCAGAGGAATACATACGATACAGCAACAGGAAACATTATTACGATGTTCTGGACCTATAATAGAAAACAGGAAAAAGATGTAGATATTCATATTTCTTATGGGAATCATGAAAAATTTACATGGTCAGTTCCAGTGCCAACCAGAATCAAAGGACAGATTGCAGCGCCGATTTCATTGCCTGATGGACGACTTTTGTGTTTTTATGTTCACAGGCATTATTCTGGTTCAATGCGGCTTGTGATGTCCCTGGATAAGGGAAAAACATGGAACTTTGATGGAGAATTGATTATTTGTCAACATCCTGAGATAAAGGAAAAAATTTCAGAAGGCAAAAACTCTTATGCTGATTATTGGGAAGATATGAATAGTTGGAGTTTTGGTCATCCGTGCGGCATTTTGCTTGATGAAAATCGTGTTCTTCTTGGTTATTACGCTGGGAAAGATGTTACTTGTTTAAGTGCCAGATACGCAATTGTTTCAGTTTGATTATCATTCAGGGTCAAAAATTTTTCCAGGATTAAGAATAAAGAAAGGGTCAAATGCCCTTTTGATTTTTTTCAACATTTCAATGTAATCAGCATCAAAGCACATGTCAAGATACTGCTTTTTTACCAGACCTATGCCATGTTCGCCTGATATCTTTCCTCCACGTTTTATTCCATCAGCGATAATGGATTGTCTGATTTTTGGATAAATTTCTTTCCAGTTTTTAATCTCTTTTCCATCAGGTGTTTTCTTCGTAATATGTGTATGGAGATTGCCGTCTCCCGTATGTCCATAAGTTGGAAGCCAGAGGTTATAAGTTTTTGAAAGTTGTTCTACAAAATCTATGTGATACGCCATTTCAGTCGTCGGTACTGTGACATCCAGAATTTCAATGGTACTGGATTTTAATGCCTGATATACAATGCTTCTAACATGAAGAATGTCCTGTTGTTTTTCTTCTGCCTGCGCGACAAATACATCAACTGCTTTATTTTCCATACAAATCTGCGCCATTGTTTCACAGTCGCGTTCTACCTCACTGTTTTTTCCTTCAAGAATAACCATAAGAAAAACTTCTCCAGGCATTGATGGCCAGTGTTTGCCACAGTAATCCTCGGCAATGGAAATAATTTGCTTGCTGATAAATTCAATAGCAAGTGGCCTTACAGAAGATTTCAGGATAGAAGGAACGCAATTGAGGGTATCTTTTGTATTGTTAAATGGAACAATGAGTGTAAGATATGCTTCTGGTTCTGGCATGATGCTGAGGATTGCTTCTGTAATAATACCCAGTGTTCCTTCAGAACCAGTGAAAAGTTGAACAAGGTTGTAACCAGTACTGTCTTTAATAATTTTGCCTCCTGCCTGAATGATTTTTCCATCAGAACAGACCGCGGTTAATCCCCTGACAAAGTTTCTTATTGTTCCATATTTTACTGCTCTTGCACCACCAGCATTTGTACTGACCAGGCCACCAATGGTTGCGCTTTCTTCTCCAGGATGTGGCGGGAAAAACAATGTTTTCGTTTTTAGTGCCTGATAGAATTCTTTCAATGTTACACCTGCTTCAAGATGAGCCATAAGATTATTCTGGTCGATTTTACAAATTTTATTCATTTTTTCTGTGCTTATTACAATACCTCCATAAGCAGGAATGCATCCACCACACAATCCGGTTCCACCACCCCTTGCAACCACAGGGATTTTTTCGCATGTTGCAAGTTTTACAATTTCTGCGACCTGTTGTGTGTTTATAACTTTCACAACAATTTCTGGGAAATTGAATACTTCTGGGAGGGCAAATTCATCGTGACTATAATCTATAAGTTTTTCTTTTTCTCTCAAGACATTTTCCTTGCCTGCGATTCCTTCAATTTCTGAAACTATGATCTCTGTCAATTTTTTATACATGTTTTTCCTTTTTTGAACCAATGAACAAAGAAAGATTTTCCCTTTTCCATTTTTCTGCTTTTTCAAGGTTTGGAAGTTCTTTCTCCATCATTTTGAATTTTTTTGTGTGACCTGTGGAGCCTGAATCTAAAAGGTATAAATATGCGTGTAACATTTCGTGGAAAACAATGTACTCAAGAAAAAATTCAGGCACTGAATCACTATCAAGGCTTCTGTTAATTCTGATAAGATTGGTTTCAGGGCAGTAATTACCAAACACGATTGAACGGTGCCTTTTGCTGTAATATCGTTTTCCGAAACTTATATTCACAGAAGATAAGGAACCATTGAAAAACTGTTCGTTGATTTTGTCGAAAACCTGTTTCAGATTGTAAAATTTTCCTGTAACATCAATGTTCATTTTGCGCTGTTTTGAAAAAAGATGGGGGTTTTTTCTTGCATATTCAACGATCGTTTTTTTGTTTTTTCTTTTTTCTTTTCCTGTAATGAAATCCGCGATTGCTCTGATAATCGGATGCGGTGCGTTAACAAGATTTTGATGAATTTTTACGATTTTTTCATCCTGTTTTGTGATGATCTGAACAAGATTTTTTCTATCTTCTGAAACCTCAATATGAATTTTTTTGTCTGTTTTTTCCTCAAGAAACTTTTTCAGATGTATCATGGATTCCTACTTGACGAAAAAGACGTTGCCGAGCGTCGCATAGACAGGTTCAGGATAACCGATATTGAATACTGCCTGCGCTTTTACAACATCAAGACCACCATCATCAGCGATATATTCTTCATCAATATGGCCCGCAATACACTTAACAATGACAAACGAATGATAATTGATTTCAATTTCTTTTTCATATTTACATTCTAAGTTTGCCACGCATTCCTTTATAATGGGCGTGGTAATTTTTTTCGATGGTTGGGTAGTGAGTTCTGATTCATCAATTTCACTTTTTGTCGGTGGAATATTCTGACCACAAATTTCTGCTGCGTGGGCGATGGATTTTGTAACAATATTGATGGTCAATTCACCTGTCCTTTTGATATTTTTGTAAGTATGAGATGGCTTGCCAATCGCAATACCGATTTCTGAACCAGAAACATTCGTATAAGCGCCAAATGTTCCAGCATTGACACCTCCATCTGGATGAAGGGTTACAATAATGAT
>JAKPDB010000063.1 GCA_029552985.1 bacterium
TTGAGCATAAAAATATGATAGTTGTCTTCTGGGTCAGCGACTTTTCCATCAATCATTCCGTAACAGATGCCTTTGAATTTTTCATCCCTGTTTCTCGCGATCCATTTTCCAATATAGTCAACTGCTTTCAGAAGGCATGGCTTGATTTTTTTTACCCAGTTTTTGTCGTATGTATACCTGAAATGCTCACCCATACACCACAATGCTGCGCCTGTCTCAAGCATATATCCGCCAAAATTCTGCATAAATCCATCTTCATGTTGTTTTTCCACAAAATACAAAAGGGATCGTTCAGCAAGTTTGTGCCATGACATTGTATCGAAAAACTGAATAATTGGAGCGCTTTCAGAACCAATCGGGCAATATCTTCCAATACAGGCACTGACCGGGCTATCTGGCTCAATGCCATATGATACAAGGTCGAGATGCAAAATTCCGGCATAAATCATATCTTCAATACGCTTCTGAGGAAGTTTAATCTGTGAACACTGCTTGAGTTTTTCATTCCAGAAATTTCTGCACTGTACTAATTTCTCTTCAAATGATTGCTGCATCAATTTCTTTGCCCTGTTTTCTGACACTGGCTTGTGAGGAATTCTTATTTCAAACTCTGCGCTTTGACCCGGCTGAAGCAGGACTGTGAATTCTTCCTGAGATAAAGCAATTCCATCAAGCATTGAAACAGCGCAAACCCTGTCCCTGGATAAAAAGGTCATACCATCTCTAAAAGAATAATCTGGAAGATTCGGTGAAACTGTTTTAAAAAAACCATATGCAGGTGATTGTTTTTTATTGATGGCAGTGATTTTCAAATACAACACTGTCTCTTCCTGCCTGTTAATTTCACCATCAACAAGGTTATCAAACAACTTTTGCTGCTTTTCAGTAAACATGTGTCCTGCGCCAAATCCATCAGCAACAAGAAATTGGCTACCTCTGAGATTTTTCAAAGTCAGCGGCTTTTTTTCTGTCGTAACAAACATGGTAAAGTGATACACGACATCCTGGTCATAAAGGTCCCCGCACAAAATTGGAATTCTTCTATCTTCAAGGTATCTTTTAAGTTCCTGACTGCAACCACTGCCTCTTCCAAAATTGATTGAGTACGAAATTTCATTGCCTGTCCATCTTCTGGTGTTTTCATCAAGTTTTTCAAATTCTGGCAGTTTTACCCCATATCCATGATACTTTGGTACAATGTTCAAAGTGGTTCTATCAGGGTCAGGGAAAATAATCTCAAAAATTCTGATGTCTCTACTGATTCCAAGCCAGACATATCCCCTGAGTTTTCTTGCCTTTTCTTCTGCTGTTTCATAATCCTGCTCATCTTCAAGTTCCATCTGCTTTAATTTGCTCAATCCATTTTTCTTTCTAATATCATGCTCAATCTCATTATAGGTTCTTCTATCTTCGTCAGTTGTCACAATCACATTGTATTCTGGAACAAAAACAGGGAAATTTTCATTGACATCTGCAACAAAAAAACTGAAAGGGTTACTCACACTAAAAACATGGACAAGTGGTCCAGGATGCCCTGGCTTTTTCTGCCATTCAACAGTAACATCAAGACGGATTTTTCCATCAGCATCAAAAGAAAAATTTTTTCCCTCAATTCCTTTGCCATCAACTTGTATCTCTGATAAAATGCCATGTTTTACTTCAATCGTACCAGCATGTTTTCCATTCTTCCAGATGATTGAGACACGCTTTTTCATATAACAATTTTGGGTCATTACACATTAAGAAGTGGTTGGTTTTTCGTTTTCCTTTCTGAAAGAACTTTTGCAACTTTGTTAATGCCATATGCAATCTGCTCGCAATCTTCATCAGTGTAATTCTGGCTGATGCCAATGAACAAACTTCTACCAAGATAATCAAGGGTATCTGGACACATATCAGGTGAATAATCAGGAAGTTTTCCTTTGTAATATGGACAGGTGTAAGGGCAACCTTCTTTTGTCGCTGTCTTTTTCTCAAGAATGTGTTCCCAGTACTTATAAACATGCCAGTCCCTTACATCAGTATCATGGGTACTTCCCCATATTCCTTCTGCTTCAAGTGCCTTCCTTGCGGCAAGAGCCATTTCTTTATCTTTCCACAGAAGCCCCAGCACATATCTGCATCCACCATCAGGATCATTGTCCTTCAAAGTTCTTACTGTTTCAGGTAAATCAAGTTTTGATATGATTTTTTTATAGTTTTTCCTCAACGTGTTAACGATGCGATCCAGTTTTTGAATTTGTGCGAATGCAACGGCTGCCTGAAGTTCACTCATTCTGTAATTTTCTCCCGCAAATAGTTCTCCTTCTTTTCTTTCTCTTTCATATCTGTTTGGTCTCCAGCATGCAGCAGTGTCGTGATAACTCTGAGCCCTTGTATAAAGCCATTCATCCTTGAATGTCATAATTCCGCCCTCACCGCTTGCAATCACCTTGTAATGGTCTAAACTGAAACATCCAATATCTCCAATTGTACCCAATCTTTTTCCCTTATACCAACCACCTGCTGCCTGGGCAACATCCTCAATGACAACAAGATTGTGTTTTTTGGCAATGTTCATGATGGCATCCATATCACAGGGGAGCCCTTTCATGTGGACAACAATGATTGCCTTCGTATAGGGAGTTATTTTTCTTTCCACATCCTGCACATCTATTGTATGAGAATCATCAATTTCTGCAATGACAGGGATTGCCTTTGCCACAACAATCGCTGACGCTGATGCAAAAAATGTATGGGAAGGAACAATTACCTCTGTCCCAGGTCCAACACCTGCTGCAACAAGCGCTGCGATAAGCGCTGATGTACACGAATTTGTCGCAAGGACATATGGCACATCAAAAAACTTTGAGCATTCCATCTCAAACCTTCTTGTCATGGAATCTCCATCAGGATGATAATACCTGAACAAATGTGGAGATTTTCCTGTCCACGCCTTTTCAAGGGTATTTCTTACCAGTTGTTCTGTGCCTGGCTTCAGTCCCCATAATTTCACCAGTTCCATCAATTCTTCAATTCCATATTTTGGAATCCCCTGTGTTTCTTTTGTTTTTGCCTTTGGGCCACCTTCAATCGCAAGTTTTTCTTCCATGTACTCTCCTTTTCGTGATTTGTTTTTTATGCATTGAATTACGACTATTTTACTAAATACCTGGTGATAAGGCAAACTTATATCTGTGGTACTTACTCTGAAAATATTTTCTTTGTCGTCAGTTGTTAAACCATTAAAATCTGCCGTGGTATAATATAAATATGGAAAACTTTGAATTTATGAAGGAAAGAGCAAGAGAGTTCTGGGAAAGAGGTTTTGAGGATTTAGTGAAAAAAAGATTCAATCTCTCGGCTTTCGATTTTGAACAGGCAATTCAGATGTGGGTCAAATATCTCATCGGAAAAAAAGTTGGAGATTGGCCCAGGACCCATTACTTTTCTATCCTTATCAAGGAACTGGCTAATTCTTATGACAATGATGAAATCACAAAATTTTATAATGAAAATGAAATTTTCTTCAGTGACCTTGAAGATGCCTATTTCACATCAAGATATTTACCAAAACAATTCAGTGAAAATCATATTAAAAATATTGTGAAAAATTGTGAAAAATTTTTACACCTTTTAGAGAAAGCAATTGGTGAGAAATTTCCGTGAACAAAAGTCACATCCAGATCTTAAAAGATATAAAAGACGAAAGGAAACACTTCTTTGAAAATTATTTAGATTATGCTTCTAGAATTAAAAAGGAGGCAAAAAAAATTCTAAAGGATGTGGAGGTTATTGTTTTTGGGTCAGTCGTAAGAGGCGACTGGCACCCATTAAACAGTGATATTGATTTACTTATCATATCAGAAAATATGCCAGATGCATGGGAAAAAAGAAGGATAATAAGAAATAAAATTAAAAGTTTCCTGCCTTCTTTCCATCCATTCCAGATTCACCTTGTCACAAAAAAAGAGTATGAGAATTTCTACAAAAAAGCCATAAAAGACACTTTTAAAACTGTTTAGCGCGATCTTTTCCTTTCTCCAAAGAATTCAAACAACATCTGAATAAACCTTCCATTTGCGCTGGCATTTGGCTGCCATGGACAAAAACTCGGGTCATTGTCTGCAAATCTTTCAAGCATGTAATAATGCTCACTCATCCCGTATCTTACCTGCGCCCACATTGTTTCAAACGCCTTATCTTTTTCACCCCTTTTCAACCATCCTTCAAACCAACAAAAATCAGAAAAAGAAACATACCAGGTATGTCCAGCCCATGGGTCAGAAGCATAATGACCTATAAGTCCATCTGTCATCAGTCCTGTAAGACCATTTTTCATCCAGTGTCTGTTTCTGAAATATTTTTCCACCTTTTCAAAAATTTCACTTTCTGGCTCGATGATGCCTGCTCTGATTAACATTGTTGGTCCATCGGTAAAATATGGACCAATAGGTGGATATTTTTCCGGAATGCCAAGATAATTTGGGATAAAAATTTCTTGTCGGTTTTTCTGGTGCTGGACAATATCATCTAAAATTTTTTTCAAACAGGTTCTGTAATCTTCTGCCTGTTTTTTGATTTCGTCAGCAGCTGAATCATTAAACAATGAAAATGCTTTTGCCATTTCACTGATGCCCATCACATTTACTGCGTCAGTAAAACACCAGGATTGAACAGTCAATGGCCAATCATGAGGTCTTCCTGCAGGAAAAAGACCATTCTCACTTTTTTTTCGCATCTGGACGATCCAGTTAAAACCATCAATCATTGCCTGACGGAATTCATCAAAACAATCTCTGTCTCTGTGCATCAAAAGATGTTTAGAAAGCGCGTATAACACTCCGCCTGTAATATTTTCCCATTGAGCAGAAAGATATGAATTAAATCTTCCTTTATTTTCTCCATCTTTTTCCTGATGTTTCAGGAAAAACCTGTATCCTTTTTCTGCCCATTCAAATAGTCCCAGCATATCAAATGCAATAAGAAATTCCATTGCTTCAACTGGCCAGACACCTGCCCATCTTCCACCCTGTCTGGGTCTTGCCGCCACACCATCATCCTTTACAAACATCTGCAAACACTGGCATATCATTGACCACAGGATTGGCCTCAACCAGTCCTGATTTTTGATATCAGGAATGAATTGCACCTTTTTCAGTTCTGCTTCCCATTGTGAAACAACCTGTTTTCTCTGAAAACTGTGTTCAGAGGAAGATGGCTCAATATTCTCAGAATTTTCAGACATCACAAAGTAATAAGATACTGTTTCAAATGGCTCAAGATGTTGACTGAATTGAAGGTAGTTTTTTGCAAAGATATTGTGTGGATTTATTGAAACCCATTTTATGCTGGCTTTTTCTGGATTAAAGAAAATCGTGTGTCTTTTGTTTGTGATGGAATTACCCTCAAGGGAAAAATGATTTTCAACCATATCCCAGTGTTCAAGAAGTCCATTGTAACTTGCGTAAAAATCGCCTGTTATGCCGTAAAGAAGCCCATCCTCTCCATCGCGCGGCATTATGCCAACAATTGACTCTTTTTTTGTTCCAGAATCATTGGTAATCGTTAATCTAACAAATGTTTCTGGTATTTCCTTCCAGCTGGCGAATACCTCCACCAGATATTCCATTTCATCGATTTTGATTTTTAAACAGTGCACTGGAATTCCATCGCTTCTTACAATAAATTCTGCATCCTTCCAGTTTGGCGCCTTCGCGCAACTTCCAAAAAGAAACCTCATGCCAAAAGAATCAAAAAACCTGGAGTCCTTTTTCGGATCTGTATGCGCAGAAACAATCTTAAAATCAGGCCATATGGTGATAAGCCGAAGGGCTTCTGGCGGATGAATATATAGTTTGATTGTCTTTGGTCTTTCCCATGACATATTATTTTCCCTTCAGGATTTTAACAGGTTCAAGAATGCCAGATGTTTTTATTTTTCCTTCAAGCATATTGTAAATTGAATTTGTCACCTTAATTGAAATTTGATTTTCTCCCTTTTTAATAGCACCTGTAATTTCAAGTTCCTTTGGGTTCCACAATACTTTTCCAGTTTTTTTACCATTGATTTCAATTTCAGCGATGTCAAATAGTTTTTCAAAGGAAATAAAATAACGTGTTTTCTGCTCAATTTCAGGAATGTGGAAGATGGTTTTGTAAATGGCACTTCCAGAATAAAATGGATATCCGATATCTGTCCAGCTGATACACGACATATTTTCAGGATGTCTGTTTGCCTTAATTTCAGCACCCATTCCAGAATCACCTGTTTTCAAAACGACAAAATCACCGAAAATTCTCAGTGGTTCAATCAACCCATCTTCTTCTGTCTCAACATCAACAAAAACAGAAATTGTTCTTACATGCGGAGTATAAAAGGACTTGTTCTTTCTGAAGTACTCTGTAATGTCTGCTGATAAATTCATTGCATCATATTTTCTCACCTTTTTGATTTTTTCTTCGGGTAACTCATGTGTGTCAATAAATATCCTGTAATTTCCTTTCATGGCTGATTGTTCCCAAACAAGAGTTATCTTTTCTGGTTCGCCATAGCAGAAAAAGTTGATTTTATAGCACAGTGTTGACGGCCATTTAATATCCAGCTCTCCCAGCCACCTCACATCTGGCTTTGAAAAAGTCTTGATTTTACCAGCAGGCATTGGCGGAACAACAGGGTGATTAATTTCTTTATAGTTTTCACCACGATTGAAAAATTCTTCAACTGATTTCATTTCCACATTCCATAGCCCTAAATACAAAACATTGTCATCGCATATTTGAAAATCCCATCGGTCAAGTTTACATACCAGTTCTTTTTTTACATCACCAGGGTAAGGAATATTACTGGTTCTTTTGCCACTAACGACAAATATTGATTGAGCTGGTTCAACAGTGAGATTGAAACACCCATTATTTTCTGCAATGCAATACACTGAAGCTGTTGTCGGATCCCATATTTCCTTTTCTCTCTCATCCTGAAGTTTCACAGAAATACTTGCCTTTTCTTCTCCAATGTTGGTGAAAAAGTATATTGAGGATTGTTTTCCTTTTCTCACAGACACAAACACTTCTTCGTTGCCCTCAATTTTTACAATTGGCTCAACAAATTTTTCTGCCTGTTTTTTTATTTCCTCTGCGATTTTTTTCCTCTCACATTCATCAAGATGTGCAGCATTATAAGGAATTTTGCACTCAATTGCATTGTTGATTCGTTCAAATTTTTCGCCAAGGAACAGAATTTTGCCACCCTTTTCTGAAAATTCCCTGGCCCTGCTTACCAATTCTTCTGGCGCATCAACCACAGGAGGAATAATGAGGTACTGATACTTCATTTTACCGATCTTGAAGGCACTGTTTTCAATCTTTGCATTTGCAAAGTCAATATCATCAACAAAATCAAATTGCCTGCCAGTGTGCACAAAAACATTGTTTATAAAGACAAAGGTATCACTCAGCTCTTTTGCCTTTTTTCTATCAGCAGGAAGCAGTTGCCATAAAGAACTTGTTGGATATAAAAGGGCAAACTCAACTGGATAATCAAACCTTGTCAGCATATAACAAACTCTTCCAATATATTTGCTGAACTGTTCATAATACTGCCAGTATGTTGTTTGATAAAATTGAGATGGATTTGCTTCTTTTTTTCTATGACCATCTATTGAATAATAAAAACCATGCGGGTTAATGAAATTTACTCCCAGCGCCATCATATAGTCAGCAATTTTTTTCATCTTTTCAAGCGTAAAATCCCAATCTTCAAGGGCAAAACATTCTGAAAGAACACGCTCTCTGCCCATCTGTCTTGCGACAGAACTGATAAGTTTCGGTCCAACATTAACAACAGGAAATTCATTTGTTCCCAATCTTGAAGTGATAATGTCTGTGCCTGGTATCTGAAACGCCTTTGCATGTTGCATTAAATCACCAAGATACACAACTCCAAGGTCTGGTTCTTCTTCAGGACTCACATGGCCTGTGAAGGAAATGTTATTGTTTTCGCACCAGCGTGAAATGTTGTCAAAAAATGCCTGCTTTAACATTTTTGTAAGAACATCCCAGTAGTCAAACCTGATTTTTTTCGCCTTTTTGGTTTTGCCTTCAAAAAGTAAATGAAGAAGCGGGACTATGTCATATCCCTTTACTTTTTTGAAGAATTCAGGAAATTTGTTAGACCATGGCAACCATCCAATCCACTTTGGTTCATCTGTAAAAATTCCAGGAATTGTATTTCCAAAATATTTGCCCAGATCTTTTTTATAAATCTGGTGGGTCTTGTTAATGAAATCATCAACTGCGTCCTTATTAAGAAGGTCAACATAGCCACCCCATGGACCCCAGTAACTTTTCTCAAATGTTTCCACAAATGCAATAATTTTCCAATTTCCTTCAGGGACATTCCACGATAGACAATTCTTGATTCCTGTGGCATCAGACCGCCAGTGAGGAAAAGTATCGGCTCTCATTGAACCATAATAGGTATTGTATCTTCTGATGTGTCCCCATTTATCCCTTATTGGTCCTATGTGTCCTGCAATGTCAATGACCTGTTCAATATCAGACCCATCCTGTTTGCCAAGTTTAATGGCAAATGCCGCAACGACATGGCCAATGGGCATATCCAGTTTGAATTCCTTTTTACCACTTGTTGTTGCAACCACAGGAATCAATGTTCTCGACATGAATTCAGGATGCTGGTAAAAAACCTTTCCACCAGCAGCACCACTGGGATACGGATCTTCATCATAAAGCCATGCCTCTATGCCAAGTTTTGCTGCTTGTTCCACCATCAATGTGATCTTTTCTCTGAACTTAACTGACATGTATGGAGTAAGCAGGCCTGGTCTTGGATGCATAAAAAATCCACGGAGTCCTTTTTCCTTTATTTGTTTTATCTGCCAGGTAAGTTCATCATCATCAAGTTCATGATTCAAAAACAAAAATGGCACAGGCCTGTATTCCACAGGCGCATTTCTGAAAATATCAAAAGAAATGTCATTTTTCATTTCTCACCTTCTGATAAGGGTTGAATATTGTTCTGATAAGCTATCAATTTCTTCTTTCACACTGGCTGAAATCTCAAAAGTGCAATTGCTCATGATTTCTTTAATCTGGTCTGGTTTTCTTGCTCCAACAATTGCACCTGTGACTGCTGGGTGTGCAAGGACCCATGCAATCGCCAGTTGACCTGTTGTCATATGACACTGGTCAGCAATTTTTTTGAACTGGTCATAAAATTCACAGTAAATTTTGTGATTTGTGCTTAATTCTGGCAGTTTTCTTCTCCAGTCATCAACAGACATTTTTGAAATTCTTTGTTCGTCAAACTTTTCAGCAAGAAGCCCATAATACATTGGACTATAGCAGATCACCCCCACATTGTTTTCCCTGCACCAGGGAAGTATTTCCTTTTCAATTTCTCTTCTGAAAATGCAGTATGGCGGCTGAAGGGACGCAGGAATTCTTATTTTTTTGATTCTTTCAAGTTGTTCAATATTAAAGTTTGAAACTCCAATGGCTCGAATTTTTCCTTCGTCAACAAGTTTGCACATCTCTGTCCAGGCAGGTTCAACCTCTGTGTCAGGCCTTGGCCAGTGTATTTGCATCAAATCAATTCTTCCTACTCCAAGACGCTTCATGCTTTGAAGTGTTTCCTGCCTTACGGTTTTTCCTGATAGCCCATCTCCAAGAACACCTTTTTCATCCCAGCTTTTCCCAAGTTTTGTAAAAATGAATACATGATTTCTGAAATCTTTCGTCGCAATACCAACAATTTTTTCAGAATGACCCAGTCCATAAGCAGGTGCTGTATCAACCCAGTTAATTCCAAGATTTATCGCAGTTTTAATGGTTTCTATGGAATCTCTGTCATCCTGAGAACCCCAGGAATAATTGTAGCCAGTCCCACCAATTGCCCATGTACCAAGTCCAATAATTGTAATTTCCATATCAGAACTGCCGAGCTTTCTCTTTAACATATCCTACCCCCATCTTCAAGTCGTGTTCCTTTTATCCATTCTGGCCTGATTTCAACACCCTCTCCTAAAATAAGAAATGGTTTTGTTTCATAAATAGGTTTGTCTCCTTCTTTCCTCCACCACAGAGTCCTTCTTGTTGGACCAAACAGAACAGAACTGCTGCTGACAAGTGTCCAGTTGGCATCCCAGTCAAGCCGATGTCCTTTTTCTCCAGCAAGACAGATTCTATCTGGAAATGGTACTGCATGGTCAAGCATAATGTCTGCAAGTCCCTGAAGAGTTGGCATGCCTGATGCTTCTTTCTCCACAAGTTCCAAAAGTCGTCTGTAGCGTTTTTCACAGCCAGCCCAGAACACATAATCAGGATTATCAACAGGGTCAAATCCCCTCAATTCAAAAGAAATTCTGTCTCTTTCTTTCTTGAAAGCATTCATCTCCGGTGTAAGATAGGCACAAGCAGTTACTGCAGAGGCACCGTTTTTCTGCCACCTGACACCCATCCTGCAATTTGATTTTTCTATTGCTACTGAGTTCATTTCAGTATCTGCAAATACCATGTTTCCTGGTCCAAAAAACTCTCTGTATCTGTAAAGGAAGTCAACAAAATCAGGAAGTTTGTTGATATCTTCTGGCATAATTTCAAAAACATCAACAGGAAAAATGTTTTCTGGTTCTTCATCACACAATACAGCAGAAGAAGCGCTTCCAACAAGAGTAATTTTTTCAAAGGGTTTCCCTGATGGTCCTTTTTCTGGTGGATTGAATTTTTGAAAAGGTCTGATAAGGTCGTCAAGATTCTGTCCTGCCATAGGACCTTCTTTTCCATGTCCAAACCAGACACCTGTGCATTTTCCTTTTGGTGCGGCTTTTCTCACATATCTTGTGTTCAATCGTCTGCTGACAAACCAGTACCAGTTAAAATGGTGAGCAGTCATCCATTCATCCTTGCATCCATCATAAAATCCCTTATGTTCTGCCCTGACAACGTCCATCCACTCTTTGCATTCAGGGAATTTTGTCAGGTCAAGCGAAGCGTTTAATCTTTCTTTCTCAAGTTTCAAAACCTCATGTTTGTAATCAAGTTCGCCAGAGGC
>JAKPDB010000017.1 GCA_029552985.1 bacterium
ATCAGCTGGTGCGGGATCAACAAAGACAAATCCCGATAGAAAGACGTATACAGACATAAAGAGGGCAAAGATTTTGTATTCAGTACCAACATTATTTTGCAAGACTGCACTCCTAGTTTCTGTTGATGTCAATCTATCTCCTCCAAATCAGGATTACCATTTGTAGAGTCTAAAATACTGATCAATGAACGCATTGTAATTCTGTTCAATCATCGAAGCGAAGAGACCATCCTTGTCAACTAATGTTTCTTCGACCAGATTGACAATATCGGAATCTGACTTCCCTACCATTTCTATTATCTCAGAGACACATCCAACATTTGTACTGACAACAGGTATTCTTAGGCTCCTTGCCTCTAAGACTGATAGTGGCATTCCTTCAGAATCTGACGTCAAAAGAAAGATGTCAAAGTCAGCCATGAGCTCAACTGCATCTTTCCTAAATGGGAGAAAAAATACCCTATCTTGCAATTCTTTATTAATCTTGAGAAATTCTTCTACTTTTTGTCCATAAAAATCATCGACAATACTGCCTCCTATCCAAACAAAAACAACATCATTTAATTTTGAAATAACCTCTTTCGCTATGCTTAAGAATCTAATGGGGTTTTTTGGTGGATCCAATCTCGCAACATTACCAACTATTTTCACGTTTTTCGGAATTCCTAACTCTACTCTGAGTTGACCTCTCACCAGGTTTTCTATTGGAATAATCGCGTTTGGTATAACTACATACTGTTTTTCGTTTCCTATTTTCCAGATCTTTGCTTTTTCTTTTTCTCTTTGGCAGAGGAAAACAATTTTATCACAATACTTTGCAGCAAATCTTTCAGCAAAAACAAGCAAGCTTTGTTTTAGTCCTCTGTACTGCTCTAATGACCACCAACCATGGACAGTATATATTATATTACTTATCATGCATTTTTTTGCAGCAATTCGTCCTAAAATTCCTGCTTTAGAAGAGTGTAGATGCACCACATTGAAATTTCCTTGTTTTATGATTTTTTTCAACTCAAAGTAAGCTTTCAGGTCCTTTGCTAACGATATTTCTCTGACGAGGTCAGGGACAACATGAACCTTTATTCCTATGTCCTCGAGCTCTTTAATCAATATTCCATTCTCTTTTCCACAGGCAACTTCAATTTCTATTTCATTTTTGTAGCGGTCATTCAATCCTTTGACAAGAGCATAAAGCACCTTCTGACCGCCAGCCCAGTCAGAGCGTGTTATTATCTGTAAACATCTGATTTTTCTTGGTAAAGTTGATGCCTCACTCATCTATATCCCACCTGATTAATGTTAGTTTAAACATTATTTCGCCCCTCTTCTGAAGACAACTGCTTCGACGGTTAGAAGGATTATTTTGAGATCAAACAACAAATTTTGGTTCTTCACATAGTACAAGTCATAGCTCAACTTGGTCATCATTTCTTCTTTTGTCTCTGCATATTGGTACATCACTTGTGCCCAGCCGGTTATTCCGGGTGCGAGCTTTTTTCGATAGCCATAGTATGGTATTTCTGCCTCGAATTGTCTATCGAATGCTATTTGTTCAGGCCTTGGGCCTATTAGGCTCATTTCTCCTTTGAATATGTTGACAACTTGGAGCACTTCGTCTATTCTCACAGGGCGTATGATTTT
>JAKPDB010000036.1 GCA_029552985.1 bacterium
CTTGTGAAATACCATACTGAACATTTTTATAAAAGAAATGTTGCATTCAGCCAGCCATATTACAGCAGGCATCCTGAAATTCACCTGATGAGAGGAGAAATTCACAGTTTTTTGAAAGCATACTACAATTGTTTTCCAGCATTGATTGACAGAGAAACAGGAACTTTCTGGGAACACTTTTTTTATGCAAGCCCCCACAAAACTCATGAAGAAGCATGGTTTTTGATGGAAACAAGGTGGATGCTGTGTATGGAAAAACAAAATACATTGCTGCTTCTTCCAGGAATTCCAAGAAAGTGGATGGAAAACGGAAATTCAATTGTCATTAAAAATCTTGCGACATACTTTGGAAAGTTATCTTTTGAGGTTGTTTCAGATTTAAAAAACCATAAAATCACTGCACAAATTTCCTGTGAGAGAAAACCAGAGAGAGTGGAAATCAGAATTCCACATCCAGAAAAAATGTTGCCAGAAAGAGTGATAGGCGGGAAATACATCAAAGAAAAAGAAACAGTTGTTGTTGAACAATTCAAAGGCAAGGCAGAAATTGTTTTATTCTTTTAAACACTAAATTTTTGCAATCCTCTCGTTTTTCCATTCCACCCTCACCCTCTACCTCCTCTTCGAGATTCCTTCTTCATCTTCCCCTTTATAAATTTCCACTCTCTATGTGCCCCCTTTACAAAACTTCTCCTTTTATTTTCCCCCTTTTCAAAAGGGGGATTGAGGGGGATTTATCTCCTCCCTTTATAAAAGGGAGACGCAAGAGGGATTTCAAAAGAGTTTCTGATTTCTCCTGACTCCATCCCATCCTTCCTTTTGTAAAGGAAGGAGAAGGATTGTAAAAAAATTTTCTTTGGGGGTTTAGAGTTTTAGGTGGAGTGGAATCAGGATAGTGGTCTTGACAAAATTTGCAGGGGGGGGGTATAATCTCATTGCAAGGTATACAACGATTGATGTATAACGGTGCAAGATTATGAATTTAACAGGAACAAAAGAAAGAAAAGAATCTGCTGTAAAAGTCATAGCGAGGCAATTAAACCTTTCTGTTTCCACAGTTTATGCGATTTTGAATGACAGGAAAACATGTTTTGCTGGCAAAGAAACAAAAGAAAAGGTAAAAGAACTTGCTCAAAAGATTGGATATAAACCCAATTTCATAGCCAGAAGTTTAAAGCACGGAAAAACAGGCACAATTGGTTTGATAGTCAGTCGTATTGATGACCACACGACATTAACCCGTCTTGATATTCTCACAAAACAGGCAGAAGAAAAAGGATATCATATTTTTGTTGGATGTTCATACGATAGTACTGTAAGGGAAGAAGAGCTTCTTGAAGAATTTTGTTGCAGGCAGGTAGAAGGGATCATTGTTGTTCCTGCAAGGTATGAAACCGAAAACAAATTTTTGAAGTCACTGGTAGAAAATAATTTTCCTGTTGTCAGCTATACAGAAATTCCAGGAGTTGATGTTGACTTTGTTTCCACTGATTATTTTATGGGTGGTTATCTTGCAGGTCAGTGCCTGGTAAAAAACGGTTACAGGAAAATAGGTTTTTTATCTCCTGTAATAAACACAATATCTGTAAAGAGAAGATTTGAGGGATTCAAAAGGGCTTTAGAAGACAATGGTGTAGAGTTTTCTGAGGAAAGGTGGGTAACTTTTGCAAAAGAAGATTTCGAAGGAATACAGGCAGGGTGTCGATTGATTCTTGATAAGGATATTGACGCAGTGTTCTGTACAAACGATCGTATTGCATTGATTTTTATGCGTGTGGCAATGGATAGAGGAAAAAAGATTCCCCAGGAATTAGGAGTAATTGGTTTTGATGACATTGAATATGGAAGGTTATTTCCTGTCACATTGACAACTATAAGCCAGCCACTGGAACAGGCAAGTAAAGAAATTTTCGCGTTACTTTTTGAAAAAATCAATGATGGGCATATTGAAAAACATAAAGTTTTCCTGAAACCAGAACTGATTGAAAGAGAATCAACAAAAAGGAGGTGAGGCAGATGGAGAAAACGAAATTGTATTTATTTGAAAAAAATAAACACAGGAGGTGCAAGATGAGAAAGAAGGGATTTACTCTCATTGAACTGCTGGTGGTGATTGCAATCATTGCAATACTTGCTGCGATGTTGCTTCCTGCATTGAGCAAGGCAAGGGAAAGAGCAAGAGCAGCAGTATGCATGAACAACCTAAAACA
>JAKPDB010000074.1 GCA_029552985.1 bacterium
GTCAGAAGTGTTGCTTGTTTTTCATCAGCATCCATTGAAGCAAATCCATCCCTTCTTAAAATCGCAAGTCCTGTAGTGCACACTCCTGATTTTGATGTACCTGGTACTCCCTTGCGAGCACTGAAATAAAAGTAAAGTTTGTCTTTCACAATCAGACAACACCCACCAGCGCTTTGAACATTTCCCCAGTTGTAGTCATCCTTGTTTTCTGATACACCGATGAACGAACGTCTATCAGGCCTGTGCCAGAAAAATCCATCCCTGCTGAATCCAGTGCATATTTCACATATTTTGGGTCTGTCCTGGGGTTGGCCACGCCAGATTGAAAAAAGGCCAAGTAAAATACTTTCGTATGCTACACAATCAAGGTTATATAGCTGGCATGCTGTTTTCAAATCACCACGAACAAAATCAAGTTTATCTGAACCAACCCAGACAGGTAATTTTTCTATTTCCCACGATGAACCAGCCATAATATCCTTAGTTTCATGGTATCTTCTGAACCTTCCTGGACCTTTTTTAATAAAGTCCCTTACACTATAAACCCATACCCTTCTAAATGGATTATAAAAAACAGTTGTTCTATCTCCAACAGGTCCTGTCTGGAGAATTTTTTCTCCCCAGTGGATGCCGTCTTTTGAAAAATACACAGAAAGATTGCCCCATGCAGTCGATTTCCCACCTTCCAGTTCAAAAACAAAAAATTTGTATCTTTTTCTTTCATCGTTTTCTTCCAAATCCAGCCATACTGTTGCTGAATCCCGCATCGCTCTGTGAACGATGTTTGTACCGCTGACAACGTCAAGTGAAGGTTTTTCCCATTTTATTCCATCCTGAGACACAGCATAGCAGGTGCCTGAGAGAAATCCACCAAGATACCAAGATTTGAAAAGTTTTTCACCATTATCATACCAGACCCCATCGCTAAAAACCATTGCTGATGGGCCTGCGTGATAGTCAGTATCATCCCGGTTTTCCCACTCTTTTTCAGGAAAAAGTACTGGATTATTTGAAAAAAGCTCGGGCCTGTGAAAGGTTTTTTTCATATCTGTTGTTTCAATTAAAAAATCATCAACAAATAATTGCCTACCTGTATCAATGTTAATGTTGTCAGGTGGAGGTAAAAGAGTGTGAGGTTCTGATAAGGAATCAAGTGAAAGTGAAACTGGCCAGGGTTCTGGCAATTTTAATCCATTGTAAAGAATTTCAGCCATATCTTCTCCTTTCACGAAAATCGTATAGAGTATAAATCCGCGTCTTTCATTGTAAATTTTAATCTTATGGGTTTTCCCCTCAAACCAGATAGGTTATTATTTGGCTGCCAGCAAACTTTTTCTTCTATTGAATCTCCGTAAATTTCAGAAGAAAAGCTCTCAATTGGTTTTCCTTCAATATCGCAAATCTCAATGTTGACAAACCCTGCTGCTGATGTTGAATAGTTCA
>JAKPDB010000088.1 GCA_029552985.1 bacterium
CAGCGGCCAGATCTGGAAAAAGAATCTCGCCGCTGACCCATTTTTAAACATCACTTTAAAATATTTTTCTTAATATAATACCCTATCGCAAATAATACTACTTTTTTAAGTCTTTTTCTCCATTCATAAGAGTAATCACAATAACTTTTCTTTCCACAATCTAGTGTCATCATTAGCTTATTCATATCTCTAAAAATTTTTTTTAAGGCCTCATCTATCTTATCAGCAATTAAAGATTTTAAAAAATTTTTGTTACCATTGTCAGAATTAATAAGAGTACATATTATAATCAATCTTGCAATGTCATTAATGATTTCAGTATCATTAGATATATGCAGTGATTCACATACACTTTTGATGCAGGACTTGTGGACCCCAGTAACTTTGTTTACCTTTATTATAAAGTCGTCAGGGTATACAAAATCCTTGCTGTTCAATATTTTATTCGTTGAATCAGATAGTTTTAATATATTCATAATTTATACCTCCTTTTTCATGTGAATTCATTTCAGGTCTGGTATCAGAAACAGAACTGACCCAGAAAAAGATCAGAATTATTTTTAAAAAATATATAAGGGAAAAAAGGGAAAAATTATTTATTTTTATTTTTTTTATTATTAAAAATAAAAATATAAATAAAAATATAAATATACATTTTTTCTTCCCATTCTTCCCGGGTATGCGACCTGTAGAGCTACTCATTGCAAGTCCTTTCATGTTCATCAACTTTAGGACTGTCCGTTAGTGTTTCCTGGACCAGGTTCTTTTTCAGTCCTATTCCGCTCCATTTCCATCCTTGTGTTTTAGAGTCCCTTTTCTGGGTATATCCTCGTTCTTTTATTTTTTCATTGAACTCTTTTTTACCAATTGATTTCAGCTTTTTATAATTGCTCCAATTTGTGTAGTTCTGAAAGAGTTCCTTTGTTCCCACATATTCCGTTGGTCCGACAATACATTGATCTGCTATATAGTCTGCAAAATCGTCCATTATGTATTTGTAATAATTTGTTTCTTCCAGAACCTCTTTCGGCTCCTGAAGACCTTCTCTCTGCCACTCCATACATCCTTCAACAGCCCAGGAAAGAATACCTGGAAGTTCCTTTTGGAGTTTTTCTAAAAGATTCTTATCTCTCTGATTCTCTGAAATGGTGACGTTGAAAGGAATGAGCCTGATTCTTCTCCAGATGCCTGTATCAGCCCCTATGATGTTAGGCTTTTTATTGACCGCGAAGAAGACCTTGAAGGTTGGGAAGAATTCGAAGTACTCCTTGTGAAGAAGCCTTACGGTAATAGGTTCGCCTCCTGTAATCTGTTTGACGAGAGATTCTGAGAGGGTTACGTTTCTTTCAGGTTCAGAGGCTGTAACAAAACGTGATCCGCAGAGCCTTGCGAGGTCGTTTCGTATTGTAGAGTTCAGCCTGTAGATGAAGGAATCGAATTCTGCATTTTTGGCATAATCCGCAAGAACCTTCCTGATGATCTCCAGAAGGGTTGTTTTGCCGTTCCCGCCGATACCGAAGAAGATAAAAATGCACTGCTCAATGGTGGTTCCGGTGAGAGCATACCCAAAAATTCTTTTGAGATAGGATACAAGGTCGGTGTTTCTTCCCATGATTGTGTAAAGAAATTCAAGAAACTGTGGACATTGGGCGTCTGCATCATATTCAATAGGAATCAACTTCGTGATCAGGTGTTCTCTTCTGTGGGGATGCAATTCTCCTGTTCTCAAATCAAGGGTTCCGTTTTGACAGTTTAGAAACCATGGGGATGTGTCAAGTTTGTCAATATCTATTGCCACTTTCGGGTCGCTCTGAGCCAAAGTAATCATGGCGTTGATCCTCTGGTGCATTGATGATTTCATGGCATGTTTCTTGAGTGCATCAGCGTGTCTGGGGTTTAATTGTGAATATTTGGCGGATTCGATGAATATTTCTTTTACGGTCTCCTTTGCCAGTTCAGTGATCCTGCTTGTAACGTCAAGGCTGAACCTCATAGTGTCCCAGATGTACCATGACTTTACCTGATGGGAATAGCGGATGTCTTCCCCGTATTTATTGACTAGACGCTCTGCATTTCCAAGGTCGGTAAAACTTTTTGTATCCGTCTGGTATTGTTGAATGTTTTTGACGATTTGTAAAATCTCAGTATCGGGAAGAGGGGGTGTACAATGGGTTGTGTTTGTTTCTGAGAGAAGATTTGTGATTTTGTCTTTCGATAGCCCCAGTTGAACAAGTTTTCCTGCGATAGCTGTGAGAGTGTTGTTTCTGGTGCCTTGTTGGATGAGACCGGGGGGAATATTTTGTATTGCTTCAGTTGGTGCGGAAGGTAGAGGGATAAAATTAAAATCAGTTATAGAATATCTATTGTCTTCATAAGTCAGTATGGTCACTAAGACTGGATCTCCTTTTCTATTATATGTTCCTGGAATTCTGAGTAGCCTTGCGAGGTCTGATGTTTTATCGATGTGATAACCATTTTGTCTAGCTATGTTGATGACACTGGTCTGAAACTGGTCTGATAAAGACGAAATGAGATGTCTGTCATGTTCTTTGCTTATCAGATATGGTTCTTTAAAGAGCCAGTATACATGAATGCCACCGCCAGTGAAAATAATTAGGGTTGGAGTTAATGCAATTGACTCTTTAAGGAATGATAAAGATGTTTTCAGATCAGGGAATAGATTGTCTTCTATGTGGTGACCACCCTTAATGTCTATGTCCAGCCAGAAACCCGGGACCGCAATGACTCCTTTTTCACTTCCCCTTCTTCCTGGTAAAGGTGATTCTTTTTGCAGGCATACCTCATAGTAGACGTCATGTTGATTTGTAAGTTCACAAATCTTATCTACCATTTTGTTGAGCTCGTTTATATGGAAGGTAAATGTTCTATTATCGGGTTTTATAAATATGTTTCGAAAACCATCAATATGGGCGTTGTTGTTGATTATTGTGAAATAATTCGAAATAAGCTTTTTTTGATCTATATTGTTGTTATGTTGCATTGCTTAAAACCTCCTGATTTGGTCTCACCCCATTATAGGGTGGTGTTTTTAGTGCTATTTACAATTTTGTCTCCAAAGCGCTTCCAGACCTTTATGCGAAATCGTATCTTTTATTTTATCTGCAATTTCAAGGTAACGACAAATCTGTTCAATTTCTTCATTGCGACTGCCTTTTGTCCTTGCAAAAAGGTATCTTTTCAGCTCGCTGACGGAATCTGCATGTTCAAAGGCTTCTTGGCAAAACTTGTCGATCACAAAAAAATTGTGCCGTTCAAGAAACTCTCTCTTTTGTGAATATTCCAAATCCCGTATTTCTCCCAGGTTTGCATATTTCTGGCACCATTCGCAGTCGCAGCTGAGCGGTGCGCTTAGGACACTCCGATCAACAAAGATGTCTTTTCTCAGCCTTAATGATTTTAGATTATAGCGGAACAGATAATACTCCCATTTACTGTACAACCTCCATGAAGTCGCATCATAAGTAATAACGTCGAACCAATGTCGAGCTGCATATGCGCAGACGACAACCATGCCGAAGGCAGTTGTACCAAGGATATGACATATTTGGGTTTTTCCGGTCAGATAAATCTTTAGTAAAAATAAAATAAGCTTTATTGGATTAAGGTTTCGCCGTGGACAAGAAAATCCGTCAATCTTATTCATCACCCTTTGAATATCTTTCAAAAATATCGAGAATTGTTGCAGGTCATAGACCTGAAGCGGCACCAGAAGTGCCATGTCAATATTCTTACAATAAATTTCTTTTAGCTCGACTGTCCGTATGCAGTTCAGGACATTAAATGTGTGGACTGCCATCCATTGATACTCCCTTTCGGGGTCTGTGGAAACTTTCGGCGCGATTTTGTCCAAGCTAATCATGACATCCAGCTGTAGTTTCCTCTGGATTCGAATAGCGTGAACAGGAGTCAAATTAAAGTAGTTTCCATAATAATTTCGAGGATTGCTCATATCATAAACAATTGTCTTTCCTTTTTTTGCAGCGTTCATTGCGCTAAACGCCCCACAGTCAAGAACAGTCTTCACGGAGGGATTGTGCGACTTCACCCAGTTTATAATGTTTTTAGTCTGCCGAAAGATACCAAGGGTAGCACCAGTATCAACGGCGTTGACGAGTATGCCTTGAGGGAATTGGGAGGGCAGACTTTTTATGTCTAGCCCGGTTCCTGAAATAACGTGGATCAATTCTCCCATTTTACATAGCCTTTCTTATTGCCATATCAATTGTTGTTTGTTCGGCAATTTTATTGAGTTCAATGGAAATGTCGAGTAAAGATTGCGCAATCTCTCTTATGCCTCTTTCCAAGACCGTTGCTGTTTCCTGTGCCTCTGAATACAAGGCAAGCTTCTTGCTGAGTTCTTTGAGTTTTATAAGGATATTGTCCATGCCGATTTGTTCATTAACAATGTCATCGTCGGGAGTTTTTTGATTTTCCAAGTCATCATAGGCAGTTTCTTCTTCAATCGTTTCAGATTCCTCTTCCATTAATTCTATCAAGTTATCAGGGGTTTCATCCTCTTGATTTGAAGTTTGAGGTGAATTTTTCTTTTCAATTGATAGAGGGGGGGCTTTTTTCTTTTCATCTTCTTCCATGAGCCATTTAAGAACATGTTTTGAAACGATTTCTGTAATCTTGTCATAGGGTGTTTTTACTTTATTAAGCTCCTTTATAAGTGCTGTTTTTCTTGCCTGGATTGATTCGAAGAACTCCTTTTTCTTGTCTTTTTCTATTATTTTATTGAAGGCTATATCATCTATATGTATACCGTATGACCTATAATTGACCATTGTAGATCTCTTTTTGTGATATTTTTCAGCCAAGTGCTCAAGGATATCGATTTTGTCATTATTTGGTTGAATACCTCCTTGTTTTTTTGTCATATAAATACTGGGTATTTTCTGCAATATATCGATTTCTCTTGAAATATTTCTGATTTTTTCCGCAAAGATTGTATCCCCGTTATCTGATAAAAGCCTGCTGTCGATTTTGCTTATTTCGAGTGCTTGAGAGCATGATTTGTCTGTATAAAGAACTCTAGCCCTTATGAAGGCCAAGCCATCAGTTTCAGCTGCCTTGACCAAATCAGCACCATCTCTTAGATAATAGCTATCTGGAGTCCTTATAACAACAGGATGCACTGATTTAAAGGGTAATTTATAATCGGGAACATTGATCCTTTTAAGAGTACCTATCTCGATGTCTTCGATTTCCTCTTTGCAGAATTTCAGTTCAAGATCGTCGAGTGTGAGCATCTCACCGGTGGGTGTG
>JAKPDB010000091.1 GCA_029552985.1 bacterium
GTTTCTGAACTCCTTACCCACTTAACATTAGTAGGAAAAACTGAAGTCAACAAGGTATATGACCCCGCTTGCGGTTCTGGTTCTCTACTGCTAAAGTTTGCAAAAATCTTAGGAAAAGAAAATGTACGTCAAGGTTTCTTCCGTCAAGAAATCAATATTACAACCTACAACCTGTGCAGAATTAATATGTTCCTGCACGATATTGATTATGACAAATTTGATATTGCCCTTGGTGACACGCTAACAGAACCTCAACATTGGGATGATGAGCCTTTTGAAGCCATTGTATCAAATCCACCTTACGCTATTAAATGGAAGGGCGATAATGATCCTATTTTGATTAATGACCCTCGTTTTTCTCCGGCAGGAGTATTGGCTCCCAAATCCAAAGCGGACTTTGCATTTATAATGCATTGTCTTTCTTGGCTTGCGACAAACGGAACAGCGGCTATTGTCTGTTTCCCCGGTGTAATGTATCGCGGCGGCGCTGAAAAGAAAATCAGGCAGTACCTGATTGACAATAATTATATTGATTGTATCATTCAGTTGCCGGATAATTTGTTTTATGGTACCAGCATTGCTACCTGCATTATGGTTCTAAAGAAGTCTAAATCAGAAAACAGCACCTTATTTATCGATGCGTCAAAGGAATTTGTCAAGATTACCAATAACAACAAACTAACACAGAAAAATATTGAGACCATTCTTAACGCATTCAAAGATAGAAAAGATATTGAGCATTTTGCTAGGCTTGTGCCAAACAGCGAAATTACTGAACAAGATTATAACCTGTCTGTTTCAACATATGTGGAACAGGAGGATACCAGAGAAAAAATTGATATTGTTGCCCTCAATGCTGAGATAGAAAAGATTGTGGCGAGAGAGCAGGTTTTGAGGGAAGAAATAGATAAGATTATTGCGGAAATTGAGGTGGGCAAATGAGTAGATTGGATGAGTTGATTGCTGAACTTTGCCCTAATGGGGTGGAATATAAAAAATTAAAAGAAGTTGCATCTGTTTCTATTGGAGAATTTG
>JAKPDB010000100.1 GCA_029552985.1 bacterium
TTAAGTCAAACCCTAAAATACAACTTCCTTTTTCTTCTGGTCAGAAATGTACATCGCTTCAAGTATTTTGATCACTCCCAGGGACTCTTCTGGTTTCACCAGCACTTCTCTGTTTTCCTTAACACATTCAAGAAAGTGTGCAAGTTCCCTGTGGTGAGAAGGTTCATTATCAGGAACAATTGGTGTTAGCGTTGAATCACAATGCAATCCCTTGATTTCTGAAAACATTTTCATTTCTGGCCATATCATGCCTGCCTTTGTGCCATAAAGGTGGGCAGACAAGTTAGACGGTAGATTTGAAAGGAAACTGCATGTTAACTGTAGTGCCCTTCCATCCTTGAACAAAACAAAACCGGATGCGAAATCCTCAACCTCAAATTTCTTTGTATCCCACTGCCCCCAGGTACCTGTGATATCATCGTTTTTTGCAAGCTTTGTAAATGTCACTCCCTTGACAGAATGAACAACCGGACATCCCATAAACCAGTATGTGATGTCAAGAATGTGAACACCGATATCAAACATTGGACCACCACCTGAAAGTTCTTTTTTTATAAATGTGTCTCTTGGTGGAAGTTCCCGTCTCCTCACAGCATAACACTGCGCAAAATAAATCTCTCCAAAAATCCCCTGGTCAATCATTGCCTTTGTCATTTTTCCAGTTTGTGTGAACCGCTGGTTTTGCGCAGCCATCAATTTTCTTTTGTTTTCTTTTGCTACCTGAATCATTTTTTCAACGTCCTTGCTGCTGGTGGCAAGGGGCTTTTCACAAATTACATGTTTACCGTTTTTCAATGCTGCTATTGTGACCGGATAATGAAAGGCATTTGGAGTGCATATATCAATGATGTCGATTTCTTCAATATCAATCAGTTTCTTATAGTCCTTCACTGCAACAGGAATTTCGTATTTTTTGCTCACTTCATCAAGATATTGCTGGGAAACGTCTGAAATTCCATAAACCACAACATCATGAATTTTCTTCCAGCCGTCTATGTGATATCTGCCAATGCCACCAGCGCCAACAACACCAACAAGATACTTGCCATTTTTCATTGTCTCCTCCTATTCAAGGATAATTCTTGCATCAACCATCACTATTCCGTTTCCTTTACTCTTCACAATCAATGGATTAAGATCCAGTTCCTGTATTTCAGGAAAATCTTCACACAATTGAGAAACTTTCAGGATTGCGTCAGCGATTGCTGGAATATCTGCTTCAGGAAGTTTTCTGAAACCTGTGAGGAGTTTATAGCTTTTGATTTCTTTTATCATATCAAACGCTTCTTCCATATCAACAGGCACAATTCCAAATGTAATATCCTTCAATACCTCAACAAAAATTCCTCCA
>JAKPDB010000106.1 GCA_029552985.1 bacterium
ATTGCAAGTTTACTCATAAGTCCTCCTCCTTTTTTTCCTCCCCACCGGGAGGCAAATGAGACAAGTGGTGATATGCCTTATTTCATAATCTTTTCTCGTTTCCCTTGATTATCATATGTCTTTTTTACCTGCTATTCAAGGTGTTTTTTGCTGACTTACTGGAAAATCTTGCGAAAAGATGATGGACTGATTCCAGTAGTTTTTTTGAAACTTTTCGTGAAAGAGCTTTCATCGGCAAAACCTGCTTTATGAGCAATTGATGCAACCTTAAAATCGGTTTCCTTTAATAATTTCTTTGCTTCTTCGATTCTTCTTCTGATCAGATATGTCTTGAATGATATTCCGGTATACCTGGTAAAAAGATGGCTTAAATGAAACTGTGAAACATTAAGAAAACTGCTGACCTGTTTAAGGGTGACGGGCAGGGAGAAATTTTTTTCTATATAAGAAATTGCGGCAGCAACAACGTTGTGCATTTCACTCCTGAATATGATTTGCGAATCACCCTCTTTCATTCTTCTCAAAAGAAAGACGATGATCTGTTCAAGGGATGTTAACACAATTGGTTGCCAGAGAAAATGTCTTTGCTCCATTTCTTCTTTTGCCTGGTTCAACAAAAATTCAATTTTAGAAAATTCTTTTCCCGTCAACAAAATTTGATGAGAAAAATCTGGTTTGCACTCAAAGATTGGTGCAATATCTTTTGATATTTGTAATTGTTCAAAAATTTTTGGAGATAGCATCAGAGAAATTTTATCAATGAATGGATTTTTTTCTGAAGAAAAAAAATGATGGACCTCATATCTGTGAATAATCAATACAGAAAATGGTTTAACAGGGTATCTTGTGTCCTTTATAAAATAAAATCCTGTTGCCCTTTTTATAAATTGTAATTCAAGTTCCATAGCATGGTAATGAGAAATAGTGATGGTCCCTGTAAAGGCATTTGTTTTTGTATGAACAATACGAACAGGAAACTGGTCTTTTTGAAAAATTTTTTGAAGGTATTGCGTCTTGTTTGCCATAGAGATATTATATATCAAAATTATCTATTAAACTGGAGAACCTATGGCAACAATTTTCAGAAATGTATCTGTTAAAATGAGGGA
>JAKPDB010000121.1 GCA_029552985.1 bacterium
CCTGTGAAAAATTCACCTACTACTGGTGTCTCTGACCAGCAACTGTCTCCATTGACGACCTCTACATCAAATACTGTCAGATATTGTTCTGCATAATAGGTGGTACCTGGTTGATTGTCTGGAGTGAATCCTACCTGAACTACTATATCCCATGGTGTATCACTGACTTCTAACGGCTCTATCCATACATATTCATTATATTGCGATGTGATGTGTGCCTTATCTGCACCCTGTATGATTGACCACTGGTAACTGCCCTGTTGCTCTGGAAATACCCATGCTTCCAATCCTGAGCCAATACCTACCAGGGGCATACTTGTGGGACCCATGATTATTACCAATGGCTCATCCTGCAAAATATTAGCTCCTTTATCTCTACCACCATCATAATATCCCAAACCTACCATCACAAAACAAAATATCAATAGAAAAATACTTGAGTGAAATTTATTGATTTTCATATCTTCTCCTTGTTTCCCACTTTGATATTACCCGGCCCCGAGGATTTTGTCAAGAGAGTGTTTTTATTGGTTATGTATGATAAAATTCTATTTAATCATACTGAAAGGTAGTCATGAAAAATGGAATGTTTTGCGGAAAAATCAGTTCTGATGATGCAAAGTGGATTTCAGAAAAAGGGTTTGATTTTGCTGTTGGTTCTGGTGATGAAGATTTTATTACATTGTGCCATAGGTATCATTTGAAACCATGGGCGTGCCTGGGAACATTTCATCCACCATCAAAAGATGAGAAATATCTTTGCGTAAGCATCACTGGTGAAAGGAAAGAATGGTTTTATTCAGGATGCCCTAACAACCCTGATGTTATTGATTATGCTATTGAAAGGTACGGAAAACAAGCAGAAAAGGATGTCTATGGGATTTTTTGCGATGGTATCAGGTTTGCATCTCCTGCATCAGGTCTTGAAGCATTTTTTACGTGTTTCTGCAATCACTGCGAAAAAAGGGCGATTGAATTAGGTCTTGATTTTCAAAGGATGAAAAACCATGTCTCAACTCTTTATCAGCATTGTAAAAATGGATTGCCATTTGTTGATAGATGTATTTCAAAAAGTCCTTCCCTGACCTTATTGTATTTTCTTTCTCTTCCGGGTGTTTGTGACTGGCTCTGGTTTAGAAAAAAAATTATTTCTGATTTTATTGAAAAATTGTCACATATCGTCAGGTCGAAAAATAAAAAATTCGGTGGATACTTTTTCTCTCCATGCCTTTCAACACTTGTAGGTCAGGACTATTCTATGGTTGGAAATTTTATTGATGTTTGCTCACCAATGCTCTACAGAAATACACCAGACAAAGGCTCAATCGCGCCTTTGAACACTGAACTTGAGGTGATGACTGAATGGGCAAAAAAAGAGAAAAGTCCTGACTGGGCTGTTCAATTTACAGGACTTTCAAGTGAAATAAAAAAGAAAAGCGATTTTCTCAAGAAAGGCATTTGCATTGAAGATATTGCAGAAGAGACATTTTTTGCACGAAAACTTGTGGACAAGAAAGTCAAGCTCATCCCTATTTTGTGGTGGAAGGATAAAAGTATCAGAAAAACGATAAAAAAGGTGATGGATGCTGGTGCCTGTGGAATTCAGATTTTCTGGTATACAGAAGAAACAAAAAAGTTCATTCACACATCACTGACGGAGTTTCTATGAAAATTGAAAAAGAAAGTTCTGGCGGAAACAATCTATATAAGATTACCAATGGCATTATCTCCATTGAGATTCTTGAACTGGATGGACGACTTCTCCAAATCTCACACTTAAGAAAAAAATATAAATTTCTGTCTGAAAGAATTTTTACTCTCGCAGCAAGAAGTAAATTCCCTTATGGCATCACAACCTGGGTCAAAACAGGCAGAATCAGGGATGGCGCTGCTGGGGTACTATCAGAAAATGCTATCGGTTATGATGTACCAGTATCTGAACCAGTGAAAATTGAAGAAAAATCGAACAAATTTAAAGTACTATGTGTAATTGAAAAAAATGCGCTGAAACTTGAAAAAATTTATGAAATTGAAAAGAATGTGCCATGGTTTACCTATACTACACGCTTGATAAATCAGGGCGAAAGAAGAAATTTGCAGCTTGAACACTTTTTCGTATGGAATTCAGATCACCATAGAGAAAGTACTTGTTTTGTTGTACCCCGTGAAAATGGTCTCGACCAGATTTTCTTTCCAGCATTTGAGGAACTTGATTGCCACGCCATAAAACCATCAGAGCAATGGGCTGCATTTCTTGATTGTGATCAAAAGTCATCTGTGATATTTACCTTTTCTGGCATCCATTGCATCGCAAGGTATATTGCTGGTGACAATGGCCAGTGTGCTGGATACTCACCTGAAATCATACTTGAAAAAAATGCAGAGATTGTAAATACCTATCATTTTTACATTTTTCCCAATGTGAAAAAGCAAATTGAGAAATGTAGAGAAGTAGAGCCTATCAGAAAAAATCTCATGTTCTTGTGTGCGAAAAAAGATTATATCAGCATAACACAATCTGTAGAAGATACAATCGAAAATATGCTGTGTGTACCAGAAAAATTTGTAAGAAATCCAGGACAATTTAATTTTAAATCCGATGTTTCAATTGAAGCAACCGGACTTGAAAAAGAAGCAGAACTTTTTATCAGACAGATTGAGTTTGAATATGGAATAAAACTGAATAAGAAATCAGAGAAAAAGAAAATCAAGTTGATTGCCCAGGAACAAAAGGATTCTCAAGCATACCGATTGCGAGTCAATCCAGAAAATATCTGTATCACAGGTACACCTGAGTCCATTCAATATGGACTTGAAACCCTTCTTGCCCTCTGCACAAAAACTGGAAACGATGTAATTACCCCATGCTGTGAAATAGAGGACAAACCTGAAGTAAAAATTCGCGGAATGCTTATGTTTCCGTCCGGAAAAAGATGGGATGTTCTTTTAAAAAAATTTGCAATTGGAGTATTAACACAATTGCGATTCAATGCTTTCATGATATATTTGAGCCCGGATAGTTTTGTTCCAAGCCAGCCAATAAAAAACATTAAACCAGTCCCCACAGCGATTGAAGAAAAAGATTTGAGAAATCTTGTGACAGAAATGCAGTCGATGCATATCAAAGTACTTGTATGCTGCAGTACAAAACATGTTCTCTGTCCACAATGTCAAAAAGAAGATGCTGAAATCATGTGCGAATTTTTAAAAAGAATTCATGACATTGTAAAACCTGATTTCATCAACATAGGTTATGATGAAATGGGAAGATTCAATGCGGGATGTCAGTGCAGTCCAGATATAAAAAATCACCACGCCTTTGTTAAATCAGTATCCTACTTCCACAATTTTTTAAAAATGCTTGGTACAAGAGCAAGTATATGGTGTGACATGCTTGTCAGAAAACCCGGCGACCCATTGGGATGGCTTGATGACCCTGAATGGGCAATAGAATCATTACCGAAGGATATCATACTCAATGATTATGAGTATATGCCTGATGTTGTTGAATATCCAAGAATTGAAAGATGGAAAAATAAGGGATTTGATGTTGTTTGTACTCCATGGGCAATGGAAGAAAATATTCTTCACTGGGTGGAATCAGCAAAAAAATACCATGCTGACGGCATCATAGGTTCATCATGGGCAGAAGGACCTTCAGAAAAAAAACTTGGATATATTGAAGGACTGATCTGGACAGGTTTATTAAGCTGGAGAAGCACAAATGTTGACATTTACAAAAAGAGCCCGATCGTAAAAAGATTTGCAAAAAAAATTGCAGAAAGAAAATGGGAGAAATATGAATAAAATTTGTGAAATCAAACCATGTGATACCCAACGGTATGAAGTAATAAGAAAATTTCTTCCTGAAAAAATCATTGATGTTCATACTCACCTCTGGAGAAAAAGGGACTATCCTGTTCAAAAAAAACATGATCCGAGGTTTGTAACCTGGCCATCAAGAGTTGCAGAAGAAAATCCCATTGAAGACCTTATTGAAACTTATAAAGTTCTACTTCCAGGCAAACAGGTAGTTCCTGTCATGTTTCCAAACTTACCATCAGGAAATAACCTGGACGCTATCAATAGTTATGTCAGCGATTGTTCAAAAAAAACCGGATACCCTGCTTTGATTTTCAGCGACCCTGAGTGGGCTTCTGAAGAACTTGAAGAAAGAATTATACAAGGGAATTTTATTGGGGCTAAAAGTTATATGAGTATGCTTCCTGAAACAATACCTCCTAATAACATCAATATTTTTGATTATTTTCCAAAACATCAACTTGAAATTCATGATAAAAATGGGTGGATTGTGATGCTCCATATTCCAAAAGAAGGGAGATTGAAGGACCCGGAAAATTTAAAGAATCTCTGTGAAATTGACAGAATTTATGAAAATATTCAGGTCATTGTTGCGCATGTTGGAAGAGCTTACTGTAATCATGATGCGGGAAATGCCTTTGAAATATTGAAGAAAACAAAAAGAATTATGTTTGATATCAGCGCCAATACCAATGAGAATATCTTTTCCATGCTGATTGAATGTGTTGGACCTGACAGAATTCTTTTTGGTTCAGACATGCCCATTACAAGAATGAGGATGAGAAGAATTGAAAAAGATGGAATTTATGTAAATCTTGTGCCAAAAGGACTTTATGGAGACGTGTCCCGGGATAAACATATGGCTGAAATTGATGGAATTGAAGCAGAAAATCTTACATTTTTTCTGTATGAAGAAATCGATGCTTTCAGAAAAGCATGCGAAAGGCAAAAGCTCAAAGATGATGACATTGAAAAAATTTTTTATAAAAATGCTCTGAACATGATTGAAAAAGCAAAAAAGTGGAGGAAGTATGTTGATCATTAATAATCCCTATGAAATAAAAAATGGTCTGTGGCTGAAAGGTAATTTCCATATTCATACAACAAGAAGTGATGGCACATTAGGTCCTCAGGATACAATCAACCAATATGCTGAACTTGGACATGATTTTCTTTCATTTTCAGACCATGACAATATAATGACAGACAATGAGTATAAGTTGCTCGACAGTAGAAATATGATTTTGATTTCTGGTATTGAAATTTCAGCCGGTGGCCCACATTTACTCTACATTGACTCCGAACAGAACATTACCTGTTATCCTGAAAGACAGAAGGTATTGAATGAAATTGAGAAAATCTACAGGGAAACTGGTCGTGGTTTTGCGGTTGTTAACCATCCTGACTGGGAACAACAATTTAACCACTGTACAATTGAGCAACTTATGGAATGGACAGGATATCTTGGCATGGAAATTTATAACGGAGTAATTGGACGGCTTGATGGAAGTCAATATGCCACCAACAAATGGGATATTCTTCTTTCTAAAGGTAAAAAGGTATGGGGCTTTGCCAATGACGATGCACATAGAAAAGGCGACCATGGTCTTGGATGGAATGTTGTTTTTGCAAGAAAAAAAACAAAGGATGCTATTATTGAAGCAATTTTCAAAGGGAATTTTTACTGTTCGACAGGCGTTCTGATAAGACATATTGAATGTGATGGCGATACAATTTACATAGAAACAGAAAATGCAAAGAAAATTGCTGCAATTCAAAATGTTGGGAAAAGATTTAAGGTTGTTTACGGAAATTGTATAAAGGTTGAGATACCTCAGGATGCAAAATATGTCAGGTTTGAGTGCTGGGGACAAGCAGAACAAATGGCATGGACACAGCCCTTTTTCGTTTCACTCAATGAAGTTGCTGTGGAACTTGAATATGTAAAGGACTGGTTGATTTCAAATCTTCTTGATATCAGCGGCCTTGATGAAACAAATCCTGATGCAGCATTGAAATTTGCAAAGATTAAGACAGCCTGCGAGCCAGCAGGCACCGCACTTTCTGGATTTGTTGACACAAGAAAACAATCAAATGGTCAAGATGGAATTCTTTATCTTGTTTCAGAAGTACAATTTGAAAATGATACAAAGGCACTTTTATCTCTTGGGTATGATGGCCCGATAAGAGTATGGCTAAACGGAGAAGAGATATTTTATGGGCCAGGCACAAATCCCGCAATCAGGGACCAGCTAAAAATCTATACCCGGGTAAAAAAGGGAACCAATAAACTTGTCATCGCATTTGACACAAATGGTGGAAAGGCATGGGGAATCTTCTGTAAAATCAGGCCTGCATGTTGAGGAACTTTCTAATTTTTTCCCACTCATCCTTCAAGGAAACAGTCCGGTTGAAAACAATCTTTTCTGGAGTTGAATCAGGGTCGCACGCAAAATAGCCAATCCTTTCAAACTGAAACCTGTCTCCAACCTTTGCCTCCTTCAAAGATGGTTCTGCCTTTGCCATTGCAATCTTTAAAGAATCTGGATTAATGTTGCAAGTAAAATCAGCACCTTCAGGAAATTCCAGCGGGTTTTTTTTCAAAAATAGCCGGTCATAGAGTCGTACCTCAATGTCAATACAATGTAGTGCAGAAACCCAGTGCAATGTTGCTTTGACCCTTTTTTTATCAGGGCAATTACCGCCTCTGGTCGCAGGGTCATATGTACACTTTATGAGAGTAATTTTGCCTTCTGAATCCTTCTCAATATCTGTGCATCTGATAAAGTACGCGTAACGAAGTCTGACTTCTCTTCCTGGAGCAAGTCGGTAAAACCCTGGTACTGGGTTTTCCATGAAATCCTGTTGATCAATATAAAGTTCCCGGCAAAATGGAACTATTCTTATGCCATCGTCAGAATTTTCAGGATTATTGATGGCTTCCAGATATTCAACTTTGCCTTTTGGATAATTTTCAATGACCAGTTTTATTGGATTCAAAACCACCATTTTTCTCAGGCACACTTTGTTCAAATGTTCTCTAACAAAATGTTCAAGAAGTTCTATATCAATGACACTGTCTGTTTTTGCCACTCCAATGGCATTGCAGAACTTTCTGATTGCTTCTGGAGGATAACCTGCTCTTCTCATTCCTGCAAGAGTTGGCATACGCGGATCATCCCATCCCCTTACAAAACTTTTTTTTACCAGTTCATTGAGGTATCTTTTGCTCAAAACAGTGTAGGTCATATTGAGCCGCGCAAATTCAATCTGCCTTGGATGGTGAACACCCAGCTGGTCGAGAAACCAGTCATACAGAGGCCTATGGTTTTCATACTCAAGAGAACAGAGGGAATGAGTAATTCCTTCAATTGAATCTTCAAGCCCATGTGCCCAATCATAAGACGGATAAATGTACCATTTATCACCTGTTCGATAATGAGGAATCTTTTTAATAATTCTGTACATCACAGGGTCTCTTAAATTGAGATTCGGGGATGCCATATCAATTTTTGCCCTGAGGGTTTTTGAACCTTCTGGAAATTCACCTTCCCTCATTCTCCGGAAAAGGTCAAGATTTTCTTCAATACTTCTATTTCTATAAGGACTTTCTTTACCTGGTTCAGTGAGAGTTCCTCTGTACTGCCTTATTTCTTCCTGACTTAAATCGCATACATATGCTTTGCCCTTTTTTATCAGTTCCACAGCATACTGATACATTTGCTCAAAATAGTCAGAGGCAAAAAATAATCTGTCTTCCCAATCATAGCCGAGCCACCTGATATCCTGTTTTATTGCTTCAACATATTCGATGTCTTCTTTTGCAGGGTTCGTATCATCAAATCGCAAATTGCACTTGCCGCCGAATTCTTTTGCAATCTCAAAATTCAGACATACTGCCTTTGCGTGCCCGATATGAAGATAACCGTTTGGCTCTGGAGGAAACCTGGTATGAACCTTGCCGCCAAATCGTCCCTCTTCAATATCCTTCCTGATAATTTCCCTGATAAAATCAACAGGTCTTTCAGAATTTTTGTTTTCCATATTGATAAGAGAGTGTTATTGAAAAAGCTGGACAGGATTTATTATAAGATTTCAGAGAAAAAAGTCAAAGAATCAGTCATTCAGATAGAACCAGTCATAGTAGTCATGACCCCAGCGATATTTGCCTTTACCATGGTCAAGAATCTGTTTTTCAACATGGCCATCAAGAAACAGAACATTTTGGAATGCAGCAGTTCCATCACTCAGGGGATGATTGCTAACTGGTGTTTTGTACCAGTAATGACTTGCAACATCAGCGGCATCATAGGAAATATCCCACATCACTGGGGTCCTGTCAGCCCATTTTGCATTGATCCTTGTTTTTGGTGTCGGTCTGCGAGGACTGCTGATAGTGAAATAGGTATTGTGCCAGCCATACCAGTAAGAAACCTCGGTAGGTCGTACTCCACCATCACCACCAACATAGTGATAACTCATCATGGCATCACCTTTTGATGGCCATGTCCAGCTAGGATTTCCATAATATCGTCTGTACATATCGCCTGAGGCGCATGTCACAAGTTGCTTTTTAACTTTATACCTGTCCTGCAATACCCTGCTAACACCAAGACGAATTCTGAATGCCTCTCCCCATGCTCCAGGAGGAAGCCAGTCATCATTATCCTCTGCATAAAGAAGAAAAATGATTCCAATCTGTTTAAGGTTGTTCATGCAGGAAACTTCTCTTGCCTTTTCTTTTGCCCTTATGATTACAGGCAGTAGCATCCCCGCAAGAATCGCGATAATCGCTACCACTATCAAAATCTCAATGAGGGTAAATCCTTTTTTCATCCACACCTCCCTTTTCCTAGAAATATTATACTTCTTGGTTATGAATATGTCAAGACGTCAGCCATATTGATTTTTGTTCTCTCACGACTATAATATCTCATGTTTGGCTAACCCATTGTTCTCTTCTGCAGGGAAAAGAAGAAGAGAAACATGGAAAAAGCCACAAGTGAGGGTGAAATCTAAAGAAAAGGAGGCCAATATGAAATACAGATTGCTTGGAAAAACAGGAGTGAAAATTTCAGAAGTAGGACTTGGAACATGGCAGTTTGGCGGAACTGACTGGGGCAATATTTCAGAAAAAGATGCTCTTGAGATATTACACAAATCAGTCGAACTTGGAGTTAACTTCATTGATACTGCCGATGTGTATGGTATGGGCAGAAGTGAAAAAATTATTGGAAAATTCTTGAAGGAAACAAAAGAAACTGTTTATGTGGCAACAAAACTTGGAAGAAGAGAATGGGTTGAACAGAAAGGATGGCCAGCAAAATATACGACTGAAATGGTAAAAAAAGATATTGAAGATTCCTTGAGAAATCTTGGAGTTGATTCTATTTTTCTCCAGCAGTGGCATTGTATCCCAACAGAAATGTTGAAAAGCGGTGAGGCATTTGAACTGCTTGAAACTTTCAAAAAAAGGGGTCTGATACAGCACTGGGGATGTAGTATTGAATCTATCGAAGAAGGATTGATCTGCATGGAGCATCCTGGATGTGAAACATTGCAGGTAATTTATAACATTTTCAGGCAGAAAGTTACAGAACAACTTCTTCCTGTTGCAAAACAAAAAAATGTTGGTATTCTTGCAAGGGTTCCGCTTGCAAGCGGACTTCTGACAGGCAAATTTAAAAAGGGGCATAAATTTCCTGAAACAGACCACAGAAATTATAACGCAGATGGAACGGCATTTAATGTGGGAGAAACTTTTGCTGGCATTCCATTTGATAAAGGAGTGGAACTGGCTGAAAAAATTAAGTCAATGTTTAATCCGACTGATGACATCACAATGGCTCAACTTGCTTTACGATGGATTCTTGACCATGATGCTGTTTCGACAGTAATTCCTGGAGCAACAAAAATTGAGCAGGCAATAAGCAATGCCAGGACGTCATCTATTCCACCTCTTGACGAAAGTGTGCATCAGAAACTATACCAGTTTTACAAAACTGAAATTGAACCTTATATCAGAGGAAGGTACTGAAGTTACACAAATTGATGGACAACTTCTGAAGCAATTTTTGCCCATTCAGTCAATCTTGATGGCTGGTGCCTGATGGTGCTGATATCCTTCATTATTACCTCAACGATACAACCATTTTCTTTCATAACTGTTAGATTTTTCTGCAATTCATTTCTTACAAACTCGTTATCCCACTGTTCACACGCAAGAATTGCTGGATTTGGTTTGTAGGAAATCACATATCTATTTTTTATTTTTTCTGCTGCAATTTTCACATCCGCACGAGGACTGATCGAAATTTTTCGCAAATTTCCAATTTCCTCAAGGATATGGATTTTGTTATGAAGTGGTTCACAACATCCGTAATAAGAAAGCCCAAATTTTTCAAGCCATTTTTTCTCATAATTCAATGCAAACTCCTTATGCATGGCAGGTGAAACTTCAGAGAAAATCTGGCTTGTCGCGAAACCCCACTGCTCTGTTGATGAAATCCCAAGAGCGGAAAACGGCAATTTTGGAAGATCAGATGTATAACCAAATCCGCCGGAACCAATCCTGAAATTTCCATTATTTGGCGAAAGAAGTTTCAGTTTTTCAAACTGCTCCAACCTGTAAAGGCTTGCTTCAAGAAATCTTTCAGTAAGAGCATGCGCAAAGGAAGGTCTTGTCGCCAAAGACAGCAGTGTTTCCTCAACACCAACCAGCATCACCAGCCAATCCCATGGAGCAAACCATATCGCTCCTATGCCATATAATTCAACTGTTAAATATTTGCTAAAAATTTCTTCGAGTATCTTCTTCCTTTTTTTTGTTTCATCCCAATCAACAGAAATTTCAGGCAATTTTATTTTCTTAATATCATTTTCATCTTTTATCTGTGGAACAAAGTGCCTTGAAACAATTCCTGATGATTGAGAACCAGCATATTCTGCTTCAGGTGATATTCCGAAACCTGTATCATAAATTACCACTGGAAGCCTGTAAACAGGTTCAACAATCATATCTACCCTGGCATTGTGCCACATGTAAAGAAGTGTCTTCAGTTCAAACTCAATTCTTCTGGCAACCTCATTTTCGCATTGAATGTTAAGTAAACCACAGGACTGAATTTCATGCCATGGAACTTCATTAATCCAGACCACGGGTCTACCTGGTTTCAAGTCATTGGTTCTTTCCCATTGTGAAATAATTGTAGAATGAACAGGCAGATGCGCGATTTCTGAAATTTCTGCGGCAAGATTTCTAAGAATTACTATATCCTGGCTTTTTATGTCCTCAAACTTTGAATTGTTTTTTTGCAAACTCATATGTATCAATGGCTATCGCAAGTTCTTCATTTGTGGGTATTACAAAAACTTTTATTTTTGAATCAGGGGTACTAATCTCAGATTCTTTTCCCCTGATATTGTGATTTTTTTGTTTATCGACGACTATACCATATTGCTCAAGACCTTCAAGAGATTTTTCCCTGACAATCGGCTGGTTTTCTCCAATCCCTGCAGTAAAAACTATTCCATCAACATTACCAAGAACCGCAAGATAAGCGCCAATGTATTTTTTCCCCTGTATGAGAAAATTTCTATGGCAAGTTGTGCCATTTTATTACCTTTTGAAGCGCTTTCAACAATACTTCTGAAATCGTTTGAAACACCTGAAATACCGATAAGTCCACTTTCTTTGTTTAAAATTTTGTTAACCTCTGATGGGTTCATTTTGAGATTTTCAATAAAGTACAGAATTACACCCGGATCAATATCTCCGCTTCTTGTTCCCATCACAAGTCCTTCAAGTGGAGTAAATCCCATGCTTGTATCAATAGACCTTCCATTCTTTACAGCAGTGATACTGCATCCATTACCAAGATGACAGGTAATAAGGTTCACATCGTATTTATGTTTACCCAGAATCTGAGCAAATCTTCTCGCAACATACCTGTGAGATGTGCCATGAAAACCATATCTTCTAATCCGGTATTTTTCATAAAAATCGTAAGGCAATGCATAAAGATAAGCAACAGGAGGCAGTGTCGTATGAAAAGCAGTATCAAAACAGGCAACCTGAACGCTTTCAGGGAAATACTTTTCTGCAGCAACAATGCCCTGAAAATTTGGGGGATTGTGAAGTGGAGCAAGAGGAATAAATTCTTTAATCTTGTTGGTAACCTTTTCATCTATGAGCATGCTGCCAGTAAATTCCTCGCCCCCATGCACTACCCTGTGACCAACTCCTTTGATTTCATTGAGATTTTTTACTGCACCGCAGGAAGGGTCTACAAGAAGTTTCGCAATAATTTCCAGGCCATGATTGTGGTCAGGAATTTCTTGAGTGTTGTTAATTGAAAAACCGTCTTTTGAATATTTCACAATGGCATCAGGAGCGCCAATTTTTTCAATCAGTCCTAAGGCGACCAGCGTATTTTCAGGCATGCTGAACAGTTTGAACTTAATTGAGGAACTGCCACAATTAATCACAAGGATTTTCATTTCAGGTATTTGTTGATAAAATCGACTGCCTTACCGACTGTTTTGACCTGAAGCGCTGCATCTTCTTCCATCTCTATTCCAAATTCTTCCTCAAATGCTGCAACAAGTTCTAAACTTTGAACACTTTCAGCACCCAGGTCTTCCACAAATCTGCTTTCAGGTGTAATAATGCTTTCGTCCACGCCAAGAATTCTGCTTACAACTTCTTTTACCCTTTTTTCAATTTCCTGTCTTTCCATTGTTGCCCCTTTTATGTTTTTGCCTTTGAACTTTTCGAAATATATGCCTTTCTCATTTCTGCTGTGATTTCATAAACTTTTCTGATGACATGTTCTTCTTCTGGTGTTAGAATTCTTTTTCTTCTTTCCATTGCGGCACGAGCTGTTTTCAACATCATTTCAAGTCCAAAACCCTTCATGAATTTATTGTTTACGTACCAGACAAAAGAAGGAAAAAACTTTGGAAGTATTCCACCAGCAGTGATATTACACATTACCCCAGCAGATGTTCCTGTATTGAACAGTGTACCAATGCTTGTTTTCGTATGGTCTCCAATAAACGAACCTACCTTTAAGTCTCCTGTATCAATTGGTTTACCGTTGACATATACTGTCACTGTGGAATAATCGTTTTTCAAATCACTGTTTGTGGTCAGTGCTCCGAGATTAACAAATTCTCCGATATATGCATGGCCCACAAAACCATCATGATACTTATTTGAATATCCCTGGATGATGCTTTCTTCAAGTTCACCGCCAATTCTGCACACAGGACCGATACTGTTACCTTCCCTGATACTGGCACCAGGCATGATATGGGTATCCTCTCCTATATAGCAGGGTCCCTCAATCCTTGAAAATGGAAAAATCTTTGCCTTTTTATCAATAAATACAGGTCCAGAACTTGTATCCAGCACGACAAATGGATGAATTTCAGCGCCTTCTGCAATAAAGATATCATCAGGACCCTTGACCAATGCCTGCGGAGAAAAAGTACCTTCAATACCCCTTTTACCACTGGAGAGAAAATCTTTCCTTAACATTTCAGGATTCTCATGAATAAAATTCCATGGAAAACGCATCAGTTTCGCTTTAACATTTGCTGAAGGTAATGTTTTCACAAAATCAAGAATTTCAGAAAGATTTTTACCCGCAATCTTTGAAGCATTCTCCTTTTTTATAAAAGCATAGACAACTTCATTATCGCATACATAAACTGCCTGTTTGTCTGTATAGAATTCTGACTCAGCAAGGACTCTTCCATCAACAATTAACAGGTCATCATTCAATTCGCCGCTCTGATTAACTGGATATTGGTATTTTTTTCTTACCAGATCTACAAGATAATCTCTCACAAAAAATACAACATCCTCAGTTTTTGCTTTCATCAAAATTCTTTCCAGAAGTGAATACATACCACATCTCAATTCAAAAACAGGCCTGATGTAACTTAATGGCGTAAGATTTATCCAGTCATCATTTTCATAAATCAACAATTTCATTGAAACTCCCTGTTAAGAAAGCAGGCAAGTAATGGCTGCTACAGCAACAATATCTTCTGGTTTTGCTCCTCTGGAAAGGTCGCTCACTGGCTTTGCAAAGCCCTGAAGTACAGGTCCATACGCCTTTGCGCCAGCAAGATATTGAGTGATTTTATAACCAATATTTCCTGCGTCAAGGTCAGGAAATATTAATACATTTGCCCTTCCTGCAACCTCGCCAATTTCTTTTAATTTTTTCCTTGCGACAGTTTCTGAAACAGCTGTATCAACCTGAAATTCGCCATCATATGCAGTTTCAGGGTCTTTGTCTTTTGCAATCTCTACTGCTTTTACAACCTTTTCAACATCAGGGTGAGATGCACTGCCCTTTGAAGAAAATGATAGAAAAGCAACAAGTGGCTTTTCGTTCATCAATTTTTTGAAACTGCTGGCCGTAGCAATTCCTATATCAGCAAGGGTTTCGCTATCCGGAGAAATATTGACTGCGCAGTCAGCGAAAAAGTAGATTTTACTGTCAGGCATTTCCATGATGAAAAAACTCGATGCCTTTGAAATATTTTTCTGATAACCAGCTGTTAATGCTGCTGCCTGAATCACATCGGCAGTCGTGCTTGCTGCTCCAGCAACCATTGCATCTACCCTTCCTGACGCCACCATCATACCTCCAAAAATCAATGGCTTTTTTACAAGACGCAATGCAACCTTTTCAGAAACATTTGGTCTTTGTTTCTGATAAAGGAAGGCAAATTCATTTATAAGTTCAGTATCATTGATGTCCACAATGTTAATCCCAGAACAGGATTTCCCACATTTTTCAAAAGCAGCCATAATTTCTTCTGGGATCCCACATAGCACTGGTTTTGCAACTGACTTTTCCACCAAAAGGACAGCGGCTTCAATAATACGAGGATCATTGCTCTCTGGCAAAATCACACTTTTATCAAGAGAACTTGTCCGTTGAATTAATGTGTTCAGAATACCCATCGTTTAGAAAATTTCTTTACCGAGTTTTTTCTCTGCCTCTTCGACAAATTTATAATAATTAATCCTTTTGAGTTCAGAAGCAGCTTCTTCATCAAGAAAATAACTAACCTTTGGATGCATCTGGAGCGCTGATGCAGAAATCATGCTTGTTAAAGGTCCCTCTATTGCTTGGGCAATGGCTTTTGCCTTATTCTTCCCATTTGCGATAAGGATAATCTCCTTTGCTTCAAGAATAGTCCCAACACCCATACTCAAAGCAAATCGTGGAACTTGGTTTTTATCTTCAAAAAATCTTGAATTATCTTCAATCGTCTGAGCATCAAGAGCCACAAGACGTGTTCTCGACGCCAGAGATGAACCTGGCTCATTAAAGGCGATATGGCCATCACTGCCTATTCCAAGCACCTGTAAGTCAATCCCGCCTGCCTCCTTTATCTTCTGCTCGTAATGTCGACAGAATTCTTCCCAATCCTGAGCCGTACCATCAGGAACCATGGTGTTTGCTTTGTCAATGTCTATGTGGTCAAAAAGATTGGTATTCATAAAATACCTGTAGCTTTGGGGGTGGTCTCCTTTCAATCCATAGTATTCATCAAGATTAAAGGTCTTCACTTTTTTGAAACTGACTACACCTTTCTTATTCAAATTGATTAATTCTCTATACAACCCGAGCGGACTTGAACCTGTAGCAAGACCGAGCACAAATTCTGGCTTTTTTTCAATTCTTGATGTGACGAGTTTTGCTGCTTCAACACTGATTTCTTCATATGTTTTCCTGATTATCACCCTCATTTTCGTCCTCCTCAGAAATATGAGATTCACCCAAATGTTTCAAGCCCAGTGAAATTTTTTTGGCCTCAGGGTCTATTTCAAGTATGAGAACATCAATTTTCTGCCCCTTTCTCAAAACTTCAGATGGATGTTTAATCTGGATATCAGAAATGTTTGAGATGTGAAGAAGGCCATCAATACCCTTTTCTATTTCCACAAATGCGCCAAAATCAGTGATGTGGTAAACCTTGCCCTTTACCACGCTTCCAACTGGATACTTCTTTACTATTTCTGGCCAAGGATTCTGTTCCATTTGTCTAAGGCTGAAAGATATTTTTTGCTCATCTTTTTTAATGTCAATCACCTTCAGTTTCACAACATCACCCATAGCGACTACATCAGAGGGATGTCTTACCCTGCCTGTCCATGAAAATTCAGAAATATGAAGCAAGCCCTCTATTCCATCCTCAAGTTTTATAAATGCACCATAATCCGTGATATTCACAACCTTGCCATCAACAATAGAACCCACAGGATACTTTGTTTCCACATCGTCCCATGGATTTTTTGTCTTTTGTTTCAATCCAAAAGAAACAACCTGTTTTTCCATATTTACATCAAGAACAACTACTTCAATTTCTTCTCCAACTGAAATCATCTGGGATGGATGTGTGATTCTTCCCCATGCCATATCATTCAGATGCAAAAGACCCACAACTCCGTTGTCAGTTTCAATAAATGCACCATAATCAACGAGATTTTTTACCTTGCCCTTTATAATTGTTCCTTTTTCAAGTGTTTGCAGGAACTGTCGTTTTTTTTCCTCTTTTTCTTCTTCAAGATATTTTCTTCTTGAGACAACAACATTTTTCCTCTGTTTGTCAATCTTGATAATTTTGAATAAACTCTGCATATTGATGAATTGAGACGGATTTGTCACTGGCTTGATGTCTGTTTGCGAACCAGGGAGAAACGCAAGAATTCCTATGTCAACCTTAAAACCACCCTTCACCCTTTGAAGAATTGTTCCTGTAATTGGCTTATCCTCTTCATAATGCTTTTCAATTTTATCCCAGTTCAGCATAATATCTGCTTTTTCCTTTGAAAGCAGTATCAGGCCATTAGGGTCTGGATCCAGGGATTCAACAATCAGGTCAACCTGAGTTCCTGGTTTTATTTTATCCTGCTCACTTTTGAACTCTTCTCGAAGAACATAGCCCTCGGTTTTATAACCAAAGTCAACTATTACCTCTTTATCAACCCTGACCACAGTACCTTTAATGAGAGAACCCGGCTTAAAAGACAGTAATTTCTCTTCCAGAATTTTTCCAACATCCATGCCCTCCATTTTATGTTACCTCCTGTATTTTTTTTGCGCTGGATGGTCACTCAAAACATCAATCATCTCCCTGATACACCTGACATCCGTAGACGCACCAGAGATTATACCAATTTTTTCGAAATTTGCAAGATTCAAATTTTTTACCTCTGATGAAGATTCAATCAAAAATGTATTTTTATTAACTTTTCTACCGATATGAACAAGTTTTCTCGTATTTGAACTTTTTCTACCTCCCACAACAATCAGGGCATCCACCTTCTGCGCTAGTTCAAGCGCTTCTGACTGTCTCTTTATACTCACAGGACAGATTGTATTAAAAATTGTAAGTTTTTCAGCAGGAAGTGTGTTGATAATTTTTTTGATGGCAGTCCTGTAAAGGTCAAGAGAAATAGTCGTCTGCGCAATAATTGCCCATTTTTTCAGGTGTATTGAACTGGTGTCAAATTTCTGATATGGCCTTATGACCATGGAGTTGTCTCCTGCGATTTTTTTCATCGCCTTTATTTCAGGATGTTCTGGGTCTCCGATTAGAAAAATAAAATATCGCCGCGAAGATAAATCTTTGACAAGATTCTGAACCTTCTTTACAAATGGACATGTGGCATCATAAATTTTTGTCGCGTATTGCTTCAGTTTCTGAAGAACATCTGGTGGAAGCCCATGAGACCTTATTATAAACGGATAGTTTCTGGCTTCAGATATATTCTCTATCACCCTCAATCCCTTCTCCTTTAATTCTGACATCACAATGGGATTATGAACAAGGTCTCCAAACGTAGCAAGGCATCCATATTCATTCAAAACTTTTTTTGCAGTTGTGACTGCTTTTGTGACGCCAAAACAAAAACCAATCGATCTGCCGACTATGATTTTTCTTGCCATTTTGAAAGCTCCACGATTTTTTTCATAACATCCTGCGCCACTTCTTCATATGTCTGCTGCCGGTTATAAACCACCTGTTCTCCCACCCTGATAACAATTTTTCCTGGCCTGATAAAATTCCTTCCAGGTGGCATGGCTCTGAAAGAACCTTTTATATAAACAGGTACCACAGGCACTTCTGCACGAAGTACAATAAAACCAATTCCTGGTCTGGCAGGTAGAAACTGACCTGTTCGTGAACGAGTCCCTTCAGGAAAAATCAGCAGTCCCTTTCCCTTTTTTATCACATTCAATGCCATTCTGACGTCGGATTTCCCCATGCTGGACTTTGAAAGTGGAATCGCTCCAAGTCGGGTAATCAACATGCCAAAAAGACCAACCAGTTGCTCCTGCTTGGTGAAATATGCAATAGGCTTCGGACAAATATATCCCAGAAGTGGGGGGTCAAGAAAACTTGTATGGTTGGCGGCAATTACAAACTTTCCTGAACGCGGAATATTTTCTTTTCCATAAACCTCTAAATGAAAAAAAAGCTTGAAAATGAAAAATCCAAGAATTTTTGCAGCCATCCACAATAACCTATTTGATTCTCCTGCTGGATATTCTGCTGATAAGCTCCTCATATCTTTTGTCCCCTCTAAGACCAGCAAGGTCAGGGTCTTCTTTCAAATGTCTGAAGTCGCTATATCCAAGTATTATGGCAATATTCAAGTACATTAGTGCCTCTTCCTTTTTCCCCATCAAAGCACAATCACAGGCAATATTATAATAATGAATAGGTTCAAGCGGTTGCAAAAAAGCAAGCCGCTTGTCAATGGCAAGACCTGCTTCAAAATCTCCTGATTTTGTACATAAATCGCCCAAAACCTCAAGTGCCTCAATATAATCAGGATTTTCTTCAACAATCTCCTTGAGAAAGAGATATCGTTTACTTTTTAATGTTTTTCTGTGCAAAATTTTTTTCCGTGCTGATTGCAATTTTTTATTTTTCAATGATATCCTCCAGTAATGTGATTGCTATTACTTTTTCTTTTGCCACAATTGTTTTCTTACGATTGACAACAAGGCCATCCTTTTTGATCCTCACAAGGTATTCATGTTTTGTCATATTGACTTCGGAAACGTCAAAAGCATCAGCCTCTGAAAGATAATAATAATGACTGTCTTCGCCTTCCAGTACTCCGATGTAAATCCAGTTTGTTGAAGTATCCAGAACCACCCTTTTTGAAATAAAAGTATCCTTCATTTTTCCCGACCAATGATTATTGTCACAGGTCCATCGTTGTGTATTTCCACAAGCATCTGCCGACCAAATTCACCTGACACAATGTTGCCAGAATAAAGATTTATACATGTTTCCACAAATTTATTGAAAAAGGTTTCTGCCTCTTGTGGATTCATTGCCTGGAGAAAATCAGGTCTATTACCTCCCTCGGTGTTCGCATAAAGAGTAAATTGCGAAATCACCATCAAACCACCGGAAATATCAAGCAAACTCAGATTCATTCTATCCTGTGCATCTGCAAAAATTCTTAATTTTAATATCTTTCGCACCATGGGTTCTATCAATGTCTCATGATCATTCTTTCCAAAACCAACAAAAACGACAAGACCCTTATCAATGCTACCTTTCAAAACACCATCAATTCTCAGACACGCGCGAACAACTCTCTGAACAACAAGTTTCATATGTTTCCTTTTATTTTTTGGGTGATGAAATAGTTTATTCTAGACAAAGAAATTTGACAAACCGTTGCAACAAAATTAAATTATTTCCATGCTCAAATTTATGAAAATTACTGGTTCAGGCAATGATTTTGTCCTGTTCAATAATTTGGATGGAAAAATAACAAACCGCAGAAAACTTGCTATTGAGGTCTGCAGATTTAAATATGGAGTGGGTGCAGACGGTGCGATATTTCTTGAAAAAAGTAAAAAGGCAGACTTCAAAATGCGAATTTTTAATTCAGACGGTTCTGAAGCAGAAATGTGTGGAAATGGTTTAAGATGCCTGATTCGCTTTATCCACGAACAGAAAGTTTCAAAGAAAAAACAGCTCTCCATCGAGACCATTGCAGGCATTTACAGTACGCGGTTTAATAATCCAGATGTTTCAATAAGAATGTTTCTGGTGGAAAAACCCAAACTTAATCAGTTGATAGAACTCAATGGGGAAAACATTGTTGTTCACTGGCTCAATACTGGCGTGCCTCATGCGGTCATACCTGTTAGAAATGTAGAAAGTGTAGATGTACCAACATTGGGTCGGCTTATCAGAAACCATAAGATGTTTCAGCCAGCAGGGACCAATGTTGACTGGCTCGAAGTCATAGACAGTCATCACGGAAAGGTCCGCACATACGAACGCGGGGTTGAGGATGAAACACTTGCCTGCGGAACCGGAATTGTTGCAAGCGTTCTCTGTGGCGCAATGCTTGAAAAATTCATCAGCCCTGTTGAGATTGAAGCCCGCTCAGGAGAAAAACTGAAAGTCACATTCTCCAGGGATTTCAGCGAAATATTTTTTGAAGGTGCGACAAAATTGATTTTTGAGGGACGATGGATTAACAGGTGATACCCGTTAATATTCCAAGGTCTTGCATCTTTCTATTTCCTTTCGCATTAGGTATCCTGATACAAAAACTGTTTCCAATTCCATTTGAGTATCTATCAATTCTTTTTATTTTTTCAGGCATCATTTCCCTGTGTCTTGCGATTATATTCAAAAGAATTGCCTGGATTTTCTTTATCATTTTCACCATTATCACAGGAATATTTCTTGCTGGAAATTCTGACATAGGTTATGAAAAAACCCTACCGGTGCCTCCAGAAAGAATTGACGCTGTAACAGGTATTGTAAAGGATGTGAGAGAAAAGGGTGTCTTTCTTCTGATTACTCTCGAAAAAACTATGGTATGGGATAAACATAAGTGGCTTGATGCAAAAGTCAACATCCGCACAATATTGCCCGGGAACCAACAAATCTACAACTATGACAGGCTTATCCTTTATCAAATAAAAAAAATTAATCAGGAAAATGGCGAGATTACCATTACATCAAAATCCCGCTCCATAGTAAAAAATAGTGAATCCATTTCTAAATACCAGCAATTTAATCAAAAAATTAGTGCAGTGACAGAAAGCATAATTAAAAAATGGTTCAAATATCATGGACAACAGGCCGCAATCTTCAGAATGATGGTGTTAGGAAACAAACGACAATCCCTGGAAATTAAAAACATTTTTATTAAAACAGGAACATATCATCTTCTGATAGTTTCAGGACTTCATTTAGGATATGTTTTGCTTTTCTTAAGAATTCTTTTTTTTCTGTTCAGACACATCGAGCAGGCACACTATAAATTTTTCGATTTCCTGTATCTTTTTGCAATTGGAATCTATGCCGTAATTACTGGTTTTAACACACCTGTGGTGAGAGCAACACTGATGCTGGCTGTGTACCTCATTGCAGAAATTCTTGAAAGACCCATCAATGGCATTGAATCCATTGGCTGGGCTGGATTTATCATCCTTTTCATTAAACCTGAGGAACTTTTTAATATGGGCTTTCAACTTTCATTTGCAGCAACAACAGGAATTATTCTGACCATGCGTAATACCCCGCAAATAAAAAGAATACCTGAGTGGCTTGATACGTATATCAGAGCCATTGCTGGCGCCCAGATATTTACAATACCAGTTCTTGCTGCAAACATTGGAAGTTTTTATCCTGCTGGTTTTGTCACAAACTTTTTTCTCGTGCCTGTGGGCGGACTTGTGGTTTGTTTAGGTCTTGGTTTTCTTATCTTCGGATTTTTAAGAAGTATAATAATTTTCCCCCTGATTAAAGGACTGGATTTATTCTGGATTAGCAACAAACTTTTCTCAAATGTGTCGCCAGAAATACCATGGTCACCAGACATTATTTCTGTACTCCTGGTGTATTCCATCATCCTGATGATTCTTTTCAGAAACAAATGGAAATTTTTCGCCAGTATATCGCTACTATTGATTGTAGTTTCGATAATAAATTTAAAAACAGAAAAATCGGCACAACAATTACCGATAGAATCCCATCAACATTCAGGCGAAAGCATTACAATTTTTCCATGCAGGAAGCTTCTCTGTTCTATAGAAAAAGAAAATCGCTTGATTCTCATTGTCTCGGAAAAAGAGAATGAAACAACATTGAATTCTGCTCTGGAAAATCTATCAAAAACAAATAAAAACATTGTTTTTTTCTTTACCGCGCCAACCCATGACATTATCGGCGATTTAGAATTTCTTCTATCTCGCGTAAAACCTGTGCTTATTATTGACAATCCTGAAATTCGGAAACATCCTGCTTTTGGATATAGAAAGTCCTTCATCCTGGGAAACATGCATATAAAACAGGATTGCTGGAAATTTCTTGTTCCAGGCGAAGGGATTAGAATTGTTTATGATGACGGCAAAAATATGGTGATAGAATATCATTCAAAAAAAGGTACCATCCTCATTGCAACATATCTGAATTCAAAAATTTTTGAGGTGCTACCATTTTCACCGCGATATCATGCGGTATATGCAACTAAACTGGCACTTTCAAAAAAACTCGCAGAATATTTTCAGGAATACCAGGTATCACAGGTCATATACCAGAAATTGACGTACAATACTCTTGAAAAGATGGAAGCATTACCAGATCTTAGAATTGTTGAATTAAAGAAAACATTCACAATTGATTAACAGTCATAACAACCCTGTTTCTGCCAAGTTTTTTTGCTTGGTACAGAGCATCATCTGCTTTTTTAATTAGTTCTTCAGGACCTTGTGCATCTTCAGGAAAACAGGCAATACCAAAACTTATTGTCAGGTCTTTCTCTGGCTGGTTTTCTTCACCGGGAAATTTGATTTCTGAGATTTTTTTTCTTATGTTTTCACATATTCTGTAAGCGGTATTTTTGTCAGTTTCTGGAAAAACAATCACAAATTCTTCTCCGCCATATCTTGCCACAATATCTGCACCCTTGACACTCTGATGAAGAATTCCGGCCATGTCCCTCAAAACCCTGTCACCCGCAAGGTGTCCATTTGTATCATTATAATGTTTGAAATAATCTATATCGCATATAGCAAGAGAAACACTGAAATTTTTCTCTTTTGCCTGCTTGATAATTTTGTTCAAATAGTCAATAAAATGCCGCCTATTGTAAAGATGAGTCAGTGGGTCTGTAATTGATAAAACCTTTGTTTGTGCCATCAATTCTGCATTTTCAAGTATAAGCGAAATTGGAATTGATATCATTCTGAGCAAAGAAAGGTCTCTCTGCGTAAAATTTCTTTTATCTTTCGAAAAGATTCCTATTACACCTGCCAGTTGATTTCTCTTACCCACCAATGGAGCAAGGATAAAAGAAGAAATACCTTTTTCTTCGAGAAATCTGTATTTTGGAAAAGAACCAGGATTGTTTATCAAAATTGGGTATTGATTTGTTGCAATTTCTTCAAATGTCTCCTCTGGAAGATTTAGATTTTCTCCTTTTATTTCCTGAAAAAAATGCTCGCCAAATAATTGCACAATGATCGTTTCATTTTTAAAAAAATTACTGATACTCTGAGTAACCCGTTGAAGAGTTTCTTCAATAGAAATATCCTTGCCAAAAATTTCCATCATTTCAACAATTGCGACAAAAAGCGCTGATTCCATCGCATAATCGTTAATCATCAATCTCTGCCGTTCAATTTCTTTTGTCAGCAAATTGATTTTTGTGTTAAACAGGATGTGCCCAATTATACTTACGATAAGTACGAAACTGATGATCAGGTCAAGAACCACAAGATAGTATATGTTTTCGTGCTGGTAGCCTTTGAGGTAGGATACATTTAACCAGACAAGATAACCTGCGATAATAAGAAAAATAATGTTTCTAACTTTTAGCAGAGGCCTGTGTCACCTCCCTGACCTGCTGAATTATTTGATTGAACTGTTCTGGACTATTATAAGCCATTTCTGCAAGCATCTTTCTGTTTATGGTAATTCCAAGACAGTTTAATCCATGAATAAATGTACTGTAAGACATACCATTTGCTTTGCAAGCAGCAGATATCCTTGTAATCCAGAGACTTCGAAAATCTCTCTTTTTCTGTCTTCTGTCCCGATATGCATAGGTAAGCCCTCTTTCTGCAAATTCCTTTGCTCTTTTATACTGCTTTGAACGACCCTGTCTATATCCCTTTGCGAGTTTGAGAATTTTTTTCTTTCTGTGTCTTCCTGCTGGTTTATTTGTAGCTCTTGGCATTTTTTCTCCCGTTTTATGAATACGGTAGCATCTTCTTTATCATCTTTGCCTGGGTTCCTCTAAGAACTTTTGGTTTCGCAAGTCTTCTTTTTCTCTTTGCGCTCTTTTTTGTAAGAATATGGCTTTTGCCACTTCTATAGTGTAATACTTTTCCTGTCCCTGTAATTTTAAATCTTTTTGCCACTGATTTTCTCGTCTTCAATTTAGGCATAAAAACTCCCTTTTTCAATCAATAAGGAATCAGAATTACATTCAGAAATCTTCCTTCTTCCCGTGGACTCCTTTCCACCTTCGCAATGGGTCCAAGGTCATTAATAAGTTTTTGCAATATACTATAGCCCCGTTCTTTATGAAGTATCTCCCTGCCCCTGAATGCTACAGAAACTTTAACTCTGTGACCTTGTTTCAAAAAATCTTCTATATGTTGTTTCTTGAAATTATAGTCATGTTCGCTGATCTCAGGCCTCAGACGGATTTCTTTCATCTGAACTGCTTTTTGTTTCTTTTTTGCTTCCTTTTCTTTTTTCTTCTGTTCGTACAGAAAACGTTTGAAATCCAGTATTCTGCACACAGGAGGATTTGCGTTTGGCACAAGTTCCACAAGATCCATCAGACGTTCCTTTGCCATCGCTATGGCTTGGTCTCTCGGTACTATTCCTATCTGTTGACCGTCTTCTCCTATCAGTCGAACCTGAGATGCCCTTATTCTATAATTAACATTATACCTGCGTGGATCGATATTTTCTCCTTTTCCTCACTTATTTATCATATACTATTATACAAAAAATTTTGATACTGACAAATCAAAGGTCTATCTCTGTGGACTTATTTCTATCAATTTCCTTCAAATTTCTCACAAAATCTTCTAATGGCAAAACGGTTTTCCTCCCCTTTTTATGCAATCTGACAGCAACTGTTCCTGTCGATTGTTCTTTTTCGCCAACGATCACAATGACCGGAATTTTTTCATTCTCTGCCATGTGAATTTTCTTATTCAGAGATTCCTGAGACACATCCACACCTGCCCTTATTTTGTTTTCCCTGCACAATTGTGCAACCTGTTGTCCATAGGGTATAAACCTGTCTGCAATCGTCAGAATTTTCACCTGCACAGGTGCCAGCCACAGAGGAAAATTTCCACTGTAATGCTCAATCAAGATGCCAAAAAATCTTTCAAGAGAGCCCATCACCGCCCTGTGTATCATGATAGGTCTTTCAAATTTATTCTCCTGATTCACATATTTCAAACCAAATCTTTCCGGGATATTGAAATCAACCTGAATCGTTGAACACTGCCAGGTTCTCTTGAGACAATCCCGTATCTTCAAATCAATCTTCGGGCCATAAAAAACCCCCTCGCCAGGATCGACTTGATAATCAAGATTTTTTTTCTTAAGTGCATTTTCCAGTGCCTGTGTCGCTTTTTCCCAGTTTTCAACAGAACCAACAAATTTATCAGGCCTTGTGGAAAGATAAATTTCGTATTCTGTGAAACCGAATTTTGAAAGAAAAAACATCACAAGGTCAAGTACTTCCATAACCTCACTTTCTATCTGGTCTGGCCTGCAAAAAATGTGTGCGTCATCCTGGGTAAATCCCCTAACCCTGAGTACTCCGTGCAAAACTCCATCTTTTTCATACCTGTACACTGTGCCAAGTTCTGCCCATCGTATCGGGAATTCTTTGTAACTATGTAGTGTTGTCTGATAAATGAGAATATGAAAAGGACAATTCATAGGTTTTAATTGATAAGAAATGCCCTGCTCCATATTCATTGGCGGATACATATTTTCTCTGTAAAAAGAAAGATGCCCTGACTTTTCCCACAATGAAATACTTGCAATGTGAGGCGTATATAACAATTGATATCCTCTTTCAAGATGGATCTCTCTCCAGAAATCTTCTATAATTTTTCTTACAGTAGCACCAGCAGGATGCCAGTAAACCAGTCCTGGTCCAAAATCAGGCTGAAGAGAAAATAAACCCAGTGAAGGGCCCAGAATTCTATGGTCTCGTTTTTTTGCCTCTTCTACGGTCAGTAAATACTGGTCAAGTTGCTCTTTCTCAGGAAAACAGACACCATAAATTCTTTGAAGACTTTCCCGTTTTTCGTCGCCTCTCCAGTAAGCAGAAGAAACACCAGTCAATTTAAAATGTTTCACTTTGCCTGTTGACGAAACATGAGGACCAGCACACAGGTCAATAAATTCACCTTGTTTATAAAAACTCACCTTCTCGTCTTGAATTTCTGAAAGAATCTCGAGTTTGAAAGGTTCGTTTTTAAGAATTTCTTCTGCCTTTTTTCTGTCATATTCAACTCTCTCAACAGGCAGATTTTCCTTCACAATGTTTTTCATTTCAGATGTAATGTTTTCTAAATCCTGAGGGGTAAACGGTTCGTTCCTAAAAAAATCATAATAAAAACCGTTTTCAATCGCAGGACCTATACAGAGTTTTGTGTCCGGGTATAACCTTTTTACTGCCTGGGCAAGAATATGAGATGCCGTATGCCTTAATGCTTCAAGATTATTGTCAGAATTTTCGTTCATAAGTTGGATATCAAAATTAGTGATTTTGGTGTCTCTGCTCGCAATTTCTTACTTCGCTCAATTCTCACCCCTGTTGGTTGAAAATTTAAGCGGGGCCGACGGGGTTCGGCGCCCTTCGCTCCCACTACGCTCAGGGTCGGCCACTCGCTGGAATTGCTGCGCTCGCTCGCAATTTCTTACTTCGCTCAATTCTCACCCCTGTTGGTTGAAAATTTAAGCGGGGCCGACGGGGTTCGAACCCGCGACCTCCGGATCGACAGTCCGGCATTCTAATCCGCTGAACTACGGCCCCTGTCTCTTAATATTATAATCTTTTCCCTGTTCAGGTGTCAAAATTAATGATTTTCAGCGCCAGTACTTTGGGTTATAATAAACATCATGAGGATAAACAATGACATCAGAGGATAAACTGCTGTCAATTTTTAAAAAAAGGGCGTCTGGTTCTCTTTCCTGGACAGCACTGGTTGACGACAATACTCTGAATCTTTTACCAGACCATCTTCGAGCCAATTACGGGATTGATTTTTATAAACATATTGGTTGCGATATTATTCTTCTTAATGGATGGAATACACCATTTGCATTCAAATCCCCCCAGCTAAAATGGTCTGAGGATGTCAGACAGGAAAGTCATCAGGAGAATCAGAAAACAGTAATACAATGGTTTACGCGCTATGGAAATCTAACAGGCATCTATGGCAAGGGAGGCCATCCTGTTAAATATCCTGTTGATTCCATTGAAGCAGTAAAGATTTATACGAAGATGTGGGAACAGGCGTACTTCATTCCCCATGATGATTCTCAAACATACAGGACATTAAAAAAACTGGTTGGCAGTTCTGGCGTAATAACAAGATTCTGGGGTCCATCGACCATTCCAAGGTTACTTGAAATGGATATGGGTACAACCAATTTCTATTACCTTCTTCACGATTATCCAGATGAAATGAAAAACCTCATCCGCACAATGCACAATGTTGAAAAACAAGCATTCAAAATTCTTGCTCAACATCTCTGCCCTTGCATAATGCTTGTTGAAAATACAAGCACCTATTATATCAGTCCGAAAATCTACGAAGAATTTAACATGCCTCACCAGTATGAATTTGTCCAAGAGGTAAAAAAAGCAGGAAAAACAGCAATCCTGCATATGTGTGGTCATATAAGAAATCTTCTTCCACTTATCAAAAAAACTGAATGTGATGGTATTCATGCTCTCACGCCTCCACCAACAGGAGATACTCCATGGGAACTTGCTCTTGATATTCTCGGCGAAGATACCATTATTATCAGCGCCCTCGATCCTTCTATTTTTATCCTGAGTAATATTGAAGAAATCCCTGCTACCCTTGACAGAATGATTACCCCACGGCTAAGGAAGGCAAACTTTGTTCTTGGTGTTTTCGCTGATGGTATCAGCGTAGAGCCTGAAAGATTTTATGCAGTCGCAAAATGGTTTGAAAAAAATAACCAGTAGTCAGAATAACATGCTTTCAAGCCTTTTTATTCTTTCTTCAATTGGCGGATGTGTCGAGAATAAATTGAGAAAAGATTTTGCAGAAAATGGATTTACAACAAAAAGATGGCTTATTGATGGATTCACAGTATTCATGGGTGCAACAGACACACCTCTTGCAAGTTTTCTTAATGCACTTGCAAGCGCAAAAGGATTGTGGATAAGCTTTGCTCCTGTTTCATCTGCAAGGTATTCTCTGCTTCTCGAAATTGCAAGGTTAATCAAGGTTGCCACAATGGGCACAAGAATCGCGAATGCAATCATAGCAAAAACAGAAAAGGCATTACCGGACCGTTCAGAATCTCTGCTATCTCCACCAAAAACCGCAGCAAGCTGAATCATTCTTGCAATCATCATTATGGCGCTTGCAATTGTGGCTGCAATTGTCGCAACAAGTATATCCCTGTTTTTAATGTGTGACATCTCATGCGCAATAACCCCTTTCAATTCATTTTCATCAAGAAGTTCAAGTATTCCCTGAGTAAAAGCAACCGAAGAATGAGCCGGGTCTCTTCCTGTGGCAAAAGCATTAGGACTTCCAGAAGGTATTATGTAAATTGCTGGTTTTGGTATGCCCGCAGATATTGCGACTTCTTCAACAATCTTGTGAAGACGTGGCATCTGGTCTTCAGGCACCCTGACAGCTCTTGTCATTGAAAGGACAATTTTATCGCCCAGAAAATAAGAAACAAAATTCATGATCAAAGCCGTAACAAACGCAAAAACCATCCAGTCAGTTCCGAACAAACTTCCAATATAAACAAGCAACCCGCTGAGAATTCCAAGCAGAAAATAACTTTTTATTCTCGCTGCCATTCGTGACCTCCGTTGTTTAATTAGATGTTCAAAGTGGTAAAAAAGTTGCGGTATAATAAATATAGTATAACATAGCAAATGCCATGGAAAAAGACACTATTTGTGCACTTTCGACGCCATATGGAATCAGCGGGATTGGTATTATCAGGCTCAGTGGACCTGAAACATTTCAAATAATAAAAAAAATTTTCAAACCTGGTCGACGAAGAAAACTACCGCCTGTGTGGAAAACGCACACAGTCAGATACGGATATATCGTTGACGGAGAAAAAATCGTGGACGAAGTACTGGTCACAGTGATGAAATCTCCTTCAAGCTATACCAGAGAAGACATGGCAGAAATTGGGTGTCATGGAGGACTGGCTGCCATTAAGTCTGTCATTACGCTGTGTGTGCGAAATGGAGCGCGTCTTGCACAACCAGGCGAATTCACAAAAAGAGCATTTCTCAATGGAAGAATTGACTTGTCTCAGGCAGAAAGTATTCTTGAAATCGTTAATGCAAAAACAGAAAAATCTCTTGAAATAGCAGTGAATCAACTTACTGGTTCCCTTTCTGCAAAAATTTCTGAATTTCGAAAAAAATTGATGGATATTTTCGCCTTTTTAAATTATGAAATCGATTTTTCAGAGGACTATGGAGAAGTTTCAAATAACAATTTATACCAGCAGTTGAATGATATGATTCTGGAAATGAAACAGGTTTTACAGACAGGCCAGGCAGGAAGAATCTTTACCCAGGGAATAAAAATTGCAATTACAGGAAAACCAAATGTTGGAAAATCCAGTTTGCTCAACCTCCTTGTTGAAGAAGATAGGGCTATTGTATCTGAAATACCCGGGACTACAAGAGATTCAATAGAAGCCATTATCAACATTCAGGGTATTCCATTCACAGTTGTTGATACTGCGGGAATCAGGTATCACAGTTCAGGCATTGAAAAAATCGGTGTGGAACGCGCAAAAGAATGGATGAAAAGAGCTGACATGATACTGGTGGTTCTTGATTCATCCAGCCCTATGGAAGAGATTGACCGGCAAATTTTGAAAGAGGCAAAAAACAAACCGCATGTGATTGTTCTTAATAAATGCGACCTTCCTGCGTGTCTAAAAGAAAACATACTGCGTGAAAATGCTACTGATTCACCTATTGTAAAAATATCCTGTCTCACAGGACAAGGCCTGAGGCAACTTCATTCAGCAATTATGGAAACGGTTTATTCGGGAATGTGCAGTATAAATGATGTACAGTTTATTCTCAATGTCAGGCAGCAAAACTCGCTTGAAAAAGCCATAAAGACACTCGAGGAATTAAAAGAAATCCGTAGCAACAGTACAGACATTGTTGCTGAAATGATAAGGTATAGCATCATGTGTCTTGACGAAATAAGTGGAAAAAATATCTCTGATCAGGTCATCGATGAAATTTTCAATAAATTCTGTATCGGTAAATAACAGGAGGCCATATGAAAAAAATTGTCATTTTTCTTGGATTGGTTTCTGCAATTTTATTTTCTGGATGTGCCACTTATTATAATCCTGTAACAGGAAAACAGGAAACCACTGTGTACACAGAAAAAGATGAAATAGATATGGGCATTGCTGTGGATAAAAAAATTTGTTCTGAATTTAAGATTGTTGAAAATCCAGAAAAGGTATTTCCGGGATTTACCAGCATTTGTGCTCGTGTTGCCAGAAGCAATGATAGAAGTCACCTCAACTATACATTTAGGGTGATAGAAAACAACCAAGTCAATGCATTTTCCATCCCCGGAGGATTTGTTTATGTGTATACCGGGTTGTTAAAACAAATAAGTTCTCCTGATGAACTTGCCTGTATTATTGGTCATGAAATTGGTCATATTTGCAATAGAGATGGAGTTCACCGGCTTGAAAAACAAATTCTCTACTCAATTCCTGCAAGCATCCTGTTTGGTTCAGGAAGACAGAAAGCAATTCAACAAGCAGCAGATACTGTGTTCACGCTTTCCATGCTGAAATACAGTCGTTCCCAGGAAATAGAAGCAGATACTCTTGGAATGACGTACGCATATCGCGCAGGATTTAACCCTGAAGGAATGATTTCATTTTTCAAAAAAATGGAAGAACTTGAAAAAAATCATCCCTCAATTCCATTGACTTTTCTTCGCGACCATCCTGAAATAAAAGAAAGAATAAGAAATGCACAATCGGTTGTCAATAAGTTAAAACAGGAAAAATAAGAAACTGTTCATCAAGCACAATTTTTTAATCACTTTACTTTCTAATTTTGCGACATTTCCGACAAAGACCTTCTATGATGAGTGTGTGTTCGGTCATTAAAATTCCAAGTTTGTTTGTAGTTTCCCTGATTGAATTTTCTATTTTGTCAGAAAAAAATTCCATCGTTTTTTTGCACTTTTTACATCTGAAATGATAATGAATTTTCTCACCGATAAATTCAAAATACTGTTCTTTCCTGTTCGATACCGGAACAATTTTCCCTGCTTTACAAAGTTTGTTTATTACTCGATACACTGTTGCGCGTGAAACATTCATACCTGAATTTTTTGCCAGGGCAATCAGGTCTTTTATTTTGAAAGACCCTGCATTCTTTGCGAGATTTTCGATATCAATAATCCACTTATCCGTTCGCATCAATTATCCTTTTTGAAATGTGATATTATTCAGTTTGACAGAAAAACATTACAAAGTCAACACGCTTGCCAGCAAAATGGCAAATGTATAAAATTAACAATGATGGAAAATAAACCTCTGGTATTAAAAATCGTCTTATGATAAAATAAAATCACTAAAGATTCCGAACATGAAATACAAAACGATATCGATAATTCTATTGGTTGTATTATTTATCAGCGGTTGTTCTGAGAAAAGAGATGTTGTTATCAAGAAAATAGAAAACATACCCGCAGAAAATATTTCTGAGGAAACCATTCCTATGGTGGTAATGACTCCTGCTGAAAAACTCGAACCAATTTGTGAAACAAAGATATCGATCGAAAAACCTGCCATAAAACCTGTCAAGGATCATGAAAAGTCATCATCTGATACAGATCTAAGTGAATGTGTTTGGAGTCAAACTGAAACTGTTGAAACAAAAACCTTAGAAGAAAAAAACACAGTAATTACGAAGGCCCCGCAGAAGAAGAAAATTCCAGAAATTACTGTATCAAAAAGTCCGCTTCTGGTTGTCCCGGGAGAGTGTCTTGTCTTCAGGATAAAATGGAATTTTGCAAATGTCGGGAAATTGATTCTTGCATGCAAAAAGGAAAAAATTGATAATCAGGAGGTTTATCATTTTGTTGGTCTTACTGTCCCAGAAGGAATTTGGACAAAACTTGGTAGTGGATATAACAGGTTTGATTCATACATAGACAGTAAGACCAATCTTCCATTTTATTATTATCAGTACTCAGCATCATCAACAACAAGTCAGATCACAAAAAGTATTATTGATCATCGAACAAAAACTCTTTCATATGAAGTGAAAAAATACAAAGATGGTAAGCAATACGGTGCAAAATCAGGAAAGGTGAATTTTTCAGGTATCCTGTTTGATGGGCTATCAGCACTTTATGCCATCAGAGGCATGGCTGGAGACCGGATGCCATCTGCAAAAATGCCGGTTGGGATCACGAAAATTACTGGTATTTATTTATTCTTTGTAGAAAAAAATATTGATACCTTTATTGTTGGCAAAAGGGAATACTGGCTGATTCAATCAGAAGCAACAGAAGATGAAGCAATCTTCAGAAAGGGCAGACTTTTTGTTTCAATTTCTGCAGACAGAGAAAAACTTCCATTGCTTATGAAAGGAAAAGTTCCACTTGGTACAGGAACAGTAGAACTCATCTCACAAAAAACACTTAATGCAAATTTCCTAACAGATAGCAAAAGCCTAACTGAAATTTTGAACTCCACTCTTTAAACCATGTATCTGTTTTCTATTGAATGTTCAACTCAGCGCGCGGGCATCGCTGTGCTGGAGAATCAAAAGGTTCTTGCAAAAAACATCTGGGTTAGCAAGGATACAAGCGCTGAGGTTCTTCCAGAAATTGATAAAATGCTTAAGAAAACTGGATTAGAAGTGTCCCAATTTGATTATTTTGTTGTTTCCACTGGACCTGGTTCCTGGACAGGGGTACGGCTTGGCCTTGCTCTTGCATATGGGCTTGCCATAGCTGATAAAAATAAGGTTTTTGGGTTGAGTAGCCTTGAAGCAATGGCCTATCAGATGAAAGATGAAAACAATGTTGGTGTTTTTCTTCCTTCAGTAAGAAATTCCGTTCACTTTGGCTTTTTTAGAAAACCATCTTCTCTGGGGAAAAAACACGGAAGGTTTTCTTCATGCACAATTGAACAATTATCAGAAAAATTCAGAAATGCGAAAATTATCGCAGGACCTGACAGAAGTATTTGTTCTTTGTTTGATTTAAAAAAGAAATGCGTGGAAACATTTCCAGACCCTGTTCTGAATGCGATGCTGGCGTTTGAAAGAATTCAGAATGGTGTAAAACCACGAAATCAACCATACTATGAAAAATAAAATCCTTTATATTTTACCGAGCAAAGAAATTGGTGGAACTGAAAAAATGGTAGTGATGCTGGCAACAAAAATATCTGGTTTTGGTTATCAACCCATTGTATTAACATTACAGGAAGAAGGTCCATTCCATACTTTGCTCAAGACACGACACATAAAATATTATATTCTTAATATAAAAAAAAGACCGCTTTGCGCGATTTTCAAAACTTTTTTCGTTGTTTTTAAGGAGAAACCCTGTCTGATGCATAGTTTTCTTTTTGCAGGAAATGTGTTTGCTGGACTATTAAGATTTTTTTTCTGGATACCTCTTGTTTGTTCTCAAAGAAGTACTGATGCATGGAAAAAACGCATGCACTGGAGAATCGAAAAGTTTGCAACGATTTTTTGTTCAGTGTTTATTTCTAATTCAAACGCAGGGAAAGCAATTCTTGTTGAAAAGGCAAATATTCCAGAGAAAAAAATCATCGTAATTTCAAATGGAATTGACTTAGCCGATGTAAAAGAAAAATTGAAAAATGTCACCATTGTCCCGCACACAGGGATTTATGTTGGTGCTGTTGGTAATTTAAGAAAGGCCAAAGGGTATGAAGTTCTTATTGATGCTGCAGCCCTTGTGTGCAGGAAAAGAAATGATGTCAGGTTTATCATTCTGGGGAAAGGACCGCTTGAACACCAACTCAAGAAAAAAATTCAACATCTCAATCTGGTGCAAAATTTTGAATTTCATGGTTTTGTGGAAGATGTGTATAATTATATACAAACATTTGACATTGTTGTGATCCCGTCTCTGTGGGAAGGTTTCCCGGTTGTGGCGCTGGAAGCAATGGCCTGTGGAAAGCCTGTTGTTGCGACAGAAGTTGGAGATTTACCCGAAATTATACAACACAGAGTTTCCGGGATATTGGTTGAACCAGGCAACCCGAAAGATCTGGCAGATTCCATTCTGATGCTTGCTGCGGACCAGAACATGCGTATTCAGATGGGAAACAATGCAAAAAAACAGGTGGAAAAATTCTCATTAACGGATATGGTGAAAAAATACAATGAAATCTATAATCGGCTCATTGTGAGATATGAAACAAAAACAGCAGCAAAAACATCTTAAAATAATATGAAAGCGAACAAAAATAAAGAAAAAATTCAGTCGTATTCAAGGATGCAGAAAAGGAAGAAAGAAATACTTTCCTGGGTGTGGGCTATTGTCTTTGTCCTTATTCTCAGGCAATTTTTTGTTCAGGCATTCGTGATTCCAAGTGAATCAATGAAACCCACTCTAAAAATTCATGACAGACTTCTTGCCAACAAAATCATCTACAAAATCAGACAACCTCATCGTTGGGAGGTCATTATTTTCAAGTACCCTGAGGACCCTTCAAAGTATTTTGTTAAACGACTGGTTGGTCTTCCAGGGGAATCTCTTATTATAAAAAATGGCAGCGTGTATATCAATGGCAAAAGCATGCAACAGCCGGAGTATGTCTCAACTCCTCTCTATTACTACAGTGATATTGATGCTTTGTATGGTGTACATGAAGAAATTAAAATCCCTGACTCTGCTTATTACGTATTGGGAGATAACAGTATTAACAGCCGTGATAGCAGATACTGGGGTTTTGTTCCTTCTAAAAATCTTGTTGGTGAAGCATTGTTCATTTACTGGCCCCCGTGGCGAATGGGGTTAATCAAGTGAGGTCTATGGAAGACAACAACAAAGAAAAGATTATCCATATCAGGGAAAAGGATTTCAGGAAAATAGCCGCCTTCAGAAGCAAAGCAAGGCAGCTGGAAAACCAGTGTAAATTGCTCGATGAAAAAATCTCAAATATGGAAAAAGAAGTTTCAGAATGGAAAGAAAGAGCAGCCCGGCTGGCGGCTGAAATGGAGAATCTCAGGAAAAGAGTAGAAAAAGAAAAACAGGAATTCAGTGCATTTCTTCAGGCATCTTTTGCAGAAAAACTCCTTTTCTTCGACGAAATTTTTGAAAAAATTGTAAACGATGTTTGTTCAAGCAAGGATATAAACAAAAATGTATCAGATGGTCTTGTCATGCTTAAAAAACAATTCACATCACTATTGGAATCTCTTGGAGTGAAAAAGATTGAAACACAGGGAAAACTATTTGACCCGATGATTCACGAGGCAGTTGAAATTGTTGAAACAGACGAAAAACCAGAAGGTACAATCATTGAAGAAGTACGTTCCGGTTACACCATCAATGGCAAACTTCTCAAACCCGCTCAAGTAAAGGTGGTTCGTGGAAAAAATAAAGATACTGGCTCCAGCAAAGATTAATCTTATCCTTGAGGTGACAGGAAAAAGATCTGATGGCTACCATGATATCTGTTCCCTTGTGGAAAAGGTAAATCTTACTGATGAGATCGAGATTCTCAAACACGAAAAACATTCCATACAGTTTGCAGGACCATGGGTAATACCAGAAGAAAACACAGTAAAAAAAACCATAGACAAACTTTCTCAATTATTTCCCGACAGGGCTGAAAGGTATCCATTAAAAATTGTTATTACAAAGCATATCCCGCCAGGAAGTGGTCTAGGTGGCGCAAGCAGTGACGCTGCGGCAATATTGACAGCGTGTAATAAACTCTGGCAACTCGGGCTAGGACAGAATGATTTAATAAACATTGGCAGCACAATTGGTTCTGATGTACCCCTGTTTCTAACAGAGGGTCCCTGTATCATCGAAGGCAGAGGTGAAATCGTTCATCCTGCAGGAACTTTTCCATCTCTAACCTTTCATCTTTTTGTTCCAGAATTTCAGGTTTCAACGAAATTAATTTACGACAATCTTCCTTCTCGGCTTTTAAGTGATTTGACATCAGCTCATTTACGAATTAAAATTTTTGTGTCATTATGGAAAGAAAATAACATAAAACAGATGGAAAAATTTTTATTCAACAAACTGGAGGAGGTGACGCGGAGAATTTACCCAGAGGTAGATAGAGCCATTGAATGTCTTGGGGACTGGTGCGGAAAACGTTTCATTTTGAGCGGGTCAGGAGGGGGTATTTATGCTTTAGGCACAATGGACCGGGTTCTTCTTGATAGAAAACCGGAAATAATCCGGCACTGGCGTCACTATAAACTTGAAAGTTATTACACCTGCCTGCAAAAGGAGGAGGAACAACATGGAAATTACTGAAACCAGAATTTCGCCAATCAATAAACCAAATAGCAGATTACGCGCATATGCGTCGGTGACCTTTGACAATTCATTCGTAATCCGTGAAATTCGGATTATCGAGGGGAAAAATGGTCTCTTCATCGCCATGCCCAGCAGAAAGATGCAGAAGCCATGTCCCAGGTGTAACTTCAAAAATCCGGTGACAAATAAATTCTGCGGACAATGCGGAGCAGAAATTAAGAATGTGGAACAAAAAAATCAGAAAACCGGTCCCCAACAGCATAAGGATCTTGCTCATCCGATAAATACTCAGTTCCGGGATTATCTGCAAAAAAAGGTTCTTGAGGCATACAACCAGCAAAAAGAAAGCGCCACCGGAAAAGAAAATAATAAATAACTGATTGATTTTGCCCGGTGGTGTAACGGTAACACACCGGCCTTTGGAGCCGTGGTTCGAGGTTCAAATCCTCGCCGGGCAGGTACCGTGAAAAAATCATGAATAATCACATATCAGCAATAATCCTTGCAGCTGGCTACGGCAAACGACTCGGCGGAGAAAATCAAAAAACATTGACTCAGATACTCGGTAAACCCATTCTTGTTTACTTAATGTCTACAGTTAAACAGTGCAACCCGAAAAAAATTGTCGTAGTTGTTGGATTTCAAAAAGAAAAGGTAATGGAACAATTGAAAGGAGAACCTGTAATATTTGTTGAGCAAAAACAATTACTCGGTACAGGTCATGCAGTAATGACAGCCGAAAATGTCCTTTCAGATTTCTGTGGAAATGTGATTGTTTTGTGTGGAGATGTACCTTTTCTTTCTTTTGAAACGATCAATAAACTAAAAGAGACGCATGAAAATACTCATGCTGATTGTACAATTCTTACTGCCATTGTTGACTCGCCATATGGATATGGCAGGATCGTAAGGGATGTGTCAAACAATATAACAAAGATTGTTGAAGACATCAATGCTTCAGATGAAGAAAAGCAAATTAAAGAAATTAATGCCGGAGTTTATATCTTTAAAAATAAAATCCTCTTTGAATCCCTGAAGAAAATAAAACCAAACCCTGTAAAAAATGAGTACTATCTTACTGATGTGATTGAAATTTTTATATCAGAAGGAAGAAAAGTTTCTACATGGACAACACCATCTCCTGAAGAAACTATAGGAATTAACACTCCTGAAGATCTGGAGAAAGCCCTGCAATACATTTCAAGTTTAAGGAGAAAACAATGAATAACTGTCTGATTTTCACGGGAAATGCTAATAGACCTCTTGCAGAAAAAATATGTGAGTTTCTTGGAAAACCATTGGGACAAATGGAGGTTTCAAGATTTAATGACGGTGAAATCTCAGTAAAAATAGAAGAAAACGCAAGGGGAAAGGATGTGTTTATCATCCAGCCAACCTGCGCTCCTGTCAACGAGAATCTCATGGAACTCTTGATTATTCTCGATGCCTTCCGCAGAGCATCTCCCCGTAGAATTACAGCAGTTGTACCATATTATGGCTATGCGCGACAGGACAGAAAAGACAGACCAAGGGTCCCAATAACAGCAAAACTGGTAGCAAATCTCCTTGTTGCCGCAGGTGCCCAGAGGATATTAACGATGGACCTTCATGCACCCCAAATTCAGGGCTTTTTCGATATTCCGGTTGACCATCTTTTTGCTGCTCCTGTGATTATTACCTACATCAGGAGCAAGAACCTAACCAATCCTATTGTCGTTGCGCCTGATGTTGGAAGTGTAAAAATGGCAAGGGCATTTGCAAAAAGAATCAATGCGCGACTGGCAATAGTGGATAAAAGAAGGGATAACCCTGATTCAGTTGAAGCAACCCATCTGATTGGTGATGTCTCCAACTGCGAAGCAATTATTGTTGACGACTTAATCTCAACGGGAAACACTGTTGTTGAAGCCACCAAAGTACTTCTTGAAAACGGAGCGTCAAAGGTTTTTGTCAGTTGCACGCATCCAGTTCTTTCAGGAAATGCCATTACAAAACTCGCAAGCGCCGGAATCACAGAAATTATTGTAACTGATACAATTCCTCATCAATCATTACCTGAGCCGTTTACTGTCCTTTCTGTGGCTGAATTACTTGGCGAAGCCATAAAGAGGATACATCAGGAAACATCAGTAAGTTCGCTTTTTATTTAACATCATCCCATTGAGGGTTTTTTTCTGTGGTTGGCCCTTTTTGATCGCCACCTGAGTTTTCGTTTTTTTCTTCTCATCTTTTCCTCTTGTTAACGAAGTTAGATACTGTGGCATATAGTATACAGTCAGTGCTACCATCAGTCAATTTCAAAAATTCTCAATTTCAGGTTATAATGCTTGTAAAATAAGAGATCTTGTAAATCATAAAAGGAGGAAAGATTGAAATATCTAATCACAGGAGGTGCTGGATTTATTGGTTCCCATCTTGTTGACGCACTTCTTTCTGATCCAACCTCTGATGTTACTGTTATTGACGACCTTTCCACTGGTTCCATTGAAAACATCAGGCACCATTTGAAAAACCAAAACTTTCATCTGTTTATTGATAGTATTCTGAATCGTTATATCGTTGAACAACTGTGTATGCAGGTAGACTTTATTTTTCACCTTGCGGCTTCAGTGGGAGTGAAAACGGTTCTTGAAAAACCACTTGAATCAATTGAAATAAACATTGAAGGAACAAGAAATGTCTTCAATGCAGCAGCAAAATATAAAAAACCAGTTCTTTTCACATCAACCTCTGAGATATACGGCAAGAATGAAAAAGTCCCGTTTACTGAAGAGGATGATATCATTATTGGCAGCCCCTCAAAAAAAAGATGGGGATATGCCTGCAGTAAAGCACTGGACGAATTCCTGGCACTTGCATATGCAGAAGAGAAAAATCTGATGGTTATAATAGTAAGGTTATTTAATACAGTGGGGCCCAGACAGACAGAAAAATACGGGATGGTACTTCCAAGGTTTATAAAACAGGCGCTTTCGAACCAGCCAATCACGATATTCGGTGATGGTACCCAAACAAGATGTTTCACGCATGTAAAAGATTCTGTTACAGCACTTATTAAGCTTTCAACTCTTGCTCAGGCACACCGACAGATTGTTAATGTGGGCAGTACTGAAGAAATTTCAATTCTTCAACTTGCACAACTGGTAAAAAGAGCCACAAAAAGTAATTCTGAAATTGTTTTTATAAAACCTGAAACGATATATCGAAGTGGTTTTGAAGATATGACAAGAAGAGTACCTGACATTTCAAAATTAAAAAGTTTAACAGGCTTTTCGCCTTCCATGCCAATTGAACAAATCGTAAAAGACACTGTTGATTTTTATTCAACCTGCAAATGAAATATAGAAAAATTATTCTATCAATAATACTTATCGCTGGCTTTGCTATACGTCTTTGCGCCCTGATTCAGTTGTCTTCAACATCTTTTTTCAATCCTGCGTTGATGGATAAACACGACCAAAAAACATTTCATCTATGGGCACAATCCATTTTGAAGCATCCTGTTTATGTTAATGGCGATGCATTCTATATGGCACCACTCTATGCGTATTTCCTTGCACTTTTGTACGCTGTGTCAGGTGGAAGCATTTTCTTTGCCGGTCTTATTCAGGCAATTGTTGATACTGTGGCAATTTATCTCTTGTATAGAATAGGAAGAACAATCAAGGACGAATATACTGGCATTATTGCCGCAGGACTCTATGCGTTTTACCAAACAGTTGTTCTTTACTCTGTCACCATTTTGAGCGATGGGCTCATTACATTTTTAAACATCCTCTTCATCTTTTCACTTTACAAAGCACTTGAAAATAAAAATCGCCTGTCATGGATTCTATGTGGTATTGTTTTTGGGCTTGCTGCTCTTGCAAAACCAACAATTCTTGCTTTTGTTCCTTTCATCATTGCAGGACTATTGCTCTGGCCTGATAACACTATGGTTTACCCGTTAAAAACAAATAAAAAATCTTTTCAGATTGCTATGGTACTGCTTCTTGCGGGACTGGCATGCGCCTTAACAATACTTCCTGTATCTTTGAGAAATCTCACAGTCAGCAACAGATTTGTCCTGATTTGCACCAATGGACCTATTAACTGGCAGATAGGAAACAGTTCAGATTCCACTGGACTTTTCTGTTATCCTGCCGGGCATCTTTTGTCTCCTGTAAGTATTGATTTCTGGAAATTGCTTCTCAAAAAAATGTTTCTTTTCTTTGACAGTTATGAATGGCCGCAGAATTTGAGTATATACATCGCAAAACAGCTGATACCGGCACTAAAATTTGCATTTGTAAGATTTGGATTGATTGTCCCACTCGGTGTCGTGGGCCTTTTTCTTGCAGCAAGAAAGAGAAAAAACTTTCTTTTTGTTTCATTTACAATCGTTCAGATTATGTGGGTGATTATGTTTTTCATTACGGAACGATACAGATTTCCTGCTGTTGCCTGCCTGACTGTTTGCGCAGGTTTTCTGGTCACCCAGACAATCGATGAAATAAAAACAAAAAAAATTGTATTGCCTTTTGTCAGGATTGCCATCGCAGGACTGTGGGGATACATATTCGCCTGGACACCCGGGCAGGTGTTTAATGATATGTACTGGAAAATATTCGCAAAACTCAGCAAAACAAACATCGTTTATAACCTGCAGACAGGAAATAATCAACTGGCTGAAAAGATAGCTACAGATTACAAAAAACTTTTGCCTCAGGACCCTGACAGTCACTTTTTCCTCGCCTGTGTGTATGCTCAGAAGGGAAAGATGGATGAGGCAGAACGAGAATTGATAAGTACTCTGGAACTTGAGCCAGAACATAGACTTGCAAAAAGATTTCTTGAGGAAATCAGAAAAAATGCCCATCCTCATTGATGTCATAAAATGATGGGGTATAATATTTTATTTGAAAAAATTTATAACTGAAAGGGAGAAAACAATGGAGTGGACAAATTCTTTTATTTTTACATCAAGGGAACCACCAGCAGATGCAGAAACAATAAGTCAAAAATTGATGCATCAGGCAGGAATGATTGATAAACTGGTATCTGGCGTCTATTCATATCTTCCCCTTGGATTAAGAGTATTACAGAAGGTTTCAAACATTATAAGAGAGGAAATGAATAACGCAGGCGCTGTTGAAATACTGATGCCTGCATTGCAACCATCATCATTGTGGAAAGAATCAAAAAGATTCGGGAAAATGGGCAAGGATATGATTGTTTTCAAAGATAGACATAACAGAGAAATGTTACTGGGACCAACCCATGAAGAGGTTGTTTCTGATATTGTAAGAAAATATGTAAGAAGTTGGAAGAACCTTCCTGTGATGCTTTATCAGATACAAACGAAATACCGCGATGAAATCAGGCCAAGATTTGGAATCATACGGTCCAGAGAATTCCTGATGAAAGATTGCTACAGTTTCGACAGAACAGAACAGGAATCTGAACAATCATACCTAAAAATGAGACAGGCATACCTGAGAATTTTTAGCAGATGTTCATTGTCTGTCACGGTGCAAGCAGCAGATTCTGGGGTCATCGGCGGGAAATTCTCTGAAGAATTTGTCGCTGCTGGAGATTGTGCAGAACTTGAAATAGGCCATATTTTTAAACTTGGCACTGATTACAGTGAAAAACTCCATGTGGTTTATATGGATAAAGATGGCATTGAAAAACCAGTGGTCATGGGATGCTATGGCATCGGAGTCAGCAGAATCGTCGCTGCCATCATTGAGGGCAGTTACGATGACAGAGGTATTATCTGGCCTGTTTCAGTGGCGCCATTCCATGCAATTATCGTTCCTGTAAACATGTCAGATAGTCGCGCTGTTGAAACTGCAGATAAAATTCATAAGGAACTGGAATCTTCAAATATCGAGGTACTTTTTGACAACAGGGAAGAATCCGCAGGTGTTAAATTTGCAGACGCAGACCTTATTGGCATACCTTACAGAATTACGCTCGGCAGAAAACTTGTTGATGGAAAAATAGAGATTATGGAAAGAAAAACCAAAAAAATATACGATGTTGAAGTTGAAAAGGCTAAAGAATTTATGCTATCTGCTATAAAAGAATCAACATGAATATTCTTACAAGTATTCTCAAAAATGGTTTCTCATTCAACAGAGACAGGATGAAACTTTTTCTTGTTGTATTTTGTTCAACTATTGTCCTGATGCAAGTCATCGAATATATATTTAAAGAGCAACAAAACCAGTTGCTCTGGCTTATGGTTGTTCTTTTTATAGAAAATTTTCTGACTTGCGGAGTTTATGGTTCTCTTAAAAATATTTTGCTCGAGAAGACCCTGACAGCAAAAATGTTTTTGATAAACGGCTTGAAATTTTTTACCCGCTTTCTTTTGATAAAACTGCTGTTTGTGGTTTTTATTGGTTTCATTACAGGATTGCTGATGCTTGTTGCTCAAGCCACAGGCAAATTTTCAATACCTATGACTGCAGGAATTGTCCTGCTATGGATTGTCTGGCTTGCTTTTCCATCATATTATTTTGTTCTATCTCTTTTTGCTCCAATAATAATGTTCAGTCAGGACAGTTCTGTTCTGGAATCAATCAAAGCAAGCATCTTTTTCAGCAAAAAGGCTCTTGAGCAGATTATTGTTATTGCTTTTCTTTATTTCTGCTCTGTGTTAGTTTTTGTTTATTTACCAGAAAAAATGTATAATTTATCATCTGTTGCATGGCTTGTTTTAAAGGGAATTTTTGTCAGTATTTTTGAAATTGGCTTTATAAACAGTTTTCTTTTGTTATACGAAAAAGGAGATGCCACATGAAAGAGATGTTTGAAATTCGCTGGCATGGTCGTGGCGGACAGGGCGCAAAAACCGCAGCGCTTCTTTTCGGAGACGCTGCCTGTTCCACAGGTAAATACATTCAAGCATTTCCTGAATATGGACCCGAAAGAATGGGTGCACCTGTCGTGTCCTTCAATAGAATCAGTTCAAAACCCATCAGAACCCATGGACCCATTTTGAACCCTGATGTAGTTGTTGTACTTGATGTATCACTCGTTGAACAGGTGGATGTAACAGCGGGCCTGGATAATGAAAAGGGCATTATCCTTCTGAATTCTTCAAAGGAACCAGCAGAATTTGCTGAAAAACTAAAATTCACAGGTCGCATCTGCACAGTGGATGCATCAAGAATATCCATTGAAACCATTGGAAGGGAAATCCCGAATACACCAATGATGGGTGCTCTCATCAGGGTCACTGGAATGCTTGACATCAAAGAAGTAATTCAAGATATTAAACATAAACTTGAAGCCAAGTTCAGAAACAGGCCAGAGATCATTGAAGGAAATATCAAAGCAATTGAAATGGCATATAACCAGGTAAAAATGTCAAACTGACGGAGGTGATTGGTGGAAGAAAAAAAATTATCCTGGAAACAATTACCAGAAGGCGACGTTCTGGAAGCAGGCACATCAAGAAATTTTAAAACTGGCAACTGGAGAAGTGTAAGACCGATTCATATTCCAGAAAGGTGCATTCACTGTCTTATTTGCTGGGTTTATTGTCCGGATTCTGCTATCAAAACACAGGATGGGAAATTTTTAGAATTTGACTACGATTATTGCAAGGGTTGTGGAATCTGCGCACACGAATGTCCAAAAGATGCCATATCAATGGAGCCAGAGAAAAAATGAAGAAAACAAAATTATTGTTTTGGGCTATTGGGATTTTAGTTCTATCGGGCTGGGTAGCATTTATTGGTGAATATGCCTATTCCAAAAAGAAAATAGCAGAACTTCAAACTCGTATTGAACAGTTGGATTCTCAGATTAAATCAATTGGTGGCATTTCAAAAAATATAGACCAGACCATTGCTGAAGTTGACAGGATGATTGATGAATTTGAAAAGCTTAAGACAAGCCTTCAGCAGACCCGTAACAAAATTGAAAAGGTCAGTAAAACGGACTGATTCATAAGTTTTTCCTGATTTCATTGATAGCCACCGCACCATCCCTGACAGCAGATACAATTTGTTTCAAGGAACCAGACCTGATATCTCCACAAGCATAAATTCCATCAACTGAACTTTTAAGATTGCTGTCTGTTTTTATGTAACCCGATTGGTCCAGTGCCACTTCTGGTGGAAGAAATTCAAAAGAGGGCTTGAACCCAGCAAATATAAAAATTCCATCGATTTCAATGGTCGTTATTCCTTTTTCTGTCTGAACTATAATACCTTTCACAATACGTTCACCAGTAATCTCAACTGGTACCCCATTAACAATATTTACACCTTCTAAATCCTGTGATTGACTTTGAGGTTTCTTGATCCATGTTACAGATGCGAGTCCTTTCAGGTAGTTGATTTCAGAAATCACATGTTTTCCTTCGCCAACAACAGCAACTCTCTTATTTTTAAAAAATGCACCATCGCAGATTGCACAATATGACACACCTTTACCCAGAAAAGTTTCTTCCCCCTTGATCCCGAGTTTCTTAGGAACAGAACCAGAAGCGACAATAATGTGTTTGGCTTCATAAAAGTTGCTGGAAGAAAACACCCTGAAACCTTCTTGAACTTTTTCTATCCTGTCAACATTTTGAAAAACAAAATTTACATTAAGCGCCGTCGCCTGTCTGTAAAATCTCTCAGCAAGATCAGAACCCGCTATACCATCTGGAAACCCTGGATAATTTTCGATTTTTTCAATCCATGCCAATTTTCCACCAGGATACATTTTTTCAATCACCACAAAAGACATATTTGCCCTCGCAGCATATATACCTGCAGCAATACCAGATGGTCCACCTCCAACAATAATCACATCCATGTCTTCCCCCTGGAAAGGAGATAAAATGCAAAAAGAAGCAAAATACTACCAGCGAAAATTTTTATCTTCCGTGAATGAACAATCATAAATCTCTGAAATTTTTTCATCGCTGAAAAAAATACAGCAAAAATAATCATAGGCACAGATAAACCAAGGGAGTATAACAATAAAAGCAGTATGCCCTTTGCAACTGTTTCCTGTGTGGCAGCCATTGTGAGTATCGCTCCAAGTATTGGTCCCACACAGGGAGTCCACGAAACTCCAAGTACAGCGCCAAAAATGATCGCACTTAAACCTGTAGGTTTTCTCTTGAACTCAGGAGAAAAAAAACCCTTGTGAAATGAAAAAATGTGTGTCAACTCAAGCGTTTCAAGAGCAAAAACAAGCATGATAATTCCTGCCAATAATCTAAAAAAACTCATGTGAGAGGAAAAAAATTTTCCTATGCCTGTCGCAGTCGCTCCCAGAGTGATAAAAACGATGGTAAATCCGCAGCACATCAGTATCACAGAACGAACAAGATGTCCTTTGCCTTTTTCAAGTTCGTGCACTGATGAACCAAGAATAAAAGAAAAATAAGCAGGTATCAGTGGCACCACACAGGGAGAAAAAAAAGAAACAATCCCAGCAAGAAAACTCACTCCGCTCCAGGCATACCAGGAAAGACTTATGTTTCCAATGACATCAGTCATAAAATCTCACAAAACATTGCTGAAAAAAATGTGAAATATCCCTGCACAGATTGTCAAGTTCTTCTTTTGAAAATAGTTTTCCGCCATCAAAATTCTTTTTTACCCCTATATTTCTATACTGTTGAAGAACAAATTTTTTCGCCCCATTTAAATGTTCTGCAATTTTTTTTATGTCTTCTGATGAATGCAAATTGCGAACAACAGTGGTCCTGAATTCATAATCAATATCTGAATTCATTAAAATTTCTATTGAACGAACTATTTTTTCAAGTATTTCATCAGTGATTCTTATTCCGCTTGCTTTTGAATATGCCTCTGTGTTCAATGCATTTTTTACATCCATTGCAACGCTATCAACCATTTTCGTATCTATCAAAAACTTCAGTTTCTCTGGAAAGGTTCCATTGGTATCAATCTTTATCCCCAGCCCCATTGTTTTCACTTCTTTAACCAGTTCAAAAAGAAAATCTGAAACAAAGGGTTCTCCGCCTGTAATCACAATACCATCAAGGAAATCCTTGTTTTCATCAAGATAACTCTTGATAGATTGCCAATCAATATCTTCAAGCCCATCATAATTTTGTACCAATTCCCAGTTCTGACAGAAAGGGCATCTCATATTGCATCGCGGCAGAAAAATTACAGAAGAAACCTTTGAATCCCAGTCACAAAAGGAGTTTTTCACCCAGCCCTTAATTGAATATTTCATTTGAGAAGAGAGTTAAAATTTTTCTTTTTTGTATATAATCCGAAGATGGTAAAATATCTGTGAGGAAACATTTCTGGGAACTTTACAGTGCCTCTGTTTATAGTATGTGCGGGACAGGGAAACCGTCTTTTCCATTGTATGAAAAAGAGCCAGACATCTGGCACATAATGAAAGATGTTCTTCCAGATCATCGATAAGCATCTGGTCCAGCTCTTTGTCAAGATATAATGAAATCAATTCAAGATATTTCTCACACTTCATAATTTTGCTCCATGTCCAGCATGCGATTGAAAATATTGAGACAGTTTATCCCGTAAAAACATCCTGCTTCTATGAATTCTTGACTTCACTGCAGGCACTGATAGATCAAGCATTTTGCTGATTTCCTCTGTAGAAAAACCTTCAATATCGTGGAGCACAAAAATTGTTTTGTATTTGCCGGGAAGCGCATCTACTGACTTTTCGAGTAATATTTTAAGTTCTTCATTTTTCAGATGAGCTCTGGGATCATTTGACCAGTCAGGTACATCAGTAAAATTCTTTTGTTCAGAGGCATCTCTGTCTGATTCAAATCTGACAAGAGGAATTTTTTTCTTTCTCATTTTCATGAAAGCATTGTTTGTGGCAATCCTATATAACCACGTTGAAAATGCAGATTTACCTTCAAACTTTGGAAGTGCATAGTATGCATTGATGAAAGTCTCCTGTAGAAGGTCAGCAGCGTCTTCTTTGTTTCCAAGAAGTTTCAGACCAAGATTGTAAATACGTGCCTGATTTCTTTTGACCAATTCCTCAAATGCAGCATGGTCTTTATTCTTTGCCCTTTCAATTAATTCATTTTCTTTTAATACCGCAAGTGCTTTTGATTTTTGTTCCATATTTTTATTATACCAGATTATCCTGACTCACAACAATTTTATCTCCCGAAAACAACAGCAAGTCCTGCCATCAGAAGAATCACCGAAAATATTTTTCTCAATTTTCGAGTGGATGTTTTCACGCTGACTTTTGCGCCTGCAACGGCAGTAAAAATAGCCACAAGGCCTATTATTGCCCCTGTTTGAACATCAACAAGTCCATGATAAAAATATCCTGCCACGCCTGAAAGAGAATTAAACACCACCACCGATAACGTTGTACCAATACAAATGTTCATTGGCACACCCACACACAAATGTAAAAGTGGCACCAAAACAATTGCGCCTCCGACTCCGCCCATACCTGATATCACTCCACCTGTAAATCCGATCAATATCAATTTTACCGGTGAAAGGTCAATATGCGCACGGCAACTTTCAACGTGATTCTTTCTGTCCCTCCACATATTGAAAGAAAGAACAATGGTCAAGCATATAAAGAAAATTTTCACCGCAATATCTGGCAATTTTGCAGTAATCGCGCTTCCAACCTGCGCACCGATAATACCAGAAACGATTAACAACACTGCCATCTTAAAATTTATCTGTCTAGCCTTCATATGGGCAAGAAAAGCAGAAACAGATGAAATAAATATCACCAGCAAACTTGTTCCGATTGCCTTTTTTATAGAGAAACCAAACAAAAAATAAAATACCGGCACATAAATAGTACCTCCACCCATACCTGTTAAACCGCAGATAAAACCTGCGATCAAACCGGTGAACAAAGATTCAATGATATGAATTGGTGTCATCAGGATTAATATTTAATCGGTTCGCGCCATAAAAACAATTCAAGGGTATTATTGTCAACAGGACATGGTCCTGTTGGGGTAACCCAGGTATGATTTGGCCATGTGCCACAGTCAAATTTGGCGCCCTGGCGGGCAAGTTCAACAGGACAGGCATGATAAAGATTGTGGTATCCCTCATATGTCTGGCAGCCATCTGAGGTACGACCACACTTTTCACATACAAGTTTAGGAACAATTCCAGCTCCGTATTTTGTAAAATATCCTGCAAACTTCACCTTTCCGCCACAACTAATACAAGTATAACCTTCAAATTTTGTAAAGTTCATTTTCACAAATTTTGCAGCTCTCACATTGTTTCCAAATTCATCTTTATAAGCAACAGGAAGAATAATCATCTTTGGCAGTGTAAAATTATGCCGTTCAATCTGTTCATAAAATTTCAGTAACCCATCTCTTACACGGGGCGCAAACTTTGTCTGATCTATTTCCTGTCCCATGTGAACAGATGAACTCATAATGACCAGGATACTTGCAGCCGCAACAAATCCATTAATACTGCCAAATAAACCGCCAAAAATCCTATCAATGGCTGGCTTGATTTCAACCTTTTTTCTCATTGCTTCAAGTAACAGGATAAATGTTAGAGCAAACACAATGCTGCTGAGGACAAAAAAGATTAGGTCAACAGGAGTTCCTGTGATACCGAACTTTGCAAATAGTTTAACTGGAGCTGGATAAACAAATGAACCGACAAAAATACCAAAAGCAATACCGCAGATATCAATCAGGGTACCAAGGAATCCTCTGCCTGCTCCTCCCAGGATTCCACCGAGAAAAAACATTATTACTATTAAATCAAGTCCGCCAAACATAAAATTATGATAACATTTTTACAGGAAGGAGGAAACCGAACGAAAATTTCATCAAGGTTGTGCTTGTTTAAAATTGTTTATTTTTTTGAAACCAACTTTCCGGTATTCCAGTCGAATCTGGTCACGACGCTGTTTCAATGCCTGATAATCCTGATTGTCTTTCAATTTTTCTTCTATCCTATTTCTTAATTGTGCCTGCAGGGACCTTATCTGTTCAGCAAGTTGTTTGAGTTCCTGATCTTGCTGAATCACAGTTCTTTCAATGTCAAACATTTTCTTCTGTATTTCAAGCAATTCTTTTACTTTGCCTGCAAGTGCAGGGTTATCTCCAGGCGCCTGACCGGGTTCGTTCATCCGGATAACAGGCATGTCTCCACTATAAAGCAGTGTTCCCGAAAATATTGCCACAAAGAGAATGATCACGATTTTTTTCATTGTTCCTCCGATATTAATTTATAACCTCACTGTGATGTTGTCAATTTTTAGACGGATTAATAATGAGAAATGGTTTATTCGCGTGGGCTTGATTTTCTTAAAAATTCCAGTATAATTCAATCCATTATGAAGAAAAAACTTTTTATTTTTGACCTTGATGGCACACTGATGGACGCTTATCAGGCAATATGGGAAACATTATTGTATACTCTGGCATCGCTCGGGTATGGCCCTGTGGATTTTGAAACAGCAAAAAGAGCTGTCGGACATGGAGACAAGTATTACATACCGGTGTTTTTCAAGCCAGAAGACGTAGAAAGAGCAAGAAAAATTTACAGAGAATATCACCTAAAATCTCTGAATGGGAAGGTACATCTGTTGCCTGGTGCAAAACAACTTCTTGAAAAATTGAAAAATACCAATAGATTTATTGCAGTGGCTTCCAATAGACCCTCTGAATCAGGTCTTCTAATTATCAAGAAACTCGGAATAGAACATTTTTTCAATTACACAATATTTGGAGATCAGGTCACCAATCAAAAACCAGACCCAGAGATGATTATCAAAGTGCTACAATTTTTCAAGGTTGAGAAAGAAAATGCGGTATTCATCGGTGACATGGATATTGACGTTATTACAGGTAAAAAGGCAGGTATTGATACAATTATTGTAACCACAGGCTCTTCAACGTTGGACCAGATTATAGAAAGTAATCCATCTAAAATTTGCAATAATCTTTTTGAAATTGTTGATATGTTAGATAAACAACTGCTTTAAAGAGGCCAGGACCGGATTTGAACCGGTGAATAACGGTTTTGCAGACCGTTGCCTTGCCGCTTGGCTACCTGGCCATAAAAAAATTATACCCATTTTTCATTATCTGGTCAATTGAAAAATTGACATTCATCGCAGGCGTATATACAATTGATATTATAAACGAAATCAGGGAAAGCATCTCTCACCTCATTTCTATGTTGATGGAAATGGACAAAGTAAAGGGTGAAAAAAGGTACGTAATGGAAAAAATAGAACAATTAATAAAACTGCTTAGCAAAAGCAACTGGAGGGACAAATGAAAAAATTTATCATGTTGTTGTTGGTATGTCTGGTAAGTATTTCTGCTGGTGAACAAAAAAAGAGCCAGGTTGTTGCAAAAATCAGCAACAAAAGCTTTACTTTAGAGGAATTCCAAGAAAATCTTAACCAGATGCAAAGTAGATTTGCTAATTTGAATTACGATATGAAAAAGAGAATTCTTGACCAGTTTGTTAGAGAAAAACTTTTTACAACTGCAGCGAAAGATGCAGGAGTCAATCTTACTTCTGAGCAGGAAAAGTATCTTGAAAGATCAAAAACCATGTTTCTCATTCGCAATTATATTTCAAAAATACTTTCAGAAAATCCAGTTACAGACACAGATATAAAGCAGGCGTATGAAAAAAATCCACAGGCATATCTAACACCTGAAAGAAGGAAATTGAGGCATATCATTGTTCCAGACGAGGAAAAAGCAAAACAACTTTTAAACAAACTGAAGGAAGGCGCTGATTTTGCGGAACTCGCCAGAGAGAACAACACAGATGCAACAAAACAGAAAGGTGGAGACCTTGGCTGGGCACAAAAAGGAATATTTGTAAAAGAGTTTGAAGATGTAGCTTTTTCTCTGAAAAAAGGGGAAACCAGTGGCATTGTAAAAACCCAGTTTGGGTATCATATTATAAGGGTTGATGATATTGAACAACCAAAACAAAGGTCATTCAATGAGGTTCAACAGGAAATAAAAAGAAAACTTGAAGAACAAAAAATCCAACAGATTGAACAACAGTTGAAAAAGAAATACAAAGTTCAGGTGGATTACTCTGTACTGGAAGATGCTGAAAAAAAATAAATTATTATCCTAATTTTTCTGAAATCAGCATCGCATCCTAATGATTTTCCTGGTATTTTTTTTCAAAGGTTTTGCAGCTTTATGTGCTCAGTCATTACTCCTGAGGGAATTTTACATTGTACTGCATGGAAATGAGTTATCATTCGGAATTGTTCTGTCAATATGGGTAATTTCTGGAGCAACAGGCAGTTTTCTGGTAGCAAAAAATGTTATAAAAAAAAATCCTTCAACATTCTATTTTCTCACCATTTTTGAAGGATTCTGGTTATTTATAAGTTTGGCTCTAATCAGATTATGTAGAACTATTTTCCACATTTTTCCGGGGCAGATGCTCAATATTCCACAACTCATTGAGTTAACATTGATTACAGCCGGCATATTTAATTTTTCTCAGGGCATAAGGTTTGTTATTGGTGGAAGTGTATTTCGCAGGAATATTAAAAGAGAAGAAATTGCCGGGTTACTTTATGGGTTTGAAGCAGCTGGTGCCTTAATTGGTGGCCTTGTTTTTGCGTTTTTGCTTCAAAAACATACGAATCCATTTCAAACATCTGCCATTATTGTACTTGCAAATATGATATCAAATGTACCCCTCCTTTCATTTTTTGATAAAAAAATCATTAAAATTTCAATGGCTATTTTTTACTTTATCGTACTTTTTCTTTTTGTATATCCTGTTGGATTTTATTCAAAATTGAATATTCTCACACTAATGAAACAATGGAACATCAAAAGTCCACCTGTATTTTATAAAAATACGCACTACGGAAACATCACTGTGATTGAAAGCGATAAAGAACTGTCTTTTATGCTGGATGGTAGTTTATTGTTCACAGCACCCTACCCTGATGTCGAATGGATTGAAAATACTTCTCACTTTCCTCTTCTCTATGCAAAAAAAACCGAGCATATTCTTGTGATTGGAGCTGGAATAAAAGGAATCATTCCTGAAATTGTTAAATATCGGCCTAAAACTATTGACTGTGTGGAAATTAATCCTGAACTCATAAGCGTTATCAAGCAATTTTCTTCATCGTATTTTCCTGAATACCAAAGTGGGAAAATTAATGTGATAGAAGACGATGCCATTGATGTTTTTAGAAAAACAAGAAAACAATGGGATGTCATTATTCTTGACGCCGGGTTTCCCTTCTCACTGAAAATCGCAAATTTTTATACGAAGGAATTTTACAACCTTGTAAAAGCCCATCTTTCACAAGATGGCATTTTTTATACACAACTACCGGGTTCTCCTGAATATATGTCTGAATCGCTTGCAGACATCCACAGAATCATGTACCTGACCCTGAAAAATGTCTTTCCGTCAGTTTATGTTATCCCAGGGTATTTTACGGGTTATTGTGCAGCAGTAAGCCCTGATATGCCTGAATTTTCGTATTCTTTTATTTCATCTCAATTAAGAAAAAAACAAATTCACACAACTGTCATCACTAATTTTTACCTTTCTAATAGGTTAGATGAAGAAAAAATTCATCATTTTCTTGAGATGATAGGCGAAAACAGGACATCTGTTAACACTCAATTAAAACCAATCATTGTGATACCTGCGATCAGGTACTGGATTTCAATGTCAGCAACTGACAAAAAATCTTTTGATAAAAATCATGATGCAAGCAGCATTATACTATCAGTTATTTTTCTTGTGAGCGCAGTGATATATATCTTGAAAAAACCAGTAAAAACCAGGGTACTCGAGCTAACAATGTTTTCAACGGGTTTTCTATCCATTGCGTGGGAACTGATTTACCTTTTCCTGTTTCAGGTAAATTATGGTTCAGTATATTTCTATTTGAGTATACTGACAGGAATTTTCATGGGCGGAATGGCAGCAGGAAGCGTGATTTTTTCAATTCATGTCAAAAAATTGAAAAATGCTTCAAGAAATCTTTTTCTATGGCAGATGATACAGATAATTTTTTCTATCGCAGGTATTGGTCTGGCTATTTTGCTTACCAGAACATTTCTGTCTGCATTTATTTTTTTCATCGTGATGGCTGTTGCTGGATTTCTTGCTGGATGGGAATTCCCCTTGATCAACAGTATTTATCTCACACGCGAAAAAACTATTACAGATTCCATGGGTAGATTTTATGCTGCAGATCTTATCGGTGCAACCACAGGTAGTTTACTGACAGCAACAGTTCTTGTTCCCAATTTTGGTATTCTAACAACCTGCATGATATTTGTGGTAATCAAGATCATTATGGCTGTTTTTGTTAGGACAGTGTTTCTTAAATAATATGTAGTTAAAAGAATTTGACCGCTCTATTTAGTTTTCTCAAAATTATTGGGAAGTTAAGGTTTAAAGTTCTCTAAAAATATGGATTTGTATCAACAGAGTAATTGCTAATCCTATATTTTTCAAGCACATTTTCAAGAAGAGCAAACGAATGCTTTCTTTCTGTGATTTTCCATAAAAATACTGTTTTTTGTATATCTTCAGAGACCTCATAAATTTCACCGTTTTTTTTCAATTCTTCAAACACCTGGTCTCTGTTTTTTTTCCAGTGTTTTCCAGAAACACTGATTTCAATCAAGTCCCCATAAGGCGGAAACATAAGATTTCCTCTTATCGCCAGTTCACGGCTGTAGAAACTTTCATGGCTATTGTTAACAACATCTGTGTAAAGTTCAAGTCCTGGATTCCTGGTTTGAATAATTATGGTGTGTTGCGGTTTCATCATTCGCTTGATTTTCTCAATAAGGAGAAAAAATTTTTCTTCACTTCTGAAAACACTTCTTGCAGCAATCATGTCAGCATCAGTAAAAATCAAAAGAAATGGAGAAATTTCAGCAAGATGGGAAACAAGATGTTGCGTACCTATGATAATTTGCAGGTTTAAATCAATGTTTTCGCTGTCATTCTGAACACCCACACGAAAATCCGGATACATTGTTTTCAAAATTCCTGCAATTTTCTGAATTCCCAACTGTCTCATACTGAGCTTTGCTTTTTTACATGTGGGGCATTTTCCTGAAATATCAAAAAATTTTTTACACTTTGTGCAGAAAGCGAATCTTTCAGATACAGGCATCACAGGGCTTTTACATTCCTTGCACAAAACAGCTGCACCACAATTTTTGCATATTACCAATCTTGCATATCCTTTGAGATTATGAATGATAACAACCTTTTCTTTTTCAAGTACGCATTGTTCAAGAAAATGTCTTGATGTGTCTGTAAGAATATCATATTGTTTTTTACTCTGAATCCTGCTTATCACAAGTTTGGGAAAATTTTTTTGTTGTGTTTCTACCAAAACCGCCTTTTTTGTCCTTACCATAAAAATATCAGTAATATCTGGTTGCAACGTCGTGAAAATTACACACACACCCAGCAATTCAGAAATTTTTATTGCAACTTCTCTTGATGTATAACGAGGCGATTGATTTTCCTTATGACCATATTCAGAAGGTTCATCCACAATAAGAATTTTCAGGTCAGAAACAGGGGTAAAAAGCGCAAGACGGGTTCCGACAATAATAAGATTTTTTCCATTCAGTATCCTGTGCCAGCAAAGTGTTTTTTCTGTCTTGCTTGATTGCCCTGTATAAAGTATCACCCTATTTCCAAAAATATTTTTCAATGCTGCTGCGTATTTTTTTGCGTCAAGATAATTGCTAACAATAAATACACATGAACCATTAGTTCGTGATGGAACTGATAGGAAAAATTCTATTTTTTCTTCTATCCTGTTAAGATGTAGAATAAAAATCTTCTCACCAGAGTTTTTAATATTCTCAAAAATCCTGTCTGCTGTCTCACTTTTAAAATCAACAGTACTTATATTGCATGATGACCCAATTTTTGTACCTAATTTTCTTAAACTGAGATTCTTGCTCATCATCGCAAGAACTGAACCTACTGAAGAAAAATATATTTGTGCTATTTCAAATGCAAGATTCAGAAGATGTTGCGGAATCAATGGATGTTCGTCGTACACTTTCAAAATTTTTTTGTATTGATATGGACCTTCTACTCCTGGCCCAATGACCCAGCCAAGCATTTTTCTTTTTCCAAAAGGAACAAGAACCCTTTGCCCTGGCTCCAGAGGAATGTCTGTTTTATAAGTAAAATTTGTTCTGGCAGGAATGTCAACCGCAATGGAAACAAGCATCTGCTGATTGGTCATGATTCAGAACAATAGTGCTTCTGTAAAAATTTCTTGAAAAGACGGAAAAAGGGATAATTCAATAGTTTTTGTTATTCCTGAAATGTATTCAATGTCCTTTCTTAAATCAGCATTACACAAAAATAGTAATGTGGACGCAAGAGAAGTATTGCCTGAAGGAATAATTTTTTCTGAAGGAAATTCAGGAAGCATCTTCAATGTTTTTAAATTTTCAATGTTAACAAAATTGCCAAGAGCACCCGCAAGATACACGTTTTCTATATCATTAATCTCTACATTTCTTATCTTCATCAAAATCTCAATTCCACTTCTAATCGCTGCCTTTGCTGCCTGAAATTCTCTAACATCTTTCTGCGTGAGATAAACAGATTCAGGTTCAAGGATAAACAATTGGTTTCCATCCTGCGATTTTAGCATTTTCGCCAGTTGCGACGTGGACTGGTCATCAAATCTACCTGTTTCATTAATAATCCCCTGCTGTCTCAAAACTGTAACAAGATCCACAAGTCCCGAACCGCATATTCCCTTTAAACTATTTCCACCAATAATCTGCCAGTGGAGTTTCCCGTCAGAAAACCAGCATCGTTCAAGAGCGCCAGTTTGAGCACGCATCCCAAAAGTGATTCTACCGCCTTCAAAAGCAGGTCCAGCAGCAGTTGATGCTGCGATAATTCCATCTTTATTCCCAATAACTATTTCTCCATTTGTACCAATATCAATTCCCATTTGAATGTTTTCTGATCTGTGAATACCTGTAGCAAGAATTAACCCAGTTGTGTCTCCTCCAACAAATCCGCCAAGTACAGGAAAAATGAATAATCTACCTTCAGAATTGATATGCAAACCAGCTTTATATGCTGGAAATTCAACTGGTCCTTTCATGACAGGATTGAAAGGAATTTTACTCAATGTTAATAGTGGCAGGTTCAAAAAAATGTGTTCCATCACAGTATTGCCCGATAATACAAACTGATATATGTGATGATTCTTAATACCTGCTGTTTTTACCGCCTCATCAATCATCTTATTAATTTCATCAATCACAACCCTGCATAGAGTGTTCAATCCGGATTCTTTTAAGCTGAAATCTATCCTGCTTATCACATCATCCCCGAATTTAATCTGGGGATTTGGTCTAACGACAGTCACAACCTCCCTGCAATTAACAAGGTCAAACAAAGTCAAAACCATTGTGGTGGTACCCAGGTCAAAGCCAATGCCATAGGTTTGTTGTGTTGTGTCTCCTTTTTCAATCGCTATAATGCTTCCATTGTGAAAAACCACTGTAAAATCATTTCCCCGGGATAAAGACGGTTCTCTGAGCAAAAGTGGATTCACCTGTTCAACACCCACTCCAAGAAACATGGCAATCTGTTGTTGCAATGAAACTGGATGATCAAGGGTAATGGGCGGAAGCACCAGGTGTTTTTTTGTAATTTGTGGATTTCTCGGCATATCACACAAGACCTTAGTTGTAAGAATTTTGTGATATGAGGAACTTTTTCCTTCAATTAAAATTCTGCAATGATGATAAACTCTTGACTGACATGCAAGCCGCCACCCGGATTTTACCTTGCCGCCAAGAAGTTTTTTTTCTGTTTCTGTGGGCGCTGATGCGCCTTCAACAACAACTACTCCGCACTTTCCGCATACACCCTTCCCACCACATGGAAGTTCAAACGGAATCCCTGAACGTTCTATTGCAGAGATAATCTTACTTCCCTCAGGAACATCAACCTCAATCATCCCTGGTTCAAAAATCACCTTGATGTTTTTCATTATGATACCTTTTTGTAAATGTGAGTAAGATTATATCCTGTTTTGAAAAATTAAAAAAGTTATCCGTTGCGATTTTTTGTCTTTTCCCAGCCAGAAAGAAAGCAGAAAAAACTATTGCCAATAGAAGCAATATCATAACCACCCTCAAGAACAATAAAAACAGGACATGAAACTCCTGAAGCAATCATTTTCGCCATATGGTAATAGTCAGAATCCACAAATCGCAGTTGAAGGAGCGGGTCATCTAAATGAGTGTCAAACCCGAGTGATATTCCAAGAATATCAGGTGCAAATCTTCTGATCAAACCTATTGCCTCAACCAGAAAAATCTTATAGTCAGAAAAAGCGGTGTTCGGCTTCACGGGAAAATTATAACAATTCGAAAAACTCACCAGCCCTGTTCCAGGATATGCGGGATGCTGATGAATAGAAACAAAAATGACACGATCAACATCCTTAAATATTGATTCAGTGCCGTTTCCATGATGTCCGTCCAGGTCCAGAATCGCAACTTTTTTTACAGTCTTTAAACAGTGTGTTGCAGCAATTGCCATATTGTTAAAATAACAAAACCCACCAAGAAAATCTTTCCCCGCGTGATGACCTGGCGGACGAATCAGAGCACAAGCGTCCCTTCTATCAAGCGCGCTCTGTGCCGCAGCGACAGCTCCGCCAGCAGACAAACATGCATAGAAGTAAATATCTGGAATGTTCGGGGTATCAGGGTCAAAAAAATTGTTATTTTTAACCATATTTACAAGTCGTTGTGAATGAACTTCCAGAAGTAAAGTTTCTGACACCTGCTCGAAGGAATGAAGTTGCTTCTTTCCTTTTTTTTCAAGAAAATTCACAATTGCTGAAAGTCGTTGTGGACATTCTGGATGCTCTGGTTCCCTGTATTCAAGAAGTTCTTTTCTAAAGAATATTTCCATAATGATATTTTTTACCACATAAAAGTTGAGTTGACAATTTACCTTTTAATGGTAAACTAAATAGTCGCGATACAAAGCATCAGGAGGTAATAAAAATGGTAGAAAAAGAAAAGAAACAGGTGAAATTTATTGCAAAAGTGAGAAATTCTGCAGGAAAAAGTACCAGCCGTGCTCTCAGAAGATCAGGATTTATTCCAGGGGTTCTTTATGGAGCAGGTGAGGACAATAAACTTCTTGCAGTGGACAAAAAATCCGCAGAAATTACTCTTAGACATGTTACAAGCCACAGTGTAATGGCTGACCTTGAAATCCAGCACGATGGTGGAAAGGATGTTCTAAAAACAATTGTAAAAGAAGTCCAGACCAATCCCATTACAGGAGAAATTCTGCACATAGATTTTTATCATATAGGTAAGAATCAACCAGTCCATTTAAGTGTTCCTATCAGATTGATCGGTGAATGCCCTGGAGTAAAAGAAGGTGG
>JAKPDB010000139.1 GCA_029552985.1 bacterium
TTTTCAAATATACCTGAATCCACAAGGCTTCTAAGATAAAGTGAAATTTCTTCATCTATTGCTTCTGGTCTAAATTTTATCCTTTGTATATCAGTGTCCATCTTTTTGAAAACCTCATAATGATGTTTTTCTTCACCGAAAAGGAATTGAAATATTTCTTTTGCCCCAGGAGTAACTGCATGACTTGATGCATTCTGATAAAATTCAATTCCCTGTTTTTCAATATTCATTGCAACCTTAAAAAGTTCATCTTCATTTAAATATTTCAGCACCATTTTTTCCTCCTATGTTAACTGCCTGGTTTATAATATATTCTAATATCTTTAACTTTTCAGTCAACAAAGGCGAGGCCAATGAACATTGTGCTTGCTTCACAATCTGAGAGAAGAAAACAATTACTGAAAAAGATTTTCTCCAATTTTGATGTCATGGTACCTGATGTAGATGAAATTCTGGATGAGACGTTTGAACCGGAATTGATTGCGGTCTTGAATGCCGAAAGGAAGGCAAGAAATGTTGCCGATAAATTACAAAAGAAAAATTGCATTGTTATTGCTGCTGATACAATTGTTGCTATTGATGACAAAATTCTTGGTAAGCCGGATGATTATGGAACCGCTTGTGAATACTTACATCTTCTTTCTGACTCATATCACAGGGTGATAACCGTAGTTTGCCTTTTTAATCCCTGCGAGAATAAAATTTTATCAGATTTTGAAACCACTCTGGTGAAATTTAAAAAATTAAATGAGGAGCAAATAAATTCTTATCTGGCAAAGCGAACATTCTATGATAAAGCAGGCGGATATGCAGTTCAGGAAGTAAATGACGAATTTGTTGAAGAAATTAAAGGTGACTTTGATAATGTTGTTGGACTGCCGGTTGAAAAACTAAAAAATATGCTTGCACAATTTGACAATCTCGTTGAAGCTGAAATATATGATATAGCATTTCCCAACAGATGGGGTGTGGGAAAATACACCAACAAAATTGTGTTTGTTGACAATGCTGTTCCAGGAGATAGCGTCTGGATTCACATAATAAAAAATAAACCGGATTTTTCATATGCAAAGAATTGCGGGATAAAGAAGTACTCAAAATATAGAGTGGAACCAGAATGTCCTCATTTTGGAGTATGCGGCGGCTGTGCCTTTCAAAATCTTGATTATAACTATCAAATTGAATTGAAAAAAAGATACCTGATTGAAACTTTGACAAGAATCGGTAAGGTAAAGTCGGATGTTGATTTTCATCCAGTTATTTCATCGCCAGACATCTATTTTTACAGAAACAAAATGGAGTTTGCCTTTGGGCAACGTAATAAAAAGCCTGTTGTTGGATTACGGGAAAGACAGCATCCAGCAAAAAGATATAGAGCAGTTGTGAATAGAATTGATGAATGTGTTGTTTTTTCAGAAGCAGTAAAAAAAGTGTTCCCACTGGTCATTAAATTTGTAAATGAAAATTATCTTGAACCATATAATCCATTAACAAAAAAAGGATTTGTTCGCCATCTTGTAATGAGGCATTCTAAAACAACTGATCAGCTGATGATCATCTTTATCACAAGGTCAGGTATTGTGAATAATCTTGAAAAATTTGCGGAAGAATTAATAAGTGCTGTACCGAATATCGCTTCGTTCTGGTGGGTTGAAAATGACCAGGTTTCTGATGTTGTGAATTTTGAAAAGAAACATCTAATTTTGGGTAAACCGTATATCGAAGAAAGAATTGAAAATTTCAGATTTATCATCTATCCTGAAATATTTTTTCAACCCAATACAGGTGGCGCTTTGAAATTGTACAAAACAATATCTATGCTGGCCAATGAAATTAACCCTAACTGTGCACTGGGTCTTTTTTGTGGTAGTGCTCCAATTGAAATTTTTCTTTCCCGTATTTGCAACAAAGTGACAGGTGTTGATAGTAACTCTGTAAATATAGAAACAGCAAAAGAGAATTGCAAAATCAATAATATCGCTAACTGTAACTTTTACGATATGTCCGCAGAAGAATTTCTGAAAAAAACACAACCCAGTTCTTTAAGATATGACCTTCTTGTTGTCGATCCTCCGCGCGGTGGATTGAGCAAAAAAGCGATTCATCAAATCTTGAAGACGAGGATAAGGAATATTATTTATGTTTCGTGTAATCCAGCGACCCTTGCAAGAGACATTTTTTTGTTCACCCAGGCAGGCTATGCTTTAAAAAAGGTAATACCTGTTGATTTGTTTCCACATACCCCGCATATTGAAAGCTGCAGTGTTTTGCAACTTACATAATTTGTTTTTCAATTGTGACCCTGGATACTGGACACTCGAGACCGAATAAATTTACAGATTTCACTGCTATTTCATTTCTACCATTGTGTATCTTCCAGTCAAACTGTGCTGGCGTTTTTTCCCAGACACCACCGTCGATACTCACAAGATAATGGGAAAATTGGGGAACATTATTATAAAGAGTGACAGTAATAGTATCCTTTCCAGAAGAAATAAGATCAAAAAAGGTTTGATTTAATGTCCAGTAAAAGTCACTGACCCTGTTGCTTGTTTTTCCATATTCTGGAGATTCTACTGGTTCGCAATTGTCTTCCCACCATAGGTACAGATCGCAATAATATTCACTTTGACCCTGCTCTGGTTCACCGGGTACAGGATTGCCAAGAAAATTGTTTCTCAATGGAATTGCAAATCTCCTAAAATTTTTAAAATATGAACTTTCAAAATCATTTTTTTCTTTTTCTGTTATTCCAGATTCGTTTGCATATACAAATTTAATTTCATTTGCTCGATTCTGTTTCCATAGATTTCGAATTTCAAGAGCATTGAGAAAAACGCCGTTGTGTTCAAGATGACAGTTCATTTCCGGATTCTGAGAGTTGCCTGTATCCATTAGAATCCATTTGCCAAGTTCATTACTCCAGATTTCAGCAACGCAATGATGGTCGAGGATAACCTGTCGCGCCGTATAACCAAGTGCAATCGCACACTGCGTGAAAATTGTTGAGTAATGAGTACACATACATAGTGCGGCTGGTTGTTTATTGGTGGCCAGTATTACCAGTGCATCCCATGGAGGACACCACATACTGGTTCCCCAATCCCATCCCTTTGGCGCAGTGTGCCTTGCCCAGTTTCGTAACATCACAAATTTTTCTATTTCTGTTTTCCCATCCTTTATCACCTGATCAAGATTATACATTGAACGAAGAGCTTGTGTTCTGTAGTTCAATTCCTGGTAAGCAAAGGGAATCCTGCTTATGATTGATTGAGGATTTTCAACCGAAACAACCCTGATGTTTTCATCAGCTGGTTGATATTTTACGCTCGCAGTAATCTGTAATTTTTCAATGTACGGTGCTACAGTAGCATTTTTGGTTTTTAATATTGCCTGTATCTGGAAGAATCTTTCATCCAAAATATTGTTGACTGTCCAAGTATTATTTATTTTTCTGCGAAATGGTTTCCATGCTGACCAGCTTGCAGGATTATAAATCTTTGTTTTTCCTATTCTGTATTGCAATTCTATTGATGTGCCATCGGGTATAGAAGCGATACATTTAACCTGAATGTCGTTTGCTGAAATATATTCGCCGTGGACTGTATTTTTATCTGCCACAGAGAGCAAATCGTATATTCCGCTTGTTGCAATACCTTTTTCAGGATATTGTTGTAATCTAAGCCTTACAACATACTCTCCATTTCCATTATTTACACCAAGATTATCAAACTGCCACGTTTTACCTTCGTCAAACGAACGTGCCGAACGATTGGGATAAAGAGAGGGTTCTATTAACAATGTTCCCTTGCCGCTGAATACAAATTCGTTTATTCCTGTTTTCAGAAGTTTCACAGGTACATTCCAGACGTGCCATCCAGTTGAAGGAAGGTTATGATTTTCAACAACCGGTACTCCATTACATAAAAGGTTGAGTCCTGCACCATGAAAAACGAAAAGCTCGGCTTTTGAACATACAGGGTTTTTCAGTATAAACTGTTTTTTTGCAAGAATTCCAGAACTTATTCTCTCTGTGTTGGCATAATGCGTCTGGCCCTCTTCATCCTGGTATAGCACTGAATTTCGAAGAGTAAGTTTTTCATTAGAGATACATGAGTAAAAGTCAGCGGTCCATGTTTCAAAACAATCATAAATAAGAATTTTTTTTGTCATTGTCTGAGCTTTTGCCTGCAAGTTTACATCCACGATAATAATAGCCAGCGCCAAAATTGTTAAGTATTTCCTCATTTTTCTTTTCCTATTTTAATTGTGAAAAGGCAACCCAATCTTCCAGAAAAACTGCCGATGATCTCGCCTTCTTTTGTAACAATCATTGTATTGACTGGTTCATATATTAATCGATTTTCCTTGTTTTTTAATGTGCCTCCCAGTTGGAAATTCCTTGTTAATGGGTCATAGACAAACCATCGGGCAAGTCCATCTGGTTCTCCGCCAATTCCGAAGACAACACCATTGAGAAACACAAGCGCCTGAATTCGTTGCTGCCGTAGTGGTTTTCCAAGATTTACCAAAGTACCTGTTTCTGGATTAAATGACGCAATGTAACCATCAAATGTACCAAGATAAATTATGCCGTCGCTGCCAGTCGTAGCAGCATCAAGACTTGCCCATGGCTCTCGACCTTTTATTGCAGGAAGACGTGCCTCAAGTTTCCTGACCTCCAGAGTTTCAGGATTGATCTTAAATAAAATGCCGTTTTTGCCAGCAGTATAAAGATTCCCATGGGTATCACTGGCAAAAGCTCTGGATATTTGAAATCCCTGGTTTTCAAATGGTCTTGTGCCAGCAATTTTTAAAATTTCTTTTCCGGGTCCATTTTTCTCATAAACCACCAGTGTTCCAGATGCGTCGATTGCGATAATCTTCTTGAATGTCTTATCCCATGTCCAGGTAATATCCGGATTGAAAATAATACTGTCTACCTGAACAACATCATCACCAAGCCGTTGAATTTGATGAATCCCGGCATTCCTGTCAAAATAGAATATCTTGCCCGAACATGACTGCGATGAAGGGATAATCCCGTAGATCAAACCATTTTGTGTTTCAAACAATTTTGTAACATTTCTCTGGTACGGAGGAAAAGGAATATTGATGATATCAAGATCAAATTTCATTATTCCTTCACAAAAAGATAGAGAAGATGCAATCAAAAGTATAAATGATGTTATAAAAAATACTTTCTTCATATTATCTCCTTGATTTGTTAAGTTATCTATCGTTTTGCGCTCAATTTATTAAATCGTACAATTGAATAAGGCATCTGCTTTCCTCCACCCGCAGAAATAAATTTCATATAAATTGTACCATCACTGGTGGTACATGCACCCTGGGCATAAAGTGGCCTCAGGTCTGGATTTCCTTTTACCGTGATAATTCCAAGACAAACAACCTTCCCATCTTCGGGATTGTATTTCATTAAATATGGCGTTTTGTCAATGACATTTGGAAAATAAAAGCACCCATCTTTACCAAGAACTCCAGCATGCTGGTCACCTGGCTTTTTTTCGTTTTCAGGATACGATTTCCCGACATGTCTACAGATGATGGAACCATCAGTATCACTGGTTTCAGATGCAAAAGATATTGTATCAAGATCAAATTCCATTACGTACTCACCACCTATCGCGCATGCAAAAATTTTCCTGCCATCGAGCGAACTAACCATTACATAAGGATCCTTGTACTGGCCGGGTCCTTCAAGTTTGACAAAAAGGTCATAAAGTTTGTCGGTTTCAGGGTCATACATCCAGATAATGCCGGGTCTACCTGTACCGAATACTCTTCCTTTCCAATCTATTGCCGTGTACCTTGGGGATCCTCCTATGGTTCCCAGGTCTTTCACTGAACCCGTCTCTATGTCATAAATAAGAAAATGTTGCTTTGGATCACTCCAGTAATACAGTTTTCGCCTTTTCCTATCAATGGAACCACCCATAATACCTTCCTGTTTACGCAAAATTCCATGGTCAATCACCTGGTTTGTTTTTGGATCAAATGAAAAAAGATGTCCGCCTGGGTATCCTGTGGAGTTTTCACCAAATTCAGGTCTATCAATAAAATTTTCATTTCCCTGTTTTGTCGCTGCCCATATAATCCCGTTTGCATCAACCAGAATTTTTGCATGAAATTTGCTTTGAGAATCAAGTCCTGTTCCAGTTTCTCTTGTAATCTTATGAGCATCAATAATATCATCCCATTTCAAGGTTCGCACGTTAAATCTCACAAGATGGGCGCTTGAACCATAGTATGCAGTACCAACATAAATATTTCCGTCTTTTCCGACTTCAATTGCTGTATACCCGCTTCCATTGTGAGTTGATTCAGGAATTGGGAACATCTCGCATTCAATATATTGCTGCTTATATTGCTGGGTTAAGCCAGCGATGGTAAAGATAAAAACAGAGACAAATATCCAGTACGTCTTCTGAATGAACCCGTTCATGCTTCCTCCTGATTTTTGTCTGAAACTTTGATTACAACTTCAGTATCCCTTTTCATAACATCTATCATAATTTCAAGAAATTGTTTAAAATCAAAATCCGGACAATTTCTGGTAATTTTTTTAAGCAGATTATAAAGTACCTCAGGTGTTAGAAATCCGCCTCTGAAGATTTCGTAAAGTTCATAAAAGTCCTCTTTCTTAAAGTTATGCCATAATCTGGATACTTTTTTATAAATTTCATCCCTTTTTAAGCTGTCAATAAGGGCAATATGCTGTTCAGATAAAGATGATTCTGCATCCTTTCCATATTCAAAATCTACAAGGCATTCAGGCATCAGAAGTATTTGGCTCTGCTGCCTTCTCCTTGCTTTATAAAGGTAAAAATTTCCAGCAAGTATCGGCAGAAGTATAAAAAGAACAGTAAAATAAATTCCGATGGCAGCCATTCCGACAACAATGGCAAATCCAGGCGTTCCGTAATACACGATTCTTGTATACTCAAGAAATGTAGAAAGTACACCCTGTGGTCTAAAATTGCCAATACGCCAGGGTATAGTGTCTATTAGCATCAGGATTATTCCGGCAATGAGGCCCCTGATATAGCCATAGTCCTGAGCATTTTCAATGGTTAATTTCCTGAATAAAAACCTTCTTGTACCATCGGTAAATAAAAAGGATGAGAGATATTTTAACGCAGTTATTATTTCATCTAAGTTGTCACATATTCCTGAGACAGGAAATTTTTTTTCACCACTCTTTGAGGTAAAGATCGAAAAAAACATTAGAATTTTTCCTTGTTTTGCTCAGGGGAAGTACCTGCTTCTATCTTTTTCTCGAAACAAAAAATCTGCCATGTGCCATTCGGCACACTAAATTCAGAGTGTTTTTTATATCCTAATCTTGTAAGATTGACCAGATTGTTTTCGTCAAAGTGGTCAAATTCTTTCCATTTTAATCTGATTGATTGAAAAATTTCTCTTTTTTCCACTTAACTATTTTATAACGAAATTGGAATTTCTAAAATTTGATGTTTGACCAATAAAAATTTCCTGGTATATTTTTATATATGCGCACAGGGATAGGTTTTGATATACACATACTGGAACCGGATAGAAAATTAATCCTTGGCGGAGTAGAAATTCCATATCATCTTGGCTTAAAAGGTCACAGTGATGGAGATGTCATCTTGCACGCCATCAGTGATGCAATAGCAGGCGCTCTTTCAGAGGATGATATCGGAACAGTTTTTTCTGACTCAGACCAGTCCATACAGGGAATAAAAAGCGAAGAAATTCTCAAGCATTATTATAAACTGCTTACTTCCAGAGAAGCAAAAATTGTAAATATTGATATTGTAATACTTGCTGAAAGGCCTGTGTTGAAAACATGGTACGGTCAGATGAAGAAAAATATCGCAACCATTCTTAATATAGAAAATTCCAGGATAGGCATCAAGGCAAAAACAATGGAAGGCATAGGTGAAATTGGTCAGGGCAAAGCCATTGCGTGTCTGGTATCAATTCTCATCGAATGATACAACTCATGATTTTTCAATGAATTTTGAAAGTGCGAAAGCAAATTCCTCAGCAGTCTGGTATCGCATGGAGGGTTCGTCGTGCGTGGCTCTTTTCAGAACCTCTTTAAATTCTTCGGGAATCACAAGATATTCAGAAAGCAATTTCTGGGTTTTTCGGTATTTGAATATTACCTCGGAAATTCTTCTAAAGTAATCCTGGTCATTTTTCCCGGGAATTTCAGGAATAGAAAGTTTAACGACAATTAATTCATCAATTAAAACACCCAGGCTGAATATATCCGAACGAGCATCTGAGTGTCCTGCTTTTTGTTCTGGCGCCGCATAAGAAATATGACTGAATCTTCTTTCACTGCCTGCTCGTTCAAAAAGATCCCGTTGCCACCATCTTCGTGGCACCTTTGCTATTCCAAAGTCAGTAATTTTAACTGTTTTCAAGTCATTGGATATCAGAACATTTTCTGGCTTTATATCCTTATGAACAATTCCATGATTATGCACATGGACAAGACCGCATGCGATTTTGTATCCTATCTCAACAAGCGTTGTGAATCCATATTTTCCTGGCTCATGAATAAATTCATTGAGATTTTTTCCTTCAACATATTCCATAATCATTGCGTATCTTCCATTGAACTTGCCCCAGTTATAAACCTTCACAACATTCTCATGATTTAATTGCATGGCGATATTTGCTTCTCTTTCAAATTGTCTTATCACTTTGCTTTCACTGGCGCCGTAAATTTTTTCATTGAGAATTTTAATCGCAACAACCTTTCCATACGTTGGTTTCTGCAACTGTGAGTATGCCTTATAAACAGTCGCAAATGCACCCACTCCGATTTTTTCTGCAAGATAATATTCTGAAAAATTTCTCACCATGATTAAAAGGAAATTAGCTCAATCTCGTCAACAGAACGAATTTCTTTTGTCAGGTCCACAATAGCAATTTGTCTGCTCTTACCGTATGATGCGGAGGTAAAAAGAGTGAGACAGCGATTGTTAAACATTTTTTCAGGCGCATAAGGATCATGAGAACGTATCAGTACATTTTTTCCGATGGAATTCATTACCCTTTCAAAATAGTCCCTTCCAAGTTTTATCCTTCCACACAGAACGCCGAGACACTCTCCCTGTTTTTCCCTGAAATCTGCCCATAATATCCGCATCCAGTTGTCATCGCCCGGTTTTATATTATCCCAATTATCAAGATTTGGCAAGTCAGGAAGCCCAGCATGAACTGCAATAAAACCTTTTCCTGAAACTGCAAGAGGAAAATTGTTGAATATCCCTGAGTAATATAAAATTTCCTGCTGGCTCAATGATTCCCAGAAATCAGAGGGCGAAACCGGTTCAACCGTATTCATTTCATGGTTGCCTGCAAGTAAAATGATTTTTGAATATTCCTTTTGAGCAGAAATGAGAAAATCAATATTTTCCCGACTTTTTTCTCCTCGGTCAACATAATCACCGAGAAAAATCACGTGATATTTCCTTCTTGCATATTGCTTAATAATCGATCTTGATGCCTGTAAATCTCCGTGAGTATCTCCGACAAAGACTGCCTTTCCAGATTCAGGCAGGTAAATTACCTTAGAAGTATGCATTATCAATAACCATTAATATTTTGGAATTTCGCTAAAAAATTCAAAGTAGGCCGTGGAGGAATCGAACCTCCAGCCTTGGCATTAAGAGTGCCCTGCTCTGCCTGTTGAGCTAACGGCCCGATGTTTCACATTATATTATACTTGTTTTCTTTCGAATTTCAATGACTGGCGGCAATAACAAAATTTGATGAAGAATTTATAGTAGTGTTAAGGAAAGATTGGATTTAGAACCTTTGATAAACTTTCAAGCTTTTTGATTTCCTCGGGTGCCAGAGAAGCTATCTGGGTTTCTTTTACGATTTCAAGTGCCATCTTAAAAAGCCCTGCATCAGCAGGTGGTATTATCGAACTAACTCCTTGCTGGTAAGTCCATAAGAGCATGATTTTGGCAAGTTCTTTTTCTGTCACTGGTTCATACCAACAGCCAGGAAATTTCTTATCATGTTTTTCTTGCAGTTTTTGTTTTGCAAGTGCCTTCAGCCCTATGATTCCTACCTCTTTTTTCATAGCGGTCATGATTGTATTTTTCGCAAATCCATTTGCAAGGTAACAGAAAGCATTTACAGGAAAAGCCATAACATCAAAATCAAAATGATTTAAAGCAGCAATTGCTGTTTCTTCAGTATGAGCACTGAATCCAATAAATTTCACAAGTCCTGATTTTCGTGCTTCAACTGCGGTTGCCAGCATTCCATCTTTACTTAAAGATGGGATCACATCTTTTTCCATATCCCTTATTCCGTGCATAAGATAAAAATCAAAGTAATCAACCCTGAGACGTTTAAGAGATTGTTGCATTTCATTCCATGAATCCATTTTTCTTCGACAGGTGGTTTTACATGAGAGCAAAATTTTACTACGTATACCCTTCAATGCATTACCTAATTTTATTTCAGCATCACCATAACTTGGAGCAACATCGAAAAAATTTACTCCACTTTCAATCGCCTGTTGTACAAGACGGTCAGCTTCTTTTTGAGTAATATATGCCAATGCGAGACCACCAAACCCAATTATCGAAATAGACTCTCTGGTTTTTCCAAGATTTCGTTTTGGGATTTTAGTCATTTAATCAGTTCCTGTGAAGAAGCGCGCCTGGCCCGAATCGAACGGGCAACCCTCTGCTTAGAAGGCAGATGCTCTATCCTATTGAGCTACAGGCGCTGCTAAAAGTATATTTTTTTTTGCGAAAATCGTCAAGATGTTATATTATAACTGCATGGAAAAGAATCCTTCATTAGATAAACTGAAAATTATTAATATGTTCATGCTGGCAGACCCACTGATACTGTTATTTGTGGCTGTCTTTATGAAACGTTCACTTTCTTACCAGCCTTCTCCAGAGTTTTATGAAATTAATCAGACCATGCGGATTATTCAATATTTCTTGTATTTATCAGGGCTTGCGGTATTTTTTTTCATGGATGGTATAATACAGATATTAAGGAAGAAAATATTTGTCCAGGCGCAAACAAACCCGATAGCATTCAATATCCTTGGTATTGCAGTAGTTGATTACATTAGTATTGCAGGATTTCTGGGCTTCTTGATTTCAGGAAATATCGCATGGGTGACGACATTCTGTTTGATTTCCTTTTTTTCAAGGTTCAGATTTCTTCCACTCAATAGAAATATTTCAAGATTTACTACGGGAAATATTGAATCCAGATAGGCCTATCTTGATTTTCACGTTTTCGCAGGTATAATTAAATATACGCGGGATTAACTCAATGGTAGAGTGCAAGCTTCCCAAGCTTGAAATGCGGGTTCGATTCCCGTATCCCGCTCTTTTCTATTATATGAAAATGAAAAAAATAGTATACGAATGTCAGTATGCGTCAGAGAAAATCAAGATTGACGGTATTCTTGACGAAGCCTCATGGAAGATGGCTGAAAATCTTGAATTTTTTATTCCAGTTACTCTCGAAACACCTCATTCAATAACTACTGCTAAGTTGCTTTATGACGAAAAATATTTATATGCAGGTTTCAAATGTTACGATGATGACATCAGAGCAACATATACAAAAAGGGATAGTTTTACCTGGGAAGAAGATGTCGTGGAAATATTTTTAAAAACATCGATTGATGAACCATCCTACTATGAATTTGAATTCTCGCCCATTAAGACAATTTTTGACGCTTTCATCCCAGGACCTGAACATTTGAATGATATTCTTGCTTGCGCGAAATGGAATTGTGAAGGAATTATGTTAGAAACACATATTGAAGGGACTGTTAATGACACGTCCGACATAGATACATACTGGTCAATAGAGATCGCTATTCCATTTATATCACTTCCTACACTGAAAGGAAGGGTCCCAGAAAAGGGGGAGAAATGGGTTTTTCATCTTGCAAGATACGATTATTCTAAATCCATAAAACTTGGAAGAGAACTTTCTTCTACTGCACGGCTCACAACCAGAAATTTTCATAATCTGAACGACGCTCAGATTTTAATATTCAGATAAAAAATTTTATTAGTAGGTGATGAAGTATTTGATTGTAAAATAAATTGCAACCAGTGTAATAATAAGTGCAAGATAAATTGGCATCACCACATATAGAGCAAAAAATAATATCAGGGCGAACGGTCCTATTAGAACCCATAACCCAGCCTTTAAAAATTCTTTTTTATTCTTTTTAATTTCAGCAAAAAGATTTCTGTCAATCTTTGAATAACCACAAACCTTGCACTTTTTAATTTCTCCCGGATTATCAAAACTGCATTCAGGACAAACCCACACAGTGCCATTTTTTATAGCAAGTTCTTTTTCTGTAACACCAATTTTTTCCCTTATATAAGGAAGGTCCATAAGATTCTGCGCTTTTTTATAGTAAACAAGGGCCTGTTCATAATCTCGCTTTTTAAAATAAATGTCTCCGATCGCAACATATGCATTAACATTTTCTGGTTGCTTTTCGATTGTATAAAGCCAGCTTTCCATCTCTTTTTGCTCCTCGAGTCGATGACGAACTTTCTCTTTTGATTCAACTATCATTTTGATAACCATATCAGCCATGGGAAGTAATATTATTGAAATAAGTCCCGAAAAGAATTCCTGCGATTTTGAAAATATCATGACAGAAACACAGAGACAGGAAATGAAAATAATTCCTTCAACTATTGTCAGGTCTTTTTCAATATATCTTGCCAGGATATAATAGTAGAACTCAATACCAAGAATGATAAAAATGATGGCAATCCATAGACCAAGAAAAAATGCTATACCCATGGAATTTACTTAAGCGCTCAACTGTGGTTTTGAATTTTCAATTGCATCAAGAATAAACTTAAGATTTTCTGCTGCCTCTTCAATTGTAGTAAAATCATTCGGTTTTCCTTCAAGTAATTCAAGGAAATGTTCTGCTTGAAAAACATAATAATTTTTTGCCTCATCTCGAAATTCACCCAACACTTTCCATTCGCCAGAATCATCATTTGCAAAAAGTATCCTTGATAAAAATCGGTTCACCAGTACATATTTTAAATTTCCCTTTGTGCCTGCAAGATCTATGATGAATTCATTTGGTTTTTGAAAGGCATTACAATAAAAACTTACCAGTTTTCCTGAAAACCGGCCAATTAAAACTGCAGAATCATCGGTTTCAATAACATCACCAAATACAAGATTATCCTGCAATACATAACCTTTTTCGGGTTTGCCTATAAACCACTGAGCAAGATCAATGAAATGAGTGATAAAATCTCTTAAAACTCCACCACCCATTTCTTTTTTTGCAAAGTATATCTGAGAATAATCAGTTCTAATTTTTCTATAATCCTGCCCACAGTAGAAATTCGCCATTTTTATCTCACCGGCAATTCCGCTGTTAATCAAATCTTTCAATTTTCTATAGGATGGAATACTTCGCCTTGTATAACCAACACCGCACAATATTTTCTTTTCACCTATAGCCTTGAGAAGTTCTTCTACTCCGTCAAGACTGATAGAAAGCGGTTTTTCCAGCATAAATGGAACACATTCCAGAACACATTTTTTTGCCATTGAAACATGGTAATTCGCAGGAGTAGCAATCACGACTGCATCAAAACAGGAAAGGTCAATGGAGTTAAAATTAGAAAATGTGGAGCTTACCTGATAGGTCTGTTTTATCTGTTCAATTTTTTCACTATCTATCTCACAGACAGAAACTTCACACTTTCCTGTCCTAAGAAATCCATCAATATGTCTTTTACCAATTCCTCCACCGCCCACAACCAGGATTTTTTTCATCTTTTGTTTTCGTCCTGTTTATCAGTCCATATTTATTTCATCAAGGTAAACCTTTCTTTTTTCATTTCTGGACTTAATACCCGCTATGATAGTTTTTATTATCTCCATTGTCTCAGAAAAAGGAAAAGGAGAAATACCAGTTTTTACAAATTTCACAATATGTTCCAGTTGATTTTTAAACATGTAAAAATAGTCACTTATCTCAATGGTGAAGGTTTTTTTTCTGCAAAAAACGTCATACCTACCAAAAACCGTTGAGTAATAAATTACCTGCAAAAGACATTGTAGGCCGGATTTAAAATCAATGAAAGCGAGATTCAAATTTTCATTTCCAATATTCAAGATGGCGTCGATTCCCAACCCAGTTATTGAACACAAACCCTCAACTGCATGCACACCATATCTTTCCCACGATTTTGACATAACCCCGCTGACAAATTCAATTTTTTCACCAGAAGAAAAATCAATGGCTTTGATTTCCTTAGCATATCTCATACTTGAACACGACATAATTTTTTTGCCTTGAATATGCCATTGATAAAAAGTTTTCAAATCCTGTTCATTATCCGCAAGTGGCTTATCAATAAATACAGGTAATCCAGCTTCAATAAATGGTTTAGCAAGGTGAATGTGACTGGAACCAATATCAGTTGTAATAACAGCAGCATCCACTTTACCTATTGCTTGTTCAGGAGTATCAATAACATTTTCAATGTAGGTTGTTTTTGCTACCTTTATTGCCGTCTCTTTATCTTCTGTCCATACATGAGTGACATACGCGTCAGATATACCAAGATTTTCAGGAGGTTGTTTCGAAAGATAATCAACAATCACAGGATAGCCACATTCCTTCATCAAATCAAGATTATACCTGCCATTGACGATAGCACTCCAGGAGAAAATGTGGCCATTACCTTCATTGGTTCCTATAAAAGCAAGCTTTACCATTTTTTAAAAATATAATCCTTTAAGCGAGATTTCCATCTGCCATGCCATAATCCGGCTGTCTGTGTTTACATCAGGTGCCGGAATATCTTTCTCCGGACCGATGAAATCAAAAATTTTTGCCGTATATCTTCGGGTTAACCTTTCTAGTTCACCAGCAGATATCTTTTTTTATAAGACGCTTTACTATTTTATCACCGAAAAGATTAATTGCATTTTTTCTTAATATAAGGTCTTTGTCCTGTTGAGAAATTTCTGCGTGGTCAATCCTCGCTCTTTGACACGGTGCAAAATACAATGGTGAATCTGTTCCGTATAGAATCCTTTCTGCGCCTATCTCTTTGACTGCCATTTCAATCAGTCCAGGAAAAATTGAACGAAAGCTTGATGTATCGGTGTAAAGATTATTGTTTTTTGATTTCATAATCGCTTTTATCTGAAGCGTTAGACTGGTACTGTCTGAACAACCAAGGTGTGATATGATAATTTTTACTTCAGGAAACTCATTTGCAAAGTCAACGAAATCTTCTGGCATACAGTTTTTCTGTCCACTATGGGATTGAATAACAAGTTTATACTTTGTTGCAAATTCAAAAATCCTGGTTCCAAATTGTTTTATTGGCCAGTTATGAATCAATGGATGTATTTTTATTCCAGCTACAAAATCGTTTTGTATAAATGTCTCTGCCTGCTCGAATGTCTCAGGAGCTAATGGATTAACCACAATCCAGAGAAGGAATTCTCTTCTATTTCTTATCTCCCCTATTGCTTTTGTGTTTGCAGCAATTGGATTCCCTGGCTCAGGGAAAAAAGCAGAAAGGGGAGAAACGATAGTAAGAGAGGTACCCGATGCTTTCGCCCTTTTGCATACACCAGATAATGAAGCACTGAGGATCTTTTTTTGAATACTGTCCTTCACGAGATACTGGCCGTAATGAGCATGAACATCAATCGCTTCTAAATCATATTTTTTCATAGGATCAAAAACTCGGGATAGTGGCTCTTCAACCAGAATCTAAATTGTTCAAGGTCACGTTCGTTACACGATGGGTATGGTTTTCTGCAATGTAAACTGGTTTTCAAAAACCCGGCGCTTCTTCCAAGCATCTTATCAATGGCACTGTCCTGACAACCCTTATCAATCACCGGTTTTAGACCTTCAAATACAATTCTTCTAATCTTTTCGCACCAAATATCAAGTTCATTCCACCTTTGTTCAAAAAGGAGCTTCTGCATATGGAGCAAAATCCTGGGATTCTGATAAACAAAAGAACTGCAAGACCCTATGGCACCGCATCTACCGAGTCTTGCAAGAAGATGTTCACCGACAAAAACATTAAAATACTTACTGAGCTGATTGCATGCTTTTTCCGGTTCATCTGGTACATTGATACCCTTGATGTGAAAGACAGATGGAACTTTTTGATGGATTTCGATTAGCTGTTCAGGTGATAGATTTTTTTTCATTCTTTTGCCGGCGCAATAAATTGAAATTGGAATACGCCCAATCGCATCTGCAATATCCTTAAAAAATCCGACAATACACTGGTCAGGTACCTCAAGCCAGAATGGTAAGGCAACCTGAATAGCATCTGCTCCTTTTTCAACAGCATATCGTGCTCTTTTAATTACAGACCTAGTGCAGTTGGATGTACAACCTATCATCACTGGCACGCCAGCACTTTTACAGATTTCTATGGTAATGTCAGTAATCATGCAAAACTCATCAAACTCTTGTGCATAGAACTCTCCTGTGGTGCCACCTGTATAGACTCCTGCCACTTTTATCCTGCAGCATGCAGCAACATCGTCGCGATATGTTGCTACGTCAACATTTTCGTCATTATCCCAGGCTACCGGAATTCCAGCCCATATTCCTCGAAAATTTTCCTTTGTCAACATTTTTCACCTCAAAATTTTCCGTATGTTTCTACAAGTTCTCTCATACGAATAATTTTGTTCTCTTCGGCGCCAGGAGGAACCTGGTCTCCTGCTGCTGCAAATAATCTGAAACTTTCCTGCTTTGTTGAGAGCCAGTCAATGACTGTTTTTTCAAAATTTTTTAAACCTGTATCCTGAAGCCAAACGACAGGTGGTACTCCTCCAGAAAGAATGAAGTCATTACCTGCTTCCTGTCTGCACTGGATAGGCGTAAGGTCTCCCATCGGCGCTGGCGTAATCGCATCTCCACAGTCAGCACCTGTTTCTGCGATCATTTTTATGCAATTTTTCAATTTACCATCTATATGGACAGAGACCTTTTTACCTGCAAGATGAAATCTTCTAACAGCTTCTGTATAAAAAGATTTTGACCATTTACTAAAAAATTCAGGAGACTGAATGTCTGAGGAAAAATTATCTCCCATCATAATTACCTCTGCAGGGGATTCACAAAGAAGGTCGACAAGTTTTAAATTGTTTTCATTCACCTGACTGACAAATTCCTTTAAATCCTGTTCCATATCATACGTTGCATAAATGGTTTCGGCAACCCCCATCCATGCATTCAATAGTTGTCCCATGGCACTGTAACCAAAAGGCATATAAACAATTCCAAACCTGCCCACTGCCTTTTTCCATCTGATATAACTATTAAAGTCGGGATAGAATGTTCGATGCACAAGAGCATATTGAAGAATTTTAAGGTCATTTCTGCTTTTTATACCCCATTCCTTAATTGGCCATGAATACGATTTTTGTTCCCACACACGACGTCTTCTAATTGTACCGTAGGGTGTGTGATATTCCCAAACAATGGAAATTGAATTACCATATTTTTCCTTCCATACACGACATTCAACATCATTTGTGTATTGAACCTTCCATCCAATACCGAAAATAGGCACATAAAACCCAGCATTAAATTTCTTATGAATGTCAATCAATCCTTCGTCTGGATCGTCGTACGGCATTGTCAAGTCCCATGATAGGCTATACCGATGATAGTACCAATGGGACATGTCCAGGATAAAAGGAACGCAGTCCGGCTTTTCACCAGCAAAAACTGAAAGTATTCTTTCTCTAATATCCATGTCATTTAACACGAAATTTTTATTACAATTTTTCTCCCCTGACAGGTGTAACCTGCCCTGATTCGTATATGCTGTTGCCCATTACTTATTTAGTTTAATACAAAGATGAAAACTTGAAAAATTGTTGACATAAATCACCAAAGATATTATGATAAACCTAACAAATTTCTTCTGAACAACATAAAATGAAAGAACTAAAAAAATTTATTGATTCTCACCCATTTTTTGATATGCACAGCCATACGGCAGGATTTGATCTTGGTGGTCCTGTTAATGATAAGATACCAAGGACCCTGTATGATATTTTAACCAACGATTATCTTGCATACATTTCTTCTTCATGCGTTGACTTACCAGTTCCACCCTCAAAATTTAATGGAACACCACGTTCCGGAAAGTACAGTGGAATCAAAGAACTTCTTAATAAATGTCGGGGTCTCACAACTTATAAAGCAATACGGGAAGGAATTAGAGATCTTCATCCCTTTACTGAGAAAGATATTACAGAGGAAAATTGGAATAAAATAAACCGCAGTATTATTAAAGCTTATAGCACATATGGTGAACGTGAGTGGCATACAATGGCGTGCAAGACAATAAAAGTTGTTAAACAAGTTCACATTGCAACGCTTCCATATGTAACAACTCACCTTGACTCTCTCGACGATGAAGAAAAGAAAAAACAACTTGATTTGTTGTGTCCCAGCCTTGTCATTGACGGATATATTTTTACAGGATTTCAAGTACAACATCAGGCAAGAGAAATGTCGTATAAAATTATTGGTTATACTCCAAAAACACTTTCAGATTATCTTATATTCTGTGAAAGGGTGCTTGATACTTTTATCCAGCACGGCGGTAAATCTATAAAACTGCTTGCTGCTTACTTCAGACCATTGAAATTTGATCTCAATGTAAGCGAAAAAAGGGCGAAATTATTATTTAAAATAGGCCCTGCAAATCTCTCTGAATCAGCATTACGAGTTTTACAGGATTTTCTTCTATATAAAATTCTTATTATGGCTAAGAACAGAAAATTACCGCTGATTGTTCATACTGGATACAGTGTTCCATCAGAGCATGGAAATCCTGAAAATCTTGAGAATCTTTTCAAAGATAGTAATCTCTCAGGATTGAAAATTTCTCTGGCACATGCTGGCTGGCCAAATGAGGGTAAAGCAATGATTATGGCAAGAACTTACAGAAACTGTTATTTTGATCTATCGTGGAACGTTTTGCTAAGTGAGTCTTTGGGATATAGAATTCTCTCAGAAGCAATAGACATGATTCCTGTTAACAAAATTCTCATTGGCACTGATTGTGGAAATGTTGAGTGTTTTGTGGGAACCGTAAAAATTATCAGACAGACCCTTTATAATGTGCTTGCGGAAAAAGTTTCAAAAGGCAGTTTCGACCTTGATACGGCAAAAGATATTGCGTCAGCGATATTGTATAATAACGCGGTCGAATTTCATCAATAATGGAGAAGAAAATGGCACAACAAATGAGAAGAAGTCGGGTTTTGAGTAAATTGAGGAAAGGAGAAATTGCATTAAGTACAAAAATCAATCTTACTGATCCAGTATCTGTGGAACTTGCAGCGCTTGCTGGATTTGATTGCGTCTGGCTTGATATGGAACACATTCCCTGTGATTGGGAAGATATCTGTAATATGGTCAGGATGGCAAAGGTATACGATATGGATTCTATGGTAAGGGTTTCAAAAGGTTCATATTCTGACTTGATCAAACCCTTTGAAGCAGATGCTACCGGTATAATATACCCACATTTAATGAGTCTGAAAGAGGCAAAGAATCTTGTTTATTTCACGAAATTTCATCCACTCGGCAGAAGACCTCTTGATGGTGGAAATGCGGATGCAAAATACTGTCAGATTGATATCCAAACATATGTGCAGATGGCGAATAGAGAAAGATTCGTGATGGTTCAACTGGAGGATCCTGAGATCCTTCAAGATCTTGAAGAGATCGTAAAACTTGAAGGTATTGACATCATTTTCTTCGGTCCTGGTGACTTTTCCCAGGGAATTGGAGCTCCAGGGGACTTCAATCACCCAAAAGTGATTGAAACAAGGAAAAAAGTCGCAGAAATCTGTAAACAGCACGGAAAGTTTTGTTCAACACCCTGTTCGTTACAACAGATGGAAGAATATATTAAAATGGGATATAATTTTTTGAATCTGGGAGCAGATGTGATTGGACTCGGAATATACTGGAATGAATTAATGAGTCAGGCAAAAAAATTTTTATCAAAACTTTAGAAATTTGGAGGAAAAAATGGCAAGACCAAAAATTTGTTTTATCGGCGCAGGAAGTTTAGGATTTACAAGAGGACTTGTGCGGGATCTGTTGACTTTTCCACTGCTAAGGGATGCTCATATTGCATTGATGGATATTGACAGTGAACGGCTTTCCTTTGCGAAAGAAGCAGTCGAAAGAATTGTTGAACTTGGGAAATATCCAGCAGTGATTGAAGCTACACTTGACAGGAAACAGGCACTGAAAGGTGCAAACGCTGTATTATGCACAATTCTTGTTGGTGGAACAAATGTCTGGAGACATGACATTGAAATTCCGAAAAAGTACGGAGTTAATATCAATGTGGGTGACACAAGGGGAGTTGCCGGAATATTCAGGGCACTGAGGACAATTCCAGTAATGCTTGATATTTGTAGAGATATTGAACAGCTGTGTCCTGATGCGATTCTTTTAAATTACACAAACCCGATGTCAATGAACTGCAAAGCAATGCAGTCACAAACTTCTGTCAAAGTCACTGGATTATGTCACAGTGTTCAGGGAACAGCGCAAATGTTGGCAAACTGGGCTGGCGTGAAATATGAAGAAGTTGATTATGTCTGTGCTGGCATTAACCATCAGGCGTGGTTTATTGAATTCAAAAAAAATGGCGTGGATTTATATCCTGCAATAAGGAAAGCCATTACCACCAGAAAGGAAATATATAATCAGGAACTGGTTAGAAATGAAATGTTTTTGCATCTTGGATACTATGTAACTGAATCAAGCGGACACAACTCAGAATACAACTGGTGGTTTAGAAAAAGACCCGACCTTATTGAAAAATACTGTACCCATGGAACAAACTGGAATCCAGGGGAATATGCGTTCATTCTTAAGCATTATCTAAGAACAGAAAAAACGTGGAAAAAACAGGTAAAACAATGGCTGGCAAGTAAAGAACCGATTTCCCTCGAGAGAGGTCACGAGTACGCTGCATACATTATCAATGCCTATCTTGGTGGTGAACCATATCTATTTAATGGAAACGTACTCAATAAAGGACTTGTTGACAATCTTCCAGAAAATGCTTGCGTTGAGGTCCCGGTTCTTGCAAACAGAAGAGGCTTCAATCCAATTCACGTTGGACCATTACCACCGCAATGTGCGGCACTGAATAACATAAATATCGCAAGCGAAGAGATGGCAGTACAGGGTTGTATCACAGGAGACCCTGAAATGATTTTCCATGCAGTAGCATATGACCCGTTGAGCGCCGCTGTATTATCACTTGCTGAGATCAAAAAAATGGTGAGAGAACTTTTTGAAAAGAATATAAAATATCTTCCAACATTCAAAAACATTCGCATTTAAAAACTTATGGGAAAGATTCTATTCAGAAGCACAAACCGGCAGGCTCAGCCGGTTACATTTAAGGAGACCTTATTAAAGGGACAGGCACCTGACTATGGATTATATGTTCCTGTTGAAATCCCAAAAATTACACGTCAGGATATCAAAAAATTTTCAACCATGCCATATTATGAAATCGCATTCGAAATTGTTAAACTTTTCGTTGCAGATGATATACCGGAAAGCGACCTCTATCAGTTGTGCAGACAGGCGTACAATTTTCCTGTTCCATTAGCAAAACTGGACCGGAACCTGTATCTTCTATATCTTGACAAGGGCCCCACTGCCTCTTTCAAAGATTTCGCTGCACGATTGATGTCCCGTATGATGAACTATGTTGCATCGAAAGAGGCGAGAAAACTGACAGTGCTTGTAGCAACAAGCGGAGATACTGGTGGAGCTGTTGCTGACGCATTTTTCGGTTTAGAAAACATTAATGTTGTCGTTCTTTTCCCTGAGAAGGAAATTACTGTGAGACAGAGAAAACAGATGACAACACTCGGGAAGAATATCAAAGCAATTGCAGTCAGAGGAACATTTGATGATTGCCAGGCACTGGTAAAGAGGGCATTCAATGACCCTGCCCTATCCCATTTAAATCTAACATCTGCCAATTCGATAAATTTTGGAAGATTACTTCCGCAGTCAGTTTATTATTTCAAGGCATATGTCGAAGCAAATTGTGATGATCTGGTATTCTGCGTTCCATCTGGAAATTTTGGAAATCTCATGGGTGGGGTACTTGCAAGGGAAATGGGATTGCCGATTAAAAAGTTCATTGTTGCTGTCAATGAAAATGATGAATTCCCAAGGTTTCTTGAAACAGGCATTTACAGTCCTGTTGTACCATCAAGAAAATGTTCGTCAAGTGCAATGAATGTTGGTCATCCAAGTAATCTGGCGCGGTTAATAGATTTATATGGTGGCTGGCTTACTGATGAAAGGGACAAAGACGGAAAGGTCATAAGAAAGGGCGTTATGAAGAAAGCACCGGATTTAGAGTCGATGAGGAAACATTTTCTATCCTTTGCAATCTCTGAACACGAGGTAGATGATACAATAAGAAAAGTATACCAAAAATACTCCCTCATTATAGAACCACATGGTGCGGTGAGCGTTGCTGCGGCATTGAAAGCAAATATCAATGAACCTGTATGTTGTTTTGAGACAGCAAATCCAGCAAAATTCGCTGAAAAAATAAGACAAATTTTGGATATCGAACCGCCTGTGCCTGAAAATCTTTTGAAACTTGATGCACTTGAAGAAAAATATATCGTGATTGATAACGACTATTATCAATTTTGTGAAATCCTGAGGTGAAATACATAATTCTTGTTCCTGATGGTGCGGCAGATTTTCCTGTTGCAGAATTAAACAACAGGACCCCACTTGAATTTGCCCAAACACCAAACATAGATTATCTCGCCAGAATTGGACGCTGCGGTCTGATGGAAACTATTCCACCTGGATTTCCAGCTGGTTCTGAAGTTGCGAATCTTGTAATTCTTGGCTATTCGCCTACGAAGTGTTATCAGGGCCGGGGAGTTCTTGAAGCAGCTTCTATAGGCATCAATCTTGACAAAGATGATGTCGTTTTCCGCTGCAACACAATATTTGTTAAAAATGGCGTCATCGTTAGTCATTCTGCAGGACATATCTCATCTGATGAGAGCAGACATTTGATAGAAGCGCTTAATGATAAACTTTCTTCTGAATTAGTTCGATTTTACCATGGTTTTGATTACAGACACATTCTTGTTGTTAAAAAAATTTTTTCTTCAGACATTGAGTGTTTCCCGCCTCATGATTTTGTTGGTAAAAAAGTCCGTACCCTTTTGCCCCGCAGCAAGAATCATAATGCACAGAAAACCGTGGAAACACTAAAAAAGCTTATTAAGCAATCAGAACAAATATTAAAAGCACATCCTGTCAACTTAGAAAGAGTAAAAGAAAACAAGCAACCTGCAAATTTGATCTGGCCCTGGTCACCTGGCAGAAAACCCAGCATGAAACAGATGAAGGAAAAATATAAGATCACTGGAGCAGTGATTTCAGCTGTTGACCTTATCAAGGGTATTGGAATTTACGCTGGTTTTGACGTGATCAATGTTAAAGGTGCCACAGGCCTGTATAATACAAACTACGAAGGTAAAGCAGAAGCAGCGGTTGAAGCTATTGAAAAATACGACCTTGTCTATTTACATGTTGAAGCACCTGATGAAGCGTCGCACGAAGGAAATGTGCATCTCAAAATCAAGTGTATTGAAGACTTTGACAGAAAAGTTGTTGGAAGAATCATTAAAAAAGTTGATCTCAGGGATACTGCAATTGCTGTGATTCCGGATCATTACACTCCGGTTTCTATAAGGGGACATACAAATCAAAAGGTTCCATTTCTTGTATATCATCCGGATATTCGTCCGGATCACGTAGAATCATTTAATGAACGGACGTGTACCAGTGGCAGTCTCGGTGTCATTAAAGGTGAAGAGTTTATAAAGATTGTTCTTAAAAAATAATCTTCCTTTGTCACCTTTGTAATTTGTGTTAAAATTATTCTCATCATTAAACCCACTAATAGGAGGAAACATGCCTGTCAGTTTTAAAGAATTGGGGCTTGTCAATACAAGAGAGATGTTTAAGAAAGCAATGGAAGGTGGTTATGCTGTTGGCGCATTTAATTTCAATAACATGGAGCAATTACAGGCAATTATTACCGCATGCGTGGAGGTAAAATCACCTGTAATTCTTCAGGTTTCGAAAGGGGCAAGGCAATATGCGAATCAAACGATGTTAAGATATATGGCGCAGGGTGCTGTACAAATGGCAAGAGAAATGGGGTCAAAGATCCCTATAGCGTTGCATCTTGACCATGGAGATAGTTACGAATTATGTGTTTCCTGTATTGAAAATGGTTTTTCTTCTGTGATGATCGATGGTTCCCATCTCCCTTATGAAGAAAACGTCAAATTGACAAAAAAGGTTGTTGACTACGCGCACAAATTCGATGTCACTGTGGAAGGTGAACTCGGGGTTCTCGCTGGCATTGAAGAACACGTCTCATCTGAAAAATCCCATTACACAAAACCAGAAGAAGTACAGGATTTTGTATCAAGAACAGGTGTTGACAGTTTAGCAATCTCAATTGGTACCTCACACGGCGCATACAAGTTTAAGTTAAAACCAGGGGAAAAAGTTCCTCCCCTCAGATTTGACATTCTTGAAGAATGTGAAAAAAGACTTCCTGGCTTTCCTATCGTTCTTCACGGAGCATCCTCAGTACTTCCTGAATATGTTGATATGATCAATAGATATGGGGGTAAAATAGAAAACGCTGCTGGAGTTCCTGAGGAGCAACTTCGTCGGGCAGCAAAATCTGCTGTTTGTAAGATAAACATCGACTCAGATGGGCGGCTGGTAATGACCGCGATGATACGAAAATATCTCAGTGAACATCCATCTGAATTTGACCCGAGAAAATACCTTGGACCTGCCAGGGAGGCCCTAAAAAATATGTACATAGAGAAATGCAAAAATGTCCTCGGGTGCGCAGGAAAAGCCGAATAAGATTAAAACAAGGAGGTTGCATGGACCTGATCAATACGATTAAGGGTTCATTGCTTGAAAACTTTTTTCCAGAGGGATGGGATCTGAAGAAAATTGATAAGTGCTGCTCTAATCCACCTGAAAAAATTCTTGAAAGGCAAAAATGGTGGAACAAGGATTTTAAACCTGTTCCCTGTAATTCTCTTGAGGAATTTGATATCAAAATGGGACATGAAATAGCATCTGAAATTGCTTCTGCATCCAGAGAAGGAAGAAAACTTATCCTAATCCTGCCCGTTGGTCCGATGGGTATGTATAAATGGGCTGTGTATTTTCTAAAAGAATGGAACGTGTCATGTCAGCATGTATATGGCTTCAATATGGATGAATGGAGCGATGCAAATGGCAATACACTTCCAGCAAGCAATCCCGGAGCATTTCAAAATGCCATGGAACAGGCATTCTATGGACCTCTTGGAAAACTAACAATACCGAAAAACCAGAGAAATTTCGCTACAAAAAGATTGCTTCCATCGTATCCTGAAACAATTGAAAAACTGAGAAAACAGGGCGCAAAACTTGTTGTGATTTTTGGTATTGGACGAGTATTTCATATCGCTTTCTGGGAGCCGCATTTCGCTGCAGAATTCAAAACCGTTGATGAATGGAAAAAGCAGCAGTATCGCCTTGGAGCAAAATTACACCCTTTGACAATCGAACAAAACGCCATCACAAGTTTCAAAAGCAGAACCACACTTGTTCCATGTTTTGCCAATACCATTGGACCTGGAATTTTTCTGAAAGCAGACAAAATCATCGGTGGCTGCGATGGTGCACTGGGAAGAGGAATGATGTGGCAGGGAATGAGTTTATGGGTTACCCTTCGATATGGTCCTGATATCTGGATTCCCAGCAGTTTTATGCCAACCCTACCAGGAAAACTTTTCTTTCTGAAGGAACTTGCTGGACCACTGGTGGCTGAATGTAATTGAAAAAAGCGGGGAGGATGCATCCTCCCCGCTGATCTCATTACTTTGCAGGCTGCTGGTCAGATGGTTTGTTACCTTTTTCTTGCTGATGCTGTTTCCATCTTTCCCTCATCTGCTCTCTCAATTGATCAAGTTTCTGCTTTTGCTCAGGAGTTAAAATCTCATCCATCTGTTTCTGACAACTTTCCATAATGGTTCTCATTTTTTCTCTTTTTTGTTCCGGAGTCAAAGTTGTATCTTCTTTCAATGCTGAAAGTTGGTCGCGCCTGCTTTTCTGGATCTCCTGTATCTTTGCCTTTTGTTCTTCAGTGAGATTAAGCTGAGAATAAAGGCCGAGCCCCATTCCACCCGAACCTCTTTTCATTTCTCCACCGTGCTTTCCTTTGTTCCATGGGCCTTTTCCTGCTGGCTGGTCAGCAGCACGCACCATGAAGGTCCCTGCCAGTATCATTGCTGCTATGATGATTATTAATCTTTTCATTTCACTCACCTCCTTTCTTAAGTTTGTGATATTATGACGAAACAGCATCAAAATGGTTTAGTCGAAATTTTGACGCGCAATATGCTTTTATCATAAAATTTAACCATGGGAGAAACATTCGGCTTTTTTCTGGCCGCATTTATAACGATTTGTTTTGCCAGACCTGTGGCAGCAATTTTAAAAATTCCGACGCTGGTTGTTTATATCGTTGCCGGAATATTGTTTGGTCCGTCGGGTTTAAATCTGGTAAAAAACGTTTCATCTCTGAGTTATTTTTATGAACTTGGAATTATTCTTCTGATGTTTTCCGCAGGGCTTGAACTAAAAATCACACCATCAAGAGATAGAACATCTGTGTCTCGTTTATTTTTGTTCAATATGGTAATCCCATCTCTGGCTGGCTTTATTTATGGTTTTTTAATATCAGGATATGCCGGATTTGACAACAGATTGTTCTTATCTTTTTACATGCTCACTCTTGTTGGCTCCCCTGCTTCAGAAGTTGTAGTACAACTGTTCAGAGAATTTACCGGCAGGATGAGTCATGTAAGAAAGAAATTTTTCAGCCAACTTATTGTTAGTTCTGTGTTTTCAGATCTTGTCAGCCTTTTTATTTTTACGATTATTTTTGCCTTTCATATTTCAAATGAATTATATGGTATTCTGAAATTTTTCTTTTTTGCATCCGGCTTTTTTATTGTTGTCTTCAAAGGACTGCCGCTCCTTCAGGAAAAACTTTTAAGGCGACTTAAAGGTATTAATACCCCTGAGGATGAAACAACAATACTTCTAATGCTCGTGGTTATTGTGGTGTCTATCGGAGCATTTCTTCAGGTGCCTGCAGTTGTTTGCGCCTTTTTCGCTGGAATTTCGCTTGCCAATATTGATATAAACAGGATGGTCAGAAATAATATCAACTTTATTTCCTCAGCAATTTTTGTACCGATTGTTTTTATCATCATTGGAGCAAAGGTAGATTTAAATATTTTTAGATATTTGGACAATTTTTTAGTTGCTGTGGTCACAATCGCTGTGTTGATGTTAGTGAGAATTATTTCCATCTATATTGCTTCAAGAAGTGCAATGTTTTCAATCAGAGAATCCCTTGGTTTCGGTTTTTTTCAGTACCCCAGCTGACTGGCGCTCTCGCTATTGGCGTAGTTTTTTACGATGCTGGACTTCTGCCAGAAGTCCTTTTTAATGCTGTGATAATCTTGTGCATCATCACAACAATTGTAAGTCCCATTATGACAAAAGTTCTTTTGTTTCCAGGCATTCCACAGCAGAAACAACGTTCATTCATTGAGGACTTTATTCACTATGACATCAAACCCTTTGGAATCTTGACATCAATATGCGCCATCGCCAGAAAATTAAAAAATACAGAGTTTTCGGTTTATCCTGTTGTTGATGAAAATTATTTATTTAAAGGAGTTGTACATCTGGAAGATGTTCGTGACATAATTTTCAGCGAGGATATGGCATGCCTGATTATATCAGCGGATTTACTTGATTCTCAATATCCATTTATTGAAAAAGATTCCACAGTGGAAGACGCGATCAAGATATTTAGAAAAACCAACCTGCATATTATTCCTGTCGTGGAAACAGTTGATGGAAAACCATTTTATACGGGCATGCTCTTTTTACAGGATATTCTACCTGAAATCAGTTATACCAGAAGTTAGTTTATTACAGAAATTTCTTTATTTCGTCAATATTACCAACCGTTTTCCTGGGATTGTGCGCAAAATATTCACGGATGAGTTTTTCAAGCAATTCTTCTTTTTTATAATATAGTTTCTTTAATGGCCTTGGTTTATGTTTTGCCAGAGCATAGTGAGTAATGATCGGTAATGCTACTGTAGAATCAAGATAACATACAATCGCGTCAGGCAGCATATTTGGGTCAACTTTTCCCCATGAAACTGCTTCATGAGGTGTAGCGCCAGAAAGTCCTCCAGTGTCAGGTCTAGCATCTGTGATTTGAAAGAAGTAATCATGTCCAACTTCCCTGATGAGAAGAATTTCCTGTATCTGGGGTTCTGTCTGAAGCATGAAATTTTTGGGGCTGCCACCACCCACAAGAAAGACAGCGGATTTTCCTCCTGACCTTTTTGCGTTGAGAACAATAGCAGTTGTTTCA
>JAKPDB010000078.1 GCA_029552985.1 bacterium
TTTTTCACCCCCTTTTTTACCAAAGTATATCACCATAGTAATAATGAAATGCATATTGAAACTGGTCTCTTGCTTTCCACTCTAAATGGCCGTCCATATAAACAACATTTGCTCCATCAAACTCTAAGTGATTGTTTCTAACGCCGCTTGACAATCCATAACCGTACCACCAGCCAGTTTTTCCATAGCAATCGCTAACACATATCTGTCGTGATGCAGGAAGAATATAGTGTGAGTACGCATCACCAGGTGATTGGACATACTTACCACAGAACTTGTAATTGGGACACGGCGCCTTGTCTATACCTGTGTCTGTGGAACGAGTGTACATATGCCAGCCGTATAAGTCGTATCCATCAGCATGATTCGATGTTCCAAACATAATCCAGTAAGAGCAACGTTGATAACCAGGGTTGCCATAAGCCCTTAATCCAGGCCTGTAGCTCCATGTAGCTCCTTTGAATGCCCTCCAATCAGTTGAAGGACATCTGAACAGATTTGGATTTGGAAAATATGCTGCGACCCAAGGAGCATTGGTAGGAAAAGAAAAACAGCTTGGACTACCCCATGCTATTATTCCAATGCCATAGCCATCATAGTCCTCAGCATACATCATCAAAGAAAGATAAAGTTGTTTTAAGTTACTGGCGCATACTGCTCTTCTTGCCATGTCCCTTGCTCGAAGAAGCGGCTCAAACAAAATTGAAGCAAGTATCGCGATAATCGCGATCACCACAAGCAGTTCAATCAAAGTAAATCCATTTTTCTTTTTCATCATTTTTCACCCCCTTTTCTGTCTGGACTTGACTGGTTTGAAATTTGGCTGGTGCAAAGGATGGGAATGCTCAGTTGCAGATGTGAAGGCAGGTATAAGTTCTGATATTGTTTCAGAATGGCCTGGATTTTCTTTTTGTTTTTCTTTATCATCTAGAGCCCTCTTTGTTTTTGGCTCCCTTAATGCTATAATACTGAACAAAAGATTTCTTGTCAACATCAAGGAGATTGCATATGATTATTGACGCTCACAACCACCCTGAATGGCATGGTCACACAATAGAAAAATTTATTGAAAATATGGACAAAAATCATATTGATATCACTTGGCTGTTAACATGGGAGGCACCCCGTGACGAATATTCACCCTCATTTTTTGCATCGACCCCACACTTTGAACGATATGGACCTATTCCGTTCAGCAAGGTTCTCGAATATGTGAAACAGAAACCAGACAGATTTGTTCCAGGATATGCGCCAGACCCAAGAAGACCAGAAGCAATAGACCTTTTACAGGGTGCCATTAATCTCTATGGAGTGAAAGTCTATGGGGAATTGAAATTAAGGATGATGTACGATAATCCTGATGCAATCAGAATGTTCAGATTCTGCGGAAAAAATAAACTCCCGGTTGTTGTTCACATTGATTATGAATTTGAAACAGGAACCATGTATCCCAGACCATCCTGGTGGTATGGTGGTGGAATAGAAGCATTTGAAAGGGCAATTATAAAATGTCCTGAAACAATTTTTTTAGGTCATGGTCCTGGTTTCTGGGCGCATATTTCAGGGGATGACAAATTTGACAAAGAAGTTTATCCATCAGGCAATGTTATAGAAGGTGGAAAAATTATTGAAATGCTACGGAAATATCCAAATCTTTATTGTGATATGTCTGCGGGTTCTGGACTGAATGCGTTGAAAAGAGATATTGAATTCGGAAAAAAATTTATTATTGAATTTCAGGATAGATTACTTTTTGCAAGGGACTATTTCGACTCAAATCACATGGAATTTCTGGAATCACTGAATTTACCACAAGAAATTCTGGAAAAAGTTTATTGTAAGAATGCCCTGAAACTTGTCCCTTTGAAGTAATGGGAACAGTCTACCATCTTACTTCAATCGCTCCGCTTTTTGTAAAGTCTTCCATGTTTACCCCCTTATAAAATCTTCCAATTTTACTTCCCTCTTTATAAAAGAGGGGCTGGGGGAGATTTCGAAGGTAAACCCGAAACTCTAAATCCAAAACTCAAAACCGAAATCACAAGCATCCAAAAAATACCTCTTTGATTTTACCTTGTTCCCCCCTTCCTTCACAAAAGGAAGGTCGGAATGGATTTAAGAGAAATCCGAAACTCACAACTCTTTTGAAATCACCCTTGCGTCCCCCTTTTGAAAAGGGGGAAACTACCAATGATAAAATCCCCCTTTATCTTCTCCCGTAAAGGACCAGGAAGAAAAAGGAGGGTGAGGGTGAAAAGGGAAGGGAGAATGCGAGAAGAAAGAAATATGACTAACATCTGTGGTTAAATTATTTTTGCACAATTAAATTTGATTTTTCAAAATTGGAAGTTCAATTGTAAAAGTCGTGCCCATACCGATTTTTGAATTCACCCTGATGTTTCCACTATGACTCTCAACAATTTTCTTTGTCAATGCAAGACCAATGCCTGTGCCTTTCTTTTTATCAGTCGTAAAAAATGGCTCGAAAATTTTTTCAAGGTTTTCTTCTGGTATGCCGATTCCTGTATCAGATATCTCTATCTTTGCCACATCGCCTTCAATCCCACAGAAAATTTTGAGTTTGCCTCCAGATGGCATTGCTCTGATAGCATTATCAACAATATTCATCAAAGCATTGTAAAGAGATTCCCTGTTTCCCCAGATTTTTATTTTTTCAGTTCCACACATCAATAAAACCTCAATATTTGAAATATTGCACCTTGGTTTGACAAAATTACAAATGGATTCCACAATCTCCTTAAGGTCAAGTTCCTGTTTTGTGATAGAACCTGATTTGCTGTATGAAAGAATTTCGTTCACGATTGTTGAAATGTTTTTAATATTGTCTGCAAGAAGTGACCAGTTTTCCTTCACAGAATCCCAGTCATTTTGCTGTATCAAAACATCAACCAGTTCTACTGCTCCAAAAATTCCAACAAGAAGATTTTTTAATGAATGAACGAGTTCTGCTGTCGCAAGTCCGATTGCAGCAAGTTGTTCGCTGTGAATCTTTTTTTCCTGAGTTACAAGCAATTGCAATGATATTACCACCAGGTCTCCAAGAAATCTCAACAAAAGCATATCTTCTTCAGTAAAATCAGGTCTGCCTTCACCTAAACGGGATAGATTAAAAACCCCCACAACAGAATTTTCAAAGATTAATGGCACGACTATTGAAGAAGCAATTGCGGCTTTACTTTGAGATTGAAAACGGCTGTCCTTTTTCACAGCGCCTTTGAGAATAATCGGTTTTTTATTTTTTGCGACCCAATAACTGATATTTTGCTGCTGGGCAACAGGATGGCTCTGAATAATTTCTTCAGGAATTCCAGTGCCAGCAATAAGACGAAGTTCACCTGTTTTTTCGTCTCGCAAAAAGATTGATGCCCTGTCAGCGTCAAATTCATCCACAGCAATTTTTGAGATTAAAGTAAGAAGTTGTTCTGAATTTCTTGCCTTTGTGACGCTTTCATTGATTCTTGCGAAAAAATCTTTAATTTTTGCAGGAACCTGGTCTATTTTTGCCATTTTCACCTTTCATTTTTAGGTTTTGGTTTTACTTTCTTATTTTTCAAATACCCACCAAGCGCTTCGTCAACAACTTGCTTGATGTCTTTTCTATCCCAGTAAGAAACCGCCTTGATTTTTTCAAGGTAATCTTCCCTGACGATGAAGGTTGCCCTAATCCAGCCCTCTTTTAGACCTTCCTTTGTTTTTGGGACATCCTGCTTTGATACCTGCCCTGATGCATCCATTTTTTGTTGTATTTTCTTTTCTCTGGATGGTGCTTCAGTTTTCTGTTTTCTGCTGTCCTGTATCCAACTTAAAGGATCAGAACCAAGTCGGGTAATTTTTTTTTCATCCATACATCCTCCTCATTAATTTTGCGATTCTGTCAGCAACATTAAGAGCTATTCTTTTGCTCTCTTCTCTATGCCTTTTTTCCTCTCCTTTTGCGGGACAGGATAGAGGTGAGGGGGTTTTCTCTTGAAAAAATCGATTCAAACGAGCCGTGCATTCCATTTTCAAATCAAGTCTGCCAATTTTTGATCCCATGACTTTTTTTAACGCCATCTTAATTTTTCTTGCTTCTTTCAATAATTTCAAGGCACAGATGAAAGTAATCCTCTGAACCGTAACTATCGGGTCTATACTCGTAAATTGTTTTTCCAAAGCCAGGCGCCTCTGCAAGAGAGATATTTTCTCTTACGAGTGTGTTGAATACTGCATTGCCAAAATAATCCTTGATTTTTTCAACAACTTCCCTGTTCAATCTTTTTCTTCCATCAAATCTTGTTCCTATGATGCCAGTAAGTTTTATTCGCTGATTGAGACGTCTTTGAACAACATTAACAGTTTCAAGAAGTTTACTAATTCCCTGAAGGGCAAGAAATTCAGTTTGAAGTGGAATATAAATTTCATCAGCAGTCGTAAGAGCGTTTAGGGTCAGAAGCCCCAGAGAAGGCGGGCAATCGATAAAAACATAGTCAAATTTTCCTGCTTCAGTTAAGCACTCCTTCAACAAGAATTCTCTTCCTGCAATACCACCAAACTCAAACTCAGCGCCAGAAAGCTCAAGAGAAGATGGAAGAATGTAAAAAATCCCTTTCATTTCACTTTTTTTTGAAAACTCCAATCTGACAGTAATAGGTCTTTCAATTACTGCTTCAGGGACAGAAATATCACCTTTGAAAACATGGTACACTGTTTTTGAAAGTTCGTGCGCCTTAATGCCAACGCTATAGGTAAGATGCGCCTGCGGGTCAAGGTCAACCATCAAAACCCTTTTTCCAAGCAAACTCAGTCCGGCGCCCAGATTAACAACCGATGTCGTTTTTCCAACACCACCCTTTTGATTTATTACTGCAATGCAAGCCATTGAATTTTCTTTCTGTAAACTCTGTTTACATATTAGCACGCTCAAAACGAAAATGTCAAGACCACTGATTATAAAATTTCCATCCTCGATCCTCGTGGACGAGGAAAAAGGTTGAGTTTTGCGTTTTTACCTGTCGTGTAAGAAGGGGATTAAAGTGGGAGACACTGGTTTTTTGTTGTTCTTTCGCACAAGATGCAAGGAAATTTTTATCAAAAGTTTAAATTTTTTTATTATTTTTATGAGCATGCCTGCAGAAGCATTGACTTTACAGGTATTACAGCGTTCCAAACCCGGTTCGTACATATTTTTGTTTTCCTATTGACAACTTCATGGTTCCGTATTAATATCATTGTAAAAGCAGCAAGGATAGTGATACAAGGGGTACTCAATGAATGACCCAGTTTCTGCAGTAACAGCAGAAAGGGAAATAAATAAAAAAACTGA
>JAKPDB010000167.1 GCA_029552985.1 bacterium
CTGGCATTTTTTTATAAGATTGTTCGAGAGAATTTTTCATTCTTTCATATGCCTGTTTCAGATCAATCTGGCCTGGATACATTGAGCCATCGGGAAACCATAATGTCACAATTCCATTGCACAGGTCCTTTGCAATTTTCCCTGCAAGTATTGTTTGTTCGATGTATCTTTCTCGTGTTTTTTTATCAGGAGAAGTAAAGCTTCCCATATGGGAACCAGTGAGAAAATATGTGGGATTTACTGCGCCAAGTTCAAGCCCTCTGTCTTTTGCCTCTTTTGCAACCTTTTTCGCAATTTCATAGTCAGCAACCATTCCATCTTTTGAAAAATCCCACAGCATATGGGTGGCAAATCTTTTTGTAATACCCGTAAGTTTATTGATAAACGCAGCATCGTCAAGTTTTTCCTCAATGTTTCTTGCTGCACCAGGATACATATATCCGCCAAACCTTCCTCCGCCAAAAGTTCCTAAAGCCCAGCCAGGGATTTCAACCTGAAATTTTTTTACTGCTTCAATTGCTTCTTTTACTCTCCTTTCTCCAAATTCCTCAACAAGTATTTCGAGCCCTTTTTCAATCCATTTTGTACTTTTTGCCATGATTGCCTCCTTGTTTCTGTTAAAACTCTTGATTTGGCGTTATTTCTTTCAACCATGATTAACAAATTTTCACCCTCTTCTTTACCTTCTCCCACAAAGGAAGAGGGAATAAAAATAAAAGTAAACATGCCATACTCAATTTCAGAACCTTTTCAATCAAGGCCTATGGCTTTACGAAGAACCATTATCACATCTGAAATTGTTATTGCTGGTTCACCGTCGCTTGCAAGTTTTGCTCTACTAATCAGCCACTGCGGATACACAGCATTGTACAAAGTTCCCCTGATTTCCACAGGAAGTTCAATTGCCATTCTCAAACACAGTATCACATCAGAAATGTCAATAATGCCATCTGTGTTGATATCTCCTTTTTCAATCAACAGGTTGTAAAATATGGTGAGAGTGTCATCATATCCGGTTACAACAGCAATATCTACTGTTCCATTTCTATCGAAATCACCATGGCACATCGTTCTCGGGTATCCTGTTTCAGTTGAAAATTCTCCTGAAGGAACAAGCAAACCATTTTTGTCTCCATAAGCCATAAGCAAATTGAATGTTGAAACCCTTGCAACGGCCACATCCTGTGAACCATCACGATTGAAGTCAGCGCTTATCACATCGTATGGATTGAACCCGACTTCAAAACTTGTACCAGCAGAAAAATTTCCCTGTCCATCACCTAACAATATTGAAAGGGCATTGTCTTCAGACCAATCACAGACAGCAATGTCAGGATTCCCGTCAATATTAAAATCAGAAAAAACAAGCCCGGTCGGTTGATTTATTAAAGATACAGGACCAGCACTGGTAAAAGTACCATCACCATTTCCAGTAAATAAAAATACTCCATTGGTGTACTGTGCGATTACTGCCATATCTGTGATACCGTCCCTGTTGAAATCGCACAATGAAACTCGCCATGCATTAGCCAAAGGATAAAACAATTGGTTGCTAAATGTCCCATCGCCATTGCCAGAAAGAACAACTATCCCGCCACCTGGATAATGACTGCTTGTTATTGCGATATCTGGTTTTCCATCCTTGTTAAAATCTCCTGTCGCTATCGAGTAATACGGGCCCTCTATGGCTGTGAAAAACACATTTATTGAAAATGTCCCGTCACCATTGCCAGTCATAATGCCATAAGTCATACCTGTTGAATTAGTAACAGCAATATCAGGTTTTCCATCCCTGTTGAAATCTGCTGATACAAGAGCATAAGGCATAAATTCATAGCCAGATGCTGGTTCGAATTGATAATTTGTTGCTTGTGTAAATGTTCCATCTATTTTACCTATTAAAATAGAAACGTTTGCGCTATCATGATTGGCAACAGCAAGGTCAAAAATTCCATCATTATTAAAATCGCCTGCAATGACGTTTCTTGGATTCTGTCCGACCTGAGAATGAGCAGGGATTGAAAATATGCCTGCTTCCTTGAATACAGTTGTGTTTTCAAGAATCACCATGCTGCTATACAGTATTAAAACAAGGTCCTGCTTACTATCGCCATTGAAGTCGCCTGAGACAATCGAGTATGGAGATTGAGAACAATCATAACCAAAAGCGGACTGAAAAGTTCCATCGCTTTTTCCCTTCAAGACAGTAAGGGTTCGAGAGTATTGATTGACAACTGCAAGATCTTTTATTCCATCACTATCAAAGTCATTTACTTCAATTCCCCAGGGCTCTCCGCCCGTAGTATAATAAACGGGTGTGTTAAATGTAAAATCTCCATTCCCTATTAAAATTGCAACCTGACCTCCATCACTTCTGCTTGAAACAGCAAGGTCTGCTTTGCCGTCTCTATTAAAGTCGCCTGCTGTGATAAACCAGGCAGAAGCAACAAAGACATTGACTGGCTCATAAAAAGTGCCATCGCCTTTTCCTCTAAAAATACTGACATTGGAATTGAAATAACCACTAACAGCAACATCCATTACTCCGTCATTGTCAAAATCTGCTGTTGTCAAATACAGAGAAACGTAACTTGTGGCATTTGTAGAAGCAAGATTGAAACTGCCATCTCCATTTCCGAGATAACAGTAAAATGCGCTATCATAAGAAACAACCGCAATATCTGGTATCCCATCCCTGTTAAAATCTGCAGAAGCAATGCCTCTGGGGTAACTGCCAGCAGAATAATGGGCTGGATTTTGAAATGTTCCATCACCATTGCCCATCAGCACACTCATTCTTTCAGGATACATATAACTTGTAACAGCAACATCCATTTTTCCGTCGCGATTAAAATCTTCTGCAATAATATAAGTCAGGTATCCGCCAATATTTTTAATCACAGGAGTTTGATTGAAAAAGGGGCCTTCGCTTTGTCCGAGAAAAACCAGTATATCTCCGGTGCTGTTCACAACAGCAATATCAATTTTGCCGTCTCTATTGAAATCTGCTTTCACAGCATGCTGAACATTGTTATTCTCAAACTGTCCAGCAAAGTTAAAACTCATGCCATATGCAGATGCCATGACTAACAACAAGAGCATACATATCCTGTAAATGATGTTATCCACGTTTCCCCCCGTTAATTTTTGCGTCGGGTTTGTTTATTCTACCACACTTTATTTTATCTGCTAATTTGAAAAACCATAGACGAAATAGACCGTAGCAGGATATGGTGGTATTAAAGTGGAGATAAGGCCCAAATTTTTCAAGAGTGCCGAAGCGGGGATTTGAACCCCGACGGCGTTGCCGCCACTAGGTCCTGAACCTAGCGCGTCTGCCAGTTCCGCCACTTCGGCGATGAAATTTCAAGTGCCACTGCTGTAAGAAATATTCTGATATTCACATTGAATTTCAGATACTGCCGCTTATCAATTAAACCTGCAAGTATCCCGGGGTTATCAATTTTTATTATACCTGAATATGCGTCGTCTGGCAACCTGAATTGTCTTGACTCTATATTTTGCAACAGATGCTCTCTTCCCATCAGTATCAGCGAATCAAATACATCTTCAATCTCTTCTCTTGAGAAGTTTTTTGCGATATCACCGGATGTTTCAAAAAGAGCTTTCCAGTTTCTGCCAGCGGCTGCCTCAAACATTTCAGAAATTTGTCTCAGTGCCTTGTCATCCTTTATGGGTATATCAATTTCAGGATTTAATCGTAGATTGATTGTTCGAGACACTATTGTTGGAAAAAAATTTTTATTGTTTCGAGCAAGAATGATGATGATGCCATAAGAAGGAGGTTCTTCAAGAATTTTTAATAAACTATTCGCCGCAGGTGCCTGCATCCAATCGGTTTCTATGATAAAAATCCTGTATCGTCCCATGTACGGTTTTGTGTACATCTGTTGTTGAACATCTCGAACTTCATCAATGGACAGATTTCTTTTTTCTGGCTGTATCAAATGAACATCCGGGTAATTGTTAGTAGGAATTGTTCTGCACGAATAACATTCTCCACAGATTTCAGGTGATTTTTCGCATTCAAGAATTTTTGCTGCAATATAACCGCTCTTTTTCCTTGTTGTGTCTGAACCGCCGTGGATGATGAATGCGTGGCACACTCTATTTTTTTTAACTGAGTTTTCGAAGAAATGATGTATTTGCCGACTGTCCATTTAAAAATTTGTCCCACTGTTTTTTGATTTGTGCAAAAGTCATTTCGATACTTTGTCTCTTGATGATTTTTACCCTTTCGGGTTCTGCGCGATGAATATTTAGATACCCATGACGGACTTTTTCCTGAAATGCTATTGATTTTTCAAGCCGGTCAGGATTTTTTTTTACTTCCCTGCGTAATACTGAAGCAGGTACATCAATGAGAAAAGTGATGTCTGGTTTTATGCCCTTCAAAATAATTTCGTGCGCAAGATTTATCAATTCCAATGGAATACCTCTTCCATAACCTTGGTAGGCAACTGTGGAATCCATAAATCGGTCAAGGACAATCACCCTTTTTTTAGCAAGAAGTGGTGATATTTGTTCAGCGACAAGTTGATTCCTTGCCGCGAGGTAAAGAAAAAGCTCTGTCAATGGTTGGATATCATCTGTTTTAACAAGTAAGATTTTTCTTAACTTTTTTCCGATTTTTGTGGTACCGGGTTCTTTAAAAAATAGAACATCAATTCCCTGCGATTTTAAATATCTGGTGAATTTTTTTGCCTGAGTGGATTTTCCGCATCCGTCTATGCCTTCAAAACTGACGATGACAGCCCTTTTTTTCATTTAACAAATCTTATAAAAATCTCTGCAAGTTTTTCGTCATCTCGCTTGACTTCCACCCTATATGTGGTTTTTTCGCCGTCCACAGCAAACCTTTTTAGCATGTCCCTGGCTGAAAACAGATATCCTGTATCGTTGGTTCCCGGATTGTCTGCTGGAGCAAATCCTACCACATTGATTCTTACGTTTTCAATAGGACTTCCATTTTGAACAGCACCAACAATTTTAATTTTCATATCACTTTTGATGTCAAGATAATCGCCATTTTCTGCGGTTAAACGATTACCATCTTCTGTTTCTACGATAATCATAACAGGCATGGGTCATGAGCTACTTACAATTCTGGATGGTTGCAAGTTCCCCTGCTGTACAACTGTTACTACACCTGTGGGGAAAAATAAAAGATAACTGTAATAACCTGTGATTGCCGCAAATATAACAGCAAGCAACATACTTACAGCTCCCTTTTTCCTGTTAACCTGATATACCATAAAACCAATTAATAGCCCGAGAAATGCAATACCAGCACACACCAGTACTAGCAATCTCGCAAGAATTTCGCTATTCATTTTTCCTCTCCGTTATCGAATTTTTTTCAAATGTTTTCTTCTGATTTCTATGGCCATTTTGTGATGCGGTAAATTTTCTATTTCAGCAATTCGTTCAGCAATGATACCATGTTTTTTGAAAAATTGCGAATTTGCCTCAATGATTGCGTAGCTTCTCATAAAATCAAAAACATTGAGACCAGAATCAAATACTGCGCTTCCACCAGTCGGAAGAGTATGGCTGGGCCCTGCAATGTAATCACCAATGGTGCATGGAGTATAGTTTCCTATGAATATTGCTCCTGCAATGAGTTTTTCTGCAATTGCATGTGCATTTTTACACACAATCTGTAGATGTTCTGGTGCAATGCGATTGATGATACCAACGGCTGAATCCATTGAATCAATTTTAATCCAGTACCCACCCTTCACGTTGTTTGATATTTTTCTTGCGATCGCTGAATCTTCTGATACAAGAAATATCATACTTTGGTTGTGTTCCTCCTGAGATTGCAAATCTGCTATGATGAAATCAGAATTTGCAGAATCGTCAATCAGGACCGCAAGTTCGCTTGGACCTGCGAGTAAATCAATGCCAATCGTTCCTGCAAGCATTTTTTTTGCTGCATTGACATAAATGTTTCCAGGTCCTGCAATCACATCCACTTTTGGAATGGTTTGTGTTCCTGATGCCATTGCTGCAATTGCCTGCGCTCCTCCGACTCTGAATATTTTGTCAATACCAATGAAATGCAAAGCCGCAATTATATATGGATGAATACTTCCATTGTACGAAGGCGGACTGCATGCAATAATTTCCTTGACACCCGCAATTTTTGCTGGCAATCCTGTCATCAGCACAGTTGAAACAAGAGGGGCAGTGCCACCTGGTATGTAAAGACCGGCTCTTGTAACTGGCTTTGTTCTGAAACTGATTCTGATTTCTTTTTCTTTTATCACAAACTGATTAATTCGTTGCCTTTTGTGATAATCTGTGATTCTTTTGATTGCCTGTTTTATCAATTGTCTGTCAGTACCAGGAATTTTCTTAACTGATGAGTCGATTTCCTGTCTGCTGATTTGAAATTCTTCAATGTCTACGTCATCAAATTTTTTCGTCCAGTATTTTACGGCATTGTCTCCACGTTTTTCAACATCAGAAATGATTTTTGACACCGCACGTTCTACTGAAATAGAAAATCGTTTCCTTTCTTTCAGCACTTTTTCAACATCAATCGGTCTTATCTGCAACATTTCAGGTTCTCTATCGTTTTTTTATAATCATTGCTGCCAAAAATAAAAGAACCGGCAACAAGAATATCTGCGCCTGCTTTTTTCACCAGTGGTGCTGTTTGGTAGTTAATACCACCATCAACTTCTATCAGAAACTTAAAATCGTTCTTTTTTCTTTGACAATCAAGCCACTCAATTTTTTTTAGATTTGACGAAATGAATTTTTGCCCACCGAATCCAGGATTTACGGTCATAACCAGAATGATGTCAACACAAGAAAGAAATTTTTCAAGCAATTTCACTTCTGTCGGTGGATTGATGACAATGCATGCTTTTTTTCCAGCGTCGTGTATTTTTTTTATCAGACGATTGTGGTCAATATCAACCTCAATGTGAAATCCAATAATATCTGCGCCAGCGTCTGAAAAATGTTTCCAATATTTTTCTGGATGTGATATCATCAGATGCGCTTCAAATGGAAGATGCGTGTATTTTCTTATTGCCGCAAGAATCATAGGTCCGAACGTGATATTGGGAACAAAATGGCCATCCATAACATCAAAATGTATCATGTCAGCGCCTGAGTCAGTGATAGCGCTCACTTCCTTCCCGAGGTTTGCAAAGTCAGCTGATAGCAAAGAAGGAGATATCATCATGCATCTAATTATAAAGAACTTACATCATTCAGTCAAATTACCGAAAATTGACGCAACAGTGTGTATGTGTTTAATTATCTCTATGAGACAGGTGAAAATTGAAAATAGAAAGGCGTTTCACGACTATGCGGTCATCGAAACACTCGAGGCAGGAATTGAATTGAAAGGACCTGAAGTTAAGTCAGTCAGACAGGGCAGTGTGAGTTTACGGGATTCCTATGCAGGATTCGAAGGAAATGAACTGTTTCTTTACAAAATGCATATTGCTCAGTATCCTGGAGCACTTGAAAAAATAGACCCATTAAGAAAGAGAAAATTACTTCTTCACCGCAACCAACTGGCACGATTGCAAAAAAAAGTTGAAGAAAAAGGATTGACAATAGTACCGCTTTCGTTGTATACTAATAACAAAGGATTAATCAAGGTAAACATTGCTCTTGTTCGCGGTAAAAAACTCTTTGACAAACGTCGGGACATAAAAGAAAGAGAAATTAAACGTCATATTGAAGGGCAGAAGCGAAATATGGGGGCGAAATAGGTCTCGACAGGGGGCAGGAGTGAGAAAAGCTGCCGACCGAGTCGCCGGTCGCTCGTAAAAACCGGCAAACAAAATAGCTGCCACAACAGCAAACTGTCTGGCTGCATAAATTGCAGCCACCTGACAGAATCCCTGCCCTCGGGATTCTGACCCAGGTCGCATGAGGGCTCGTTCCAGTTCTCCCTCCCAGGAGAATGGAATTAAAAACAATGGGACAGGTGTTCTGGAATCCTGTTTCGGGGAGTCCAGAAAGCACCCAACAAAACCGAAACTATGTCGGTAGATGCTTTTCTACTTCCCCTCTGGACGCGGGGGCAGTACCCGCCGCCTCCACTTTCACAAAAAATCGGTTGATTAACAGGAGTGTACGTGAGATTAACAGTAAAAATTATTGTGTGTGTTGTTCTGCTTTCCTCTATCGCATTCTCTTCAGAATTCACAAATCAAATCAAAAATTATCCGACATACTGGATTGGTAAGCAGAAATATGTGAGTTTGCAGACGATTATTAAGATTCTTGGAATTCAAAGCTGGGGAAGAATAGAAGACAGAATTTTCATTGAATATCAGGGTAAAATTCTGAAAGGAAGCCTCGGATCGTCTGATTTTTATGTTGATGACAAAAGGATGAATCTTGAATACCCGATCAAAGAAATTGAAAAAGAAATTTTTATCCCAGTTGAACCGTTTGATAGAATTCTAACCAGTACCTATGGCTCACAGATTCTCACTCGGGTTCAAAAATTAGGTTCTGAGCCAGAAGCTACTCCAGAAGCCAAGCAACCTGCTATAGAAAAATGGGATGGGGATAGAAAATTTATTATTCTCATTGACCCGGGCCACGGCGGCAAAGATAATGGTGCTGTGGGTAATTATGGACTCAAAGAAAAGGATGTTAATCTTGACATATCACTGAGGTTGAAAAACTTTCTTTTGAGCCAGTTTAAAAAAAACCCAAATATTGTGATAAAAATGACAAGAGAAGATGATAGATTTTTGTCTCTCGACGAACGAGTTGAAATGGCAAAACGTGAAAAGGTAGATATATTTTTCTGTATTCATACAAATTCTTCACGATTTAATAGGTGGAATGCTGATGGATTTGAAACATATTACCCGTCAAGAAAAAGTGAAATTTCATTTACTGCGAAACAGGAAACAGAAGAGCCAATTGATACTGAATCTGATACAGGGGTTGTTTTTCAGATAGTTTCAGATCTTAATACGACCTCAGTCATTGAAGAAAGTAAAATTCTGGCTGAAATGGTGCAGGAGAAACTTGCCGAAAGATTGATATGTCCTGACAGAGGTGCAAAGCCAGCAAGTTTTTATGTATTAAAATATACACCCATGACATCTGTCCTTGTTGAAGTAGGTTTTATTTGCAATCCTAATATTGAAGCAAATTTACGAGACCCTGAAGTCAGGCAGGCAATCAGTGAAACACTTGGAAAAGCGATTGTTCAATATCTCAAAGCAAAACAGACTATTGAATAAAAAATCTCCAATTGCAATTTTTGACTCTGGCATAGGTGGTTTGACTGTTGCAAAAAAGGTACACATGTTGTTGCCAGGAGAAAAAATCATTTATTTTGGTGATACAGCCAGAGTGCCATACGGCACAAAATCTCCAGAAACAATCAGGCAATACGCGATTCAGATTACATCGTTTCTCATTAAATTCAAACCCAAACTTATTGTGATTGCCTGTCATTCTGTTTCTTCTCTTGGAAAAAAATTTCTTGAAAACCGTTTCAACACATACCATTTTATTGATGTGATAAATCCTTCCATTGAGGAAGCAATTAAAATAACAAAGAACAAGAAAATCGGGGTCATTGGTACTCCTGCAACAATTTCGAGCGAAAGATATCCTGAAATTATCAAAAGGATTGATAGAAAAATTTGTGTATACCAGGCGGCATGCCCTTTATTGGTACCACTTGTTGAGGAAGGCTGGATTGACGGAGACGTGATAGAAGCAGTGCTTAGGTATTATATTTCAGACCTGTTAAAAAAACAGATAGATACCTTGATTCTCGGCTGTACTCATTATCCAATGCTGAAAAGAGCGATAAAAAAAATCACCGGCAATTCTGTGCATCTTGTTGATGCTTCTGATGCTACTGCAAAAAAGGTGAAAACTTTTATGATTCAGAACACTCTTTTGAATTCGAGTAAAGAAAAATTTCCGACCCTTTACTATAGCGATTTGCCAGAGTATCGAAAGAAAATTATGAATAATTTCTGGAAGACAGATGGTTTTGTAATCAAAAAGGTCAATATTGAAAAGGAGCTCTGATGTTTGAACTGACAGTAAGTAGCTATTTTTCTGGTGCGCATCGATTGAACGGTTATAAGGGGAAATGTGAGAACCTTCATGGACACAACTGGAAGGTCGATGTGACTGTTGGTGGAGAGATTAACAGATCAGGTATGGTGATTGACTTTGGGATTTTGAAAATGGCTCTTGAACAGGTGCTTTCAAAGCTCGACCACAAATATCTTAATGACATTGGTTACTTTAAAAAGGTTAATCCCAGTTCAGAGAATGTTGCCTTCTACATTTTCAAGCAACTTGAGAAAAATTTGAAAATTGATAACGTGAGGATAAAAAAGGTTACAGTGTGGGAAAATGAAAAACAGTGCGCTTCCTATTTCGAGTAGTTTTCGTAATTATTGTTTTTATGGTATAATAAACTACCTCACAGGAGTGAAAAATGACCCATCAAACATTAAAGGACTTTGCTGTTGACTTCGAAACAAAGGGTGTTAATTTGTACATGTCTCTGGCATCAAAAACCTCAAATCTTCTTGGCAAAGAACTTTTTTATTCCCTCGCTGAACAGGAAGTTCAACACGCCAGATTAATTGAAAAAATGTATATTGCTTCAAATATCCAGCAATTGGTGACAAACACTTCTGACATTGAAACAGAATTGAAAGAATTCTGGGAAGGTGCTCAAAAATTGAATTTGAAGAAAGACCCTGGCGACCTTTCAGGATATGAACTTGCAATGGAAATGGAACAGAAGTCAATTTCGTCTTATCAGTCATTTCTTGAGAAATCTGATAGCGAACAGGAAAGAATATTTTTGAAGTGGGTTATTGAAGAAGAAAAAAAGCATCTGGATGCATTGAGAAATGTTTATTACTATCTATCCAATACAGGCGACTGGTTTCAGAATGAAGAAAGTAAAATCTGGAACTGGATGAATCAATAAACAGGAGCCACTATGAAGGCAATTTCAAATGTGGTGCTGCCGGTGCCAAAAATTTATTCAGGAAAGGTCAGGGAACTATTTGAAATTGATAGTAAAAGAATTTTGATTGTTACGACAGACAGGATTTCTGCGTTTGATTTTGTTCTTCCGAATCCAATTCCAGAAAAGGGTGTAATTCTTAATCAACTATCCCTTTTCTGGTTTGAAAGATTGCAAAATGTCTGCGAGAATCATCTTGACATAATTGATTTTGAAAAATTTCCGCAAAATCTCAAAGGTTTTCGCAATGTTCTCGAAAAAAGAAGCGTGATTGCAAAAAAGACAAAAAAAATTCCAATAGAATGCGTGGTGCGAGGATATATCAGCGGAAGTGGCTGGAAGGAGTATCTCGCTTCTGGTACTGTGTGCGGAATAAAACTTCCTGATGGTTTGAAAGAAAGCGAGAAACTGCCAGAACCAATTTTTACTCCTGCCACAAAAGAAGAAAAAGGAGTCCATGACAGAAACATCAGTTTTGATGAAATGGTGGAAATTGTAGGTAAGAATCTGGCTTCTTACTTAAAAGATATTTCAATCACTCTATACAGGCAGGCATCTGAATACGCTGAACGCAAAGGAATCATCATTGCAGATACAAAGTTTGAGTTTGGTTTATATGATGGAAGGATTATCTTGATCGATGAAATTTTAACACCTGACTCTTCCAGGTTCTGGGAAAAAAATAGGTATCAGCCAGGTAAAAATCAGGATAGCCTTGACAAACAATTTGTACGAAATTACCTTGAAAGCATTCACTGGAACAAGCAACCACCAGTACCAGAATTGCCTGCAGATGTGATAGAAAAAACAAGGGAAAAATACTGGCAAATTTACAATATTCTCACTAACTGAACCATGCGGGTTTAATGACAATCAAATCTGAAAACATTTATATTGTGGAAATTGGCTTGAAGAAAGGACTGTTTGACGCCTTCGGGAACGAAGTCAAACATTCTATTGAAGAACTGGGTATCAATGGCATTGACAGCGTTGATGTATACGATGTTTACATGGTTTACGGAGATGTCAATTTTTCCCTTGTTCGACGCATTGCAAAAGAACTTTTGCTGGACCCTGTTGCGCAAACTATGAAAGTATACCGAGCCGACAAAAATCAAAAATCCAGTAATATTTCCGTTGAGGTCTGGTACAAAAAAGGAGTGACCGACCCTGTTGCTATGACTGCTATCAAGGGTATAAGAGACCTTGGTATTAAAAATGATATAAAAATTAACTGTGGAAAAAAATATGAATTTCACACTTCAATGATTGATAGGACACTTATCGAATTGATATGCACAAAGGTTCTCGCAAATACTCTGATTCAGGATTACATTATCAAAGGAATTTGAAATGGCCAAGGCAAACATTATAGAAATTCTCAATGCCACAGACGCTGAACTTATTGAAATCAGTAAAAAAGGGCTATTGTCATTGACCCTTGATGAAATGAAAAGAATTCAAAAGTATTTTCTTTCCGCTGGTAGAAATCCAACTGACCTTGAACTCGAAATGATAGCTCAGACATGGTCTGAACATTGCTTTCATAAAACGTTCAAAAGCAGGATTCAGTTTACCGAAATCATTGATTCAAACTCGCCAGTGATGGAAGAAATTCCTTCTCTATTCTCCCTTATCAAACAGGCAACTGAAAAAGTTAGAAAAAACTGGTGCATTTCTGTTTTCAAGGACAATGCCGGCATTATTCAGTTCGATGAAGATTACTGCATCTGCTTCAAAGTTGAAACGCACAATCATCCTTCAGCCCTTGAGCCATATGGTGGTGCAGGCACTGGCATTGGTGGAGTGATTCGCGATGTTCTGGGAGCAGGCCTTGGCGCAAAACCAATTCTCAATACTGATGTATTTTGCTTTGCACCGCTTGATACCCGTCATGAAGAACTACAAGAGGGTATTTTTCATCCCCGCCGTCTATTCAAAGCAGTGGTATCAGGCGTAAGAGATTACGGCAACAGAATGGGTATTCCAACCGCAAATGGAGCCATTCTGTTTGACCCCGGTTATCTTTACAATATCCTGGTTTATTGCGGTACTGTTGGAATTATGCCGAGATGGGCTGTAAATAAAAAGGTTAAACCAGGAGACCTGGTGGTCGTGATTGGTGGACGAACCGGTAGAGACGGAATTCATGGAGCCACATTTTCTTCAGCAAGTCTTGAAAAGGATATTCCCACCAGTGTTGTCCAGATCGGTAATCCTATTGTTGAAAAAAAGGTGCTTGACGCATTGATGACGGCAAGGGACGAAAAACTTTATTCTGCAATTACTGACTGCGGCGCAGGTGGGCTTTCGTCAGCAGTGGGAGAGCTTGCTCAACATTGCGGGGCAGTGGTGCACCTCGACAAAGTACCTTTGAAATATCAGGACTTGAAACCCTGGGAAATATGGGTTTCTGAATCCCAGGAAAGAATGGTACTTTCTGTTCCACCTGAAAAATTCAACCGTTTGAAAGAAATTCTTGAATCTGAAAATGTTGAGTATGCCTGTATCGGAAAATTTAATTCAACTGGAAAAATTAAAATCTTTCACGAAAAAGACATAGTAGGAGAACTTGACCTGAAATGGCTGTTTCAAAAAAGTGAATTGCCAGTTTTAAAGGCATTGTACGAAAAAAGGGAAACTGTAAACATTATTCCTGAAAATATCAATCTTGAAGAAACACTTTTGCAACTGCTGTCTGACTCAAATATCGCTTCAAAAGAAATTGTTGTCAGGCAATATGACCACGAGGTCCAGGGACATACCATCATTAAACCTTTTGGTGGTATTGATGGTTGTAGCGCCTCTGATGCTGTGGTCCTCGCTCCAATTTATGGAAATGATCGAGGTATTGTGGTTTCCTGTGGCATCAATCCATGGTACGGAATGCTTGACCCTTATCTTATGGCTGGTAATTGCATTGACGAAGCATTGCGCAATATTGTTGCCTGTGGTGGAAACCCAGACAGAACAGCGATTCTTGATAATTTTTGCTGGGGAAAGATTGATGACCCATTTGAACTTGGAAAACTGACAAGATGTGTGAAGGGCTGTCATGACTATGCAATACAGTATAAAGTTCCTTTTATTTCAGGTAAGGATAGTTTGAACAATTACTTCACAAAAGTAGATGGCTCTGTTGTTTCAATCCCGGGGACTCTCTTAATCTCTGCCATCAGTGTGATAGACGACGTGAGAAAATCAATCACTTCTGATTTTAAAGAAGCCAGCAATTTGATCTACATACTTGGAGAAACCTCTAATGAACTTGGTGGTTCAAGATTTTTCAATGTATTTAATCTGGAAGGTGGCAGGTGCCCTGCTCCACATCCTGAAATAAGTCTGATGATTATGAGAAAACTTTATCGAGCAATAAAAAATAATCTTGTAATGGCATGTCACGATTGTTCAGAAGGAGGAGTTGCCATTGCGATTGCTGAAATGATAATTGGAAGTGGTTATGGCGCTGAAATATACCTTGAGCAGATGCCTGCGACAACAGCAGAACCAGTATCACTTTTGTTCAGCGAAAGTCAGGGAAGATTTATAGTTGAGGTTGATGAATCCTGCGTCGAAAAATTTGAAAAATTGTTCAAAGGACTGCCCTGCAAACAAATTGGAAGAGTAATACCTGATTTTCGTTTGAAGGTAAATGACAGGGATAAAACTTTGCTTGATGTCAACGGCGAATTGTTGAAACAGAAGTGGTGTGGAGCGATTTCATGGTAAAGGTGATTATCCTTCGTACTGGTGGAACAAATTGCGACCTTGAAACAGAATGGGCCTGTCAGGTTGCCGGCGCAAGTACATCAAGAATCCATATATCGCAAATTACAACCGGCAGGGTCAAAATTCTTGACTTTGATATTTTGATTATTCCTGGTGGGTTTTCTTATGGAGATGACCTTGGTGCTGGCAAGGTTCTGGCGAACGAAATAATGCTGAAGTGCTGGGAACAGATAGAAAAATTCAGAGAAAAGCAGAGACCTATCATAGGCATATGCAATGGATTTCAGGTACTGGTCAAGGCAAAAATGTTGCCATTCTGGGGAAAACATACTGCAAGCCTTGTCTGGAATGAGTCTGGTAGATTTGAAGACAGGTGGGTAAATCTCAGGGTTGAAAAAAGCACTTCTCCCTTTTTTAACAATATGCCAGAAATTATCAGATTTCCTGTGGCTCACGCTGAAGGAAAATTTGTTTTGAAATCACATTCTCTATTGAAAAAAATTGAGAAAAATCAGCAGGTAATTTTGCGGTATGTCAATCCATCCGGAGAAACGCAAGGATATCCTTATAATCCCAATGGTTCTATTGCCGGTATTGCTGGTGTGTGCGATGAGAAAGGACTTGTTATTGGAATGATGCCACATCCTGAACGGGCACTGCTTAGAATACATTTACCTGATTGGACACGATTGAAGGGACAGGAAGAATTTTCTTACGGATATCGGTTTTTCAAAAATGTGATAGAATATTGTTCGTGAATTTTTTCAATGAAAGGAGCTGAAAGTGGTAGATAACAGTACTCATTTGAAAGCAGACGCGCTAATAGAAGCGCTTCCATATATTCAAGATTATAAAGGCAGGATATTTGTCATAAAAATTGGTGGCGCGATTTTGAGATTGCCTGAATCAAAGAAATCCATTCTTCAGAATATTGCCTTTCTCAGCGCTGTCGGAATAAAGACTGTTGTTGTGTGTGGAGCAGGACCCACCATTACAGAAGAAATTGAAAAACGTGGTAAAAAGGCAAAATTCATTGAGGGTCTCCGGGTTACTGACCAGGAAACACTGGATATTGTTGTGGAAATTCTCGGCGTTGCAAGGGATGAAATTGTTGAAACATTGAAAAAGGACTTTAGAACAGAAGCATTTTCTTTAAAGCCAGAAGATAGGCACCTCATTGCAAAAAAGATTCACTGGCAGAAAGGCGACGAAATCATTGACCTGGGATTTGTGGGACAGGTAGAAAAAGTTCAGGCAGATGTATTGCGCTCTTTTCTTGAAAAAGGCGTGGTTGTTTTTGCTCCTATTGGCATTTCAATGGATGGACAGAAGTATAACATAAATGGCGATTCAGTTTCTTCTGCAGTTGCTCAATCTCTTGGAGCAGAAAAACTGATTTTTGTTACTGGTGTCAGGGGAGTCATGAGAAATCTCGATAATCCTGATACATTGCTGTCAGTAATTACTGCATCGCAAGCGGAGAATCTTATCAAAGAGAAAGTAATTACAGGAGGCATGATTCCAAAGGTGCGAGGCGCGATTGCAAGTTTAAAAGGAGGCGTGAAAAAGGTGCACATTATTAGTGGAAATGTGGTACACTCAATAATTCTTGAAGTGTTCACAGAACAGGGTATTGGAACAGAAATTATACTTGACGAGGCAAGCGATGGATGAGATAACAGTTAAACAGTATTACAATGATTACATTATCGGTTGCTATGGCAGAGAAAACTTTGTTTTTGTCAGGGGTAAAGGTCCCTGGCTATGGGATATCAATGGGAAAAAGTACCTTGATTTTTTCCCTGGATGGGCAGTAAGCGGGCTTGGCCATTGTCCACCAAAAGTTGTTACGGCCCTGACAAAACAGGTAAAGACCCTGATGCATGTGGCAAACAATTATTACAATGATGTTCAGGCGTTGTGCGCAAAGAAGCTGATTGATATCTCTTTCGATGGAAAGGTGTTTTTTTGTAATAGTGGCGCTGAAGCCAATGAAGCCGCAATCAAACTGAGCCGTCTCTATGGCGCAAAGACAGGCAGATATAAAATCATTTCCATGCTCAATTCATTTCATGGAAGAACCCTTGCTACTGTGACCATGACAGGCCAGGAAAAGTATTCGGCACCTTTTAAGCCACTTCCGGATGGCTTTGCTTATGCGCGGTTCAACGATATGTCATCGCTTCAGTCGGCTGTTGATGAGAAAACAGTCGCTGTGATTGTTGAGCCGATTCAGGGAGAAGGCGGTATCAATGTCGCTGATAAGTCATACATGCAATCATTGCGGGAATTTTGCAACAAACATGATTTACTGTTGATTTTTGATGAAGTTCAAACAGGTATGGGTCGCACAGGCAAATGGTTTGCATTTCAACACTATGGGGTGCAACCAGACATTATGACTCTTGCAAAAACCCTTGGCGGTGGATTTCCCATTGGAGCGACGATTGCACGAAAGGGCATTTCAGACCTTCTTGTTCCAGGAACTCATGCGTCCACATTTGGCGGCAACCCACTTGCCTGCGCTGCTGCAATGGCTGTAATGGAAACCATAGAAGAAGAAAATCTTTGTGAAAATGTTTCAAATCTTTCTGGCTGGTTTATGTCTGAATTAAAAAAATTGCAGGAAAAGTTTCAGGTGATAAAAGAAGTAAGGGGAATTGGTTTTATGATAGGAATGGAACTTCATGTAAGTGGCAAGAGTTTTGTTGAAAGATGCAGAAACAACGGACTATTGTTGAATTGCACCCACGACACAGTAATCAGGATTATGCCACCTCTTGGTATAAAGAAATCCCTTCTAAAAAAGGGTCTGGCTATTATCAGACAATCCCTTCAGGAGGAGTTCCCAATAAATGAAGAAAAAAAGAGACCTGCTTGATATCAGGGACCTGAACAAAATAGAAATCTATCAAATTTTTGAGCAGGCAAAATTCTTTAAGTATCAGAGAAAAAAACAAATCATGATTTCAGATACCCTAAAAGGCATGTGCATAGGACTGTTGTTTCGCAAGCCATCAAGCAGAACAAGAATTTCTTTTGAGGTTGCAATTATTGAACTTGGAGGGAATCCGATTTTTCTTGAATCAGGCCAATTGCAGATTTCGAGGGGAGAAACAATTCAGGACACAGCGAGAGTCCTTAATTCATATTTGAATGGTCTTGTGATAAGAACATACCAGCAGTCAGAAGTTGAAACATTTGCAAAGTATGTTGATTTTCCTGTGGTCAACGCCCTTACAGATTTTTTGCATCCGTGCCAGATTCTTGCTGATTTTTTCACAATCTGGGAGAAAAAAAAGGATCTCGAAGATGTTGTTATCACTTACATTGGCGATGCCAACAATATCTGTAATACCTTAATTCTCGGCGCGGATATTCTTGGAATAAGGATCAATGTATCGTGCCCTACAGAATTTTCAGTAAGCAAAAACATTACAAATGCCATGAAGAATCCTTCTCTTTTGAAAGTAAGCAATGACCCTACTGCTTTTATCCCTGAATCAGATGTGATTTACACTGATACCTGGGTAAGTATGGGAAATGAGCAGGAAAAGCAGAAACGGCTCGAAATTTTCAAGCCATATCAGGTAAACGAAAAATTGGTAGAAAAAGCGCCAGGGGACTTTATTTTTATGCATTGTCTGCCAGCGCATAGAGGCGAGGAAGTCACAGACGGCATCATAGATGGAAAAAATTCTGTCGTATGGCAACAGGCAGAAAATCGTCTTCATGTGCAGAAGGCAATTTTACACTTCCTTTACAGCAGTTGAATAAATTTATATGTCTTTTGAGCAACGGATAAAAAAATTACAGGCATATCTTGAATCCAAAAAAATTGACTGCATCATTACTGCAAATCCATCAAACATTTTTTATCTCACAGGTATTTATAATCTTGAAGGTTATCTCTGTATCAGCAAAAAAGATTTAAAATTTTTTACCAGTGGAATTTATTATCAATATGCTATTGACAGACAAAATTTTCTGAACATTCCTGATTTTTCTGTAGAACGAATCAATGAAAGAAATTTTTACCTCTTTTTAAAATCATTCAAAAACCCTTCAATAATTTCATCAGAGGTTTCTGCTGGAAAATGGAAACAACTCTGTCAGAAAGCCGCAAGACAAGTCAATCTTATTGATAATTTTATTGCCCGTATGAGAATGGTAAAGGAA
>JAKPDB010000016.1 GCA_029552985.1 bacterium
CTTCTTAATTCTTTGCTAACTGAATGGTTGATAGAGTATAATTTTAATAGACCGCATAAATCTTTAGGGTATGTTTCTCCTATAAATTTTTTATCTCAATTTCAGAACCAAAAAGTGTTACCTATGTACTCAACTCGTACAGTTTATTGACATGTTTTAAAAATCGTGTTAACATACGTCTATTATGGGAAGAAAAAAACAGGGTAATGGAAGGGATTCAAATCCCAAAATGCGTGGAGTGAAGGTTTTTGAGGGACAGATTGTGAAAGCAGGAAATATCATTGTCCGTCAGAAGGGGACCCGTTTTGTTCCTGGACCAGGAACCTATATCGGCTCTGATTGCACAATTCATGCTGCAAAGGAGGGAATGGTGGTCTTTGGCACAAGCAGGGGCAAAAAACTTGTCAGTGTCATCAGTCCACCTACTTCATGATTTCATCTGGCATTGAAAGTGTTCACGTAAAACAAATAGAAGCGCTGCTGAAGAAAAGAGACTTTATAAGGCATTTCACCCCTTCTGAAATAGAATATTGCCGCAGGTATAAAGACATGAATATTCATTTCGCAAGCTGTCTTGCTGCAAAACTTGCCTTTTTGAAAGCGACGTCCCATTTCGTAAAACTTGATTTAAATGACATAGAAATCAAGCATACCCATTCAGGTAAACCTTTTGTGAAAATACCAAGAAACCATCATGATTTTACAATTTCACTGTCAATATCCCATACAAAAACAATCGCAGTGGCGCTCTGCGTAATAACAGATGGAAAACATTTTTCTGCCAGAAAGGGAAAAAGATACTCATAAAGGAACATACGGACATCTTTTTGTGATTGGTGGCTCTCCTGGACTAACAGGTGCAGTGTGCCTTAGCTGTCTTGCTGCTTTGCGAACTGGTTGTGGAATGGTCACCGCAGGAGTACCAGAATCCCTTAATGATATCTTTGAGATAAAACTTACAGAGGTGATGACAAAACCACTTCCAGAATCAGGAAGAAGAACAATAAGTCCGCTTGCAGTCGAAAAATGTCTTGATTTCATTAAGAAAACTGCTGATGGTATTGTAATAGGACCAGGCATTTCAACAGATTTTGCAGCAGAAGAATTTTTCAAAAATCTTCTGCCTGAGATTAATAAACCCGTTGTTATTGATGCTGATGGCCTGAAACTTCTTGCAAAACATTTAACAATTCTTGATAAACAGAAAAAAGTGATTGTCACTCCCCACCCAGGGGAAATGTCTCACCTTACTGGCTTAACAATTCCTGACATTCAGAAAAACAGAGAAAAAGTGGCAAAGGAGTTTGCGCAAAAATATGGCGTGATTGTTGTTCTTAAAGGATACAGGACAGTAATTTCTGATGGAGAAAGGGTGCGCATCAGTCTGACAGGAAATCCAGGTATGGCAACTGCTGGAAGCGGAGATGTTCTTTCTGGTATTATTGGTTCTCTGGTTGTTCAGGGATTTTCTTTATGGGATAGTGCAATCACAGGAACATTTCTTCATGGGCTTGCAGGAGACCTTGCTGCAAGAAAAATTGGTGAGTACTCACTTATTGCAGGAGATATCATTGATTTTTTACCAGATGCGGTTAAGAGCATTGAGAAAAAATCATAATAGGAGTCAACATGTTTGAATATGCAAAATGGATATGGCTGAATGAAAAACCAGTTGATACATTTCACATGTGTTATTTCAGGAAAAAATTTGTTTCAGAAAAAACGGCAAATGCCATTATTTATTGTTTTGCTGATTCAAGATACAGGTTATGGGTAAATGGAAAATATATCGGGTTTGGCCCTGCAAGAGGAAAGGCATCCTGTCCCTATTATGACACTCACAGAATAAAACTTGAAAAAGGCGAGAATGTGATTGCGTTTTCTGTACAGCACTATTGCCAGCCGACAAAGATTTTTGAATCTATTGAACCGGCTCTTATCTGTCAAATTGATTCAGAAACAAGCACGATACTTGTGTCTGACAATTCGTGGAAAGGTATTGTAGCCAAATCCTATAGTTCTATCCCTGGTATTTTTTTTCCTGAGTGTTTTGATGCACGAAGCGAACCAGAAAACTGGCAACAACCATCTTTTGATGATTCTGAATGGAAAAATGTCATTGAAAAAGAATCTTCCACTTTACCGCAACCAAAAGAATTTTTCCCAAGACCCATTCCATTGATAAAAGAAAAGGTTGTTATTCCACAACGAATTCTTGATATCTATGGTTGTACCACTGAAAACATACAGGACTTTCTTGATAAGGAAAAGATAGCCGAAACATTGTGGAATGCAAAAAAACTTGACCAGGCAATAGTTGTTGATCCAGAAGTAAAAGTTCCTTCACGCTGGCAGAAACATCTATCTTTTACGCTTGATGGCCAGAAGGCAGTATGTCTTGTACTGGATTTTGGCTTTGAAACGCTTGCGTTTGTTGAAATATGCGCTGAAGGTCCTTCAGGAACAATTATTGATTTTGCGCACAGTGAATGCCTATGGAACAATCGTGTTGCAACACTTTGGCAATCTCCTTCATTGAAGCAGGCACAGAGAATAATTCTTGGAAATAGAAAGGTGTGTCATCGCACAAACCAGCAGCGCGGATTCAGGTATATGGTTGTAAGAATTTTCAATCCTACTGATAATCAGGCGAAAGTCACACTTCATTCAATACTCGCCTATGAGGCAATATATCCTGCCAAAAAGCAGGGTTCTTTCCAGTGCTCTGATAAACTTTTTGAGCAGATTTACAATCTTTCAGCAAGAACTGTCAATTTGTGCATGGAAGATGCATATACTGATTGCCCCTGGAGAGAGCGCTCCCAGTGGGTTGGAGATGCCCAACCAGAAGCGCTTGTTAACTACTACTGTTTTGGTGCCTATGAACTTTCAAAAAAGGCAATAATTGAGTTTACCTCAGGAAATACTGAAGAAGGTTGGATTCCAGGCGTTTGTCCTGGAAAAAAGGTATCAAATCTTCCTACGTGGGGGATGAGAATACCTGTGATTGTATGGGAGTATTATCTTTTTACTGGAGATTTTGAAACGTTGAAAAAGTCGTATCCAGGAGTAAAGAAACAGATGGAATGGCTTTTGAAGCACACAGATCAAGATGGGCTGTTTGATATAAAGTCGGGCTGGAACTTTGTTGACTGGACATCTCTTGATGACAGGTTTGCTGATGGTGCTGTGCAGGGATGGTTCTGTGAATCATTGATTTATGCAGAAAAAATCGCAATGGCAGCCGGAGATTATCAGCAGGCATCAGAGTATAAAAAATATGCAGATTTATTGAAAAAAAAGATCGTAAAGTTTTACTGGTGCAAAGAAAAACAGGCATTCAAAAAATATAGAAAAAACAGTCCTGCAAAACCACCAGCTGCATCAGAAAACATCATTGGTCAACACGAGAATTTCCTTTTTAATCTGCTTGAAATAGGTTCAGAAAAGCAGCGACAACATGCAATGGAACACATTGCTGGTGTTTGCGGTATGTATCTTCCAAATCTTGGCGATTACCAGAGTGCTTTTATCCCTGAACACCACGGAAATTATATCGGTGAAGAAGTTGTAAAAATTGGAAGTCCCTTCTGGTCGTTTTATGCACTTTTGTCCCTGATTAAGGCAAAAAAATACAAGGAAGCACTCAACTACATTCGCACATGCTGGGGCACTATGCTTGAATTTGGAGCAACAAGTTGCTGGGAAATGTGGGACAGACATACTTCTCTCTGCCACGGATGGAGTGCAGCGCCTGGTATGATACTTCCTGCTTATGCTGGTGGTATAAAGCCATTAGAACCAGGTTTCAAAAAGTTTCTGGTAGAAGTTGTACTGTGTGATTTTGAATGGACAAAAACAGATGTACCCACGCCCCACGGAGTTATTTCTGTATCATGGAAAATCAAAAAACACAAATTTTTTGAAATATCTGTGAGGGTGCCTGAATCAACAACAGGCATTCTTATTCTGCCGCCTGATTTTGGCCATCAAAAAAAGATACTATTGAGTCCAGGGCTGAATACCTTTTCTTTCAAAAGGAGAAAAAATTGACAAACAGAGAAAGAGTGAAAAAAATTCTTCACTATGAAAGTTATGACAGGATGCCACTGGTTCATTTTGGATTCTGGAATGAAACTCTTGATCTGTGGGCTTCTGAAAAACACATTCCAGAGGAGATTGCAAAAAATTGGGCTGATGGTAATTATGCTGATTTTGAAATTTCAAAAATTATTGGATTTGATTTCAACTGGTACAATGTGTTCAAGCCAATTCTTTGTCTCTGGCCTGCTTTTGAATCAAAGATTATCGAAGAACTTCCTGACGGAACAAAGAAAATTCTCAATGGTGAAGGAGTGATAATCTTACAAAGACCGGGTGCTGGCTCAATCCCTGCTGATGTTGACCATCTTTTGAAAGATCGAGATTCATGGGAAAAATTGTATCTACCAAAATTACAGTGGTCAAAAGAAAGAGTATTAAAAGCGCCAGTCATTGCTGGTCGAAATGTTCTAACTTTTGAACAAGGAGGCATGGATTTTCTCAAAAAACAGGAAAGAAGCGAACCCCTGGGGATTTATTGTGGCAGCCTCTATGGATGGATTAGAAACTGGTTGACTATGGAAGGTGCCTGTTATCTCCTCGTTGATGACGAAGCGCTATTTGATGAAATTGTTGAGACAAATGCTGACATATGTTATCAGGCAGTCAAGACAACTCTTGAAACAGGTGTAACATTTGACTTTGGACATTTCTGGGAAGATATCTGTTTCAAAAACGGGCCATTGATTTCACCGAGTGTTTTCAGAAAGAAGATTGGTCCGCATTACAGAAGAATCTGTGATTTATTGAACAGTTACGGCATTGATATTGTCAGCGTTGACTGCGATGGGTGCATTGATGCCCTTGTTCCGATATGGCTCGACAATGGCGTTAATACCATGTTCCCTATTGAAGTTGGAACATGGAATGGAAACATCAAACCATGGAGAGAGAAATTTGGCAGAAGCATCAGGGGCGTTGGTGGAATGAACAAGGTGGTATTTTCGAAAGATAAAAAGGCAGTTGATAGTGAAATCAGTCGACTGCTGGAACTTGTTGAATTGGGTGGCTATATTCCATGTCCTGACCATAGAATTCCACCAGATGCAAAATGGGAACTTGTGGTTTATTATTGCGAGAGGATGCGAAAATTTCTTGGTTAATAGGGAGGAAATATGAACACTGAAAAGATTCTGGTGGGATGGGCTGAAGTTGACATTACGCCGGATATGCCTGTGTGTCTGTGTGGACAGTTTCACGCAAGGGTTTCCGAAGGCGTAAAAGACCCTATTACTGCAACAATCCTTGTGCTGGAAGCAACAGGGAAAAATGATCGCAAGCACGCAGTGATGGTCAGTTGCGACCTTGTGGCAATTCCAGCAGAGTTCAAAAGAGCAGTCGTAGAAAAAACAAAAACACTTGTTCCAGAAATTGATAAAACAAGCATTATTATGAACGCAACCCATACGCATACTGCGCCAGAATCTGGAGGCGATATACTTCGCGGTACACCTGGTCTGGACATCAAAGATATTTATGGTGTGGAACTTCCGGTGATGAAAATTACTGATTATATTGAGTTTGCAGCTTCAAAGATCGCGCATGGCATTCAGAATGCATGGGAAAAAAGAAAAGAAAGTGGTATAGGTTACGGATTGGGTTATGCTGTTGTTGGATATAACAGAAGGGTTTCTTATTATGATGGCTCATCAAAGATGTATGGAACCACAGACGACCCCCAATTCAGTCACATTGAGGGTTATGAAGACCATACACTCAACATCATGGGAACCTGGGACATCCAGAAAAATCTTACTGGCTTAATAGTGAATATCGCCTGTCCCAGTCAGGTTGATGAACATCTTTTTGAAATCAGCGCTGATTACTGGCATGATGTGAAAAAGGAATTGAGAAGAAGGTTTGGCGAAAACATTTTCATTCTTGCTCAATGCAGCGCAGCAGGAGACCAATCTCCTCATATTCTTTTGTGTAAGAAAGCATATGAGAGGATGTGGAATCTTTCAGGAAGAAGCGAAAGACAGGATATTGCTGTCAGGGTTGCAGATGGCATTCAAAGGGTACTTGGCGATATTGAAAAGGACATAAGATGGCAACTTGAATTTGAAGTGATTTCAAAAAAATTACGGCTGAAAGGATTCAGTTGTTCTGCAAAAGATTTGAAGCAATTTTCAAAGGAAGCAATGAAATCTCGCAAAGAATACGAAAGATTGAAAAAAGAAATTGACAATAACCCTGAAATCACCAAGCAGCCGCGATGGTACAGGGATATTACATATCATTATAGAAAATATCGTTGGTTTCAAAGATGCGTGGAAAGAGAAAAAAATAAAAAAAGCAAGAATGTTCAGGTTGAGGTACACGTTGTAAGATTAGGTGACATTGTATTTGCCACAAATCCATTTGAATTGTTTCTTGACTATGGAATCAGGATCAAGGCGCAAAGCAAAGCAGTTCAATCGTTTATTGTGCAACTGGCAGGCGGCGGAACCTATCTTCCCACAGAAAAAGCAGTGAAAGGAAAAAGTTATGGCGCAATAGGGCCATCGTGCATGGTTGGTCCTGAAGGCGGCAACCAACTTGTTGAAAAAACCCTTGAAATCATCAATAATCTCTGGTAAAAAATTATTCCGGAGGAGCAATGCTGAACATAGGAATTGTTGGTGCTGGTAATCGGGGAATCAGATGCTATGGCATCCATATTATGAAAGAAAAAAGGGATGTTGCCAGAATTGTCGCAATATCAGACCCTGATAAAAAACGGCTTGCTGTTGCAAAGCAGGTTCTTTGTCTGAATGATGATGACATATACACAGACACAGAAAAAATGCTTGATAAAAAGGGGCTAGATGCAGTGATTATCACCAGTCCTGATTACACCCACAGGGATATTGCAATCGCTGCTTTTGAAAGAGGGCTTGATGTTCTTTGTGAAAAACCGCTGGCGCTTACAGTGGATGACTGTGACGAAATTCTGAAAGCCCAGGAAAAATCAGGGAAAATTCTCTGCGTGGGCTTTGTTCTCAGGTATAACAATTTTTATAGAAAAATGTACGAGATTGTCAATGTTGAGAAAAAAATTGGCAGGTTGATTATGGCAGGAGGATTTGATTCAGTATCAACAGGTTCCCAGTATTTTTTCCATGGCTGGTGGCGTTTGAGAAGAAACAGCGGCGGTCTTCTTGTTCAGAAGGCAACACACTCCATTGATATTCTTAACTGGATTATTGGTAGTAGAGCCAGCCGTGTTTACGGCGAAGGAGGACTTGCGGTTTTTGGTGGAAATGAGCCAGATGACAAAGTATGCTCCAGTTGCTCAAAAAGGTTTGATTGCCCGGAAGCACTGCTTGATAAAAACATTTCCTGGGATTATGGTGAAGCCAGTATTACCATGGAGGTAGAAGACAAGTGCGTTTTTGCAAAAGAAATAGATGTTTATGACCATGAAATTTTGACAATCAATTATGAAAATCATGTGAAGGCGTTTTTTGTGGAGAGTCAGTTTACCCCTGATTACAAGCGAGAATTCTGGTTTATTGGAGATAGAGCAAAAATTTATGGAATAGACCCGTACATTGTTTCTGCAGCAGACAATAGAAAACCATATATTGAAATTGTTTACAGGCATACAAGAGAAAAAGAAATTGTTCCTGTGACACTTGCTCCAGGCGGTCATGGTGGTGGAGACCCAGGATTGGTTGATGATTTTTTGCGTTGTTGCCTTACACGAGATAAGGTTCTTGCTGATGGAATTGCTGGAAGGGAAAGTATCGCCATCTGCGCAGGCGGCGAAAAATCCATTGAAACAGGAAAGATTGTTTATCTGAGGTGAAACATGAATCCTTATATGACCATTAAAAAAGTGATGAAGACTGCTTACGATCATCACATTGTTATTCCTGCATTTAATGTTGCGTATCTTCCTATGGTAAAACCAATTTCTGACGCGCTGGTTGAATGCAGAACTATTGGTATTATTGAAGTTTCAAGGCCAGACATAGAAAATTTTGGTGCAAAAAGTATTAAATCTGTTGCGCAGCAGTATGAAAACGATGCCGACCCAAAATTCACATTTTTGCATCTTGACCATGTTCCTGTGATTGATGAACATTTTCTGCCTGTGAACTGGCTGGCAATGATTAATGAAGCCATTGATCTTGAATTTGATTCTGTAATGATAGATGGCTCGCGGCTTCCTTTTGCAGACAATGTAAGCATTACAAAAAGGGTTGTTGAAATGGCGCATGGAAAAAACATATGTGTTGAGGCAGAACTTGGCTCTGTGATGGGGCATGAGCCATTTCCGCTTCCACCGTATGAAGAAATTTTTGAAAAGAAAATTGGATTTACTGACCCTGTTGCAGCTGAGAAATTTGTAAAAATGACAGATGTGGACTGGCTATCTGTTTCTGTTGGCTCAATTCATGGAGCAATTACTGGTGCTGCAAAGCACGAGAAAAAAGTGAGAGCACGGATTGATATTGAGCATCTTGAAAAAATAAAAAATGCCACTGGTATTCCACTTGTTCTTCATGGAGGTTCAGGGATTGACGAAGAATATATCAGACAGGCAATAAAAGTAGGTATTACAAAAATCAATATCGGCACAGAAGTAAGGCAGGCGTACGAAGAAGGCGTGAAAATTGACGAAAGACAGGCACAGGAAAATGTCAAAATGGTTGTGAAAAAACTGATTGATGCATACCAGGTTCAAAATTCGATTGACATTCTTCTAAGATAACTCTGTCTGTAAGATTGAGCAATTCTTTTGAATTCAGGCAATGTTTCTTTATAAAACAATTGCCATCCTTCGCAAAGAACGCTTTTCGGTCTTCCTGATTTGCCTTTTCCAGTTCTATGTTTCTGGCAGTCCCCTGCGCAAAACTTCAGATACTGGCACCTATCACAATCTGAATGCCACAGCGATTTTCTTGTGCCGAAACTTCTGTACTTTTCAGAATTAAGCAAATCATCCCACATATTACCTGTAATATTTCCAAGCAGGGTATCGTTCCTCACAAAGAAATCGCATGGAAAAACATCTCCATTGTGTTCAACAACAAAATACTGACAGCAATTTCTTTCAATCTGACATATACCAGATGGTTGACCTAGCAAAACAAGAATGATTGAATCAAAAAGTCGTATTGAAATTTTTTGACTGTCAATCAACCACTGCTGAAAAATTTCAATCAAAAATTTTCCCCAGTTTATACCTTCTATTGTCCATGGTAGTTTTTTCCTGTTTTTGTCATATTCAACGCATGGAATGTACTGATGGTAGTCAGAACCTATGTCTTTCAAAAACTGATAAACCAATTTTCCTTTCCCTGCATGTTCAGACGTAACAACAGTGAGGGTATTAAAAGCAACATTGTGTTTCTGTAATATTTTTATGCCATCCATAACAAGATGAAATGCATTTCTTCCGTCAGGAATTTTCCTGAATTTATTATGCAGGTGTTCTGGTCCATCACAACTGATACCAACAAGGAAATTGTTTGTTGAAAAAAAATCTGCATACATTTCGTCAATGAGATAACCATTCGTTTGAATCCCGTTACCAATGACAGAACCAGGTCTTGCCAACGTTTGCTGGAGATGGATAACATCTTTGTAGAAATCCAGTCCCATCAAGAGTGGTTCTCCACCCTGCCATGAGAAAATATACTGATTCTGCTGGGTTGATAGATATTTTTTAATCAGTATTTCAACCACCTGGCGGGTCATGAATGTGGACTGTTGATTTTTATAAACGGTAAGATTTTTATAGAAACAATAGTCGCAATCTGAATTACATTGTGAAGATACTGGCTTGATAAGCAGTGAAAATTGTTTCATAATAATGTATTATAACTCAATCGTTCTGGAGAAAAAATGAAAAAGAAGCCAAATATATTGTTTATCACAAGTGACCAGCAGCATTATAACACACTTGGTTGTACCAATCCTGAGATAAAAACTCCGAATCTTGATAAACTGGCACAACAGGGAATAAGATTTACCAGGGCATACTGTACAAATCCCACATGCACTCCTTCAAGAGCATCACTGATTACAGGAAAATATCCAGGCCAGCATGGCGCATGGTCTCTTGGAACAAAACTTCCTGAAACAGAGCCAACTATCGGGCAATATCTTTCTTGTGCAGATTACAAAACGGTTTTAATTGGCAAGGCGCACTTTCAACCACTGAAACATACCCCTGAATATCCTTCAATAGAATCAAATCCATTGATGCAGAACCTTGATTTCTGGAAAAAATTTCATGGCCCTTTTTATGGATTTCAAAGGGTGGAACTGGCAAGAAACCACACAGATGAATTTCATGTTGGTCAGCATTATGCAATATGGATGGAGAAAAAGGGCCTGAGGGATTGGAGAAAATATTTCAGAGCACCTGCAGGTACTGTACATCACCAGCAACGCTGGCACTGGGCACTTCCTGAAGAATTTCATTACGATACATGGATTGCTGAGCGCACAATAAAATTTCTCAGACAGTATCACCGGAAAAACCAGCGATTTTTCTTGTGGGCGAGTTTTCTCGATCCGCACCCACCGTATCTTGTTCCATCTCCATGGGATACCATGTATGACCCTGAAAAATTGACAGTTCCCCACGGAAAACCAGATGAACACAAAAAAAATCCTCCTCATTTTCAACTCACACAACTGAAAAATCCTGACTTTTCTCCATGGAGAGAATCAGGTATGGGACTTCATGGTTTTCATTCTCACCTTCATTTGCTGAAAACATTGAAAAAAGACATTGCTATTTATTATGGTATGATTTCTATGATGGATAAATACATCGGATTAATAATTGATGAACTTGATAAACTGGGACTTTCTGAAGATACCATTGTGATATTTACCACTGACCACGGACATCTTATTGGCCAGCACAATCTTGCAGCAAAAGGAGCGTTTCATTATGAAGATTTGTTGCGTGTTCCGTTTATTGTAAGATGGCCGGGGCATGTTCCTGAAAACAAAATTTCAGATGCATTAATTTCATTTGTTGATTTTGCGCCGACCATTCTTTCATTATGCGGGCTCAAAATCCCACGCACAATGACTGGTATTGACCAGAGCCCTGTTTTTTATGGAAAAGAGGAATCATTAAGAAACTGGGTTGTTGTTGAAAACAGACATGAACCAACAACGATTTTTTTGAAAACATATATTGAGAAACAGTACAAAATTACAGTGTATTTCAGAAAGGACTACGGTGAACTTTTTGACCTTGAAAATGATGTGGGTGAATATCATAATCTGTGGGATGAACCAGAGTATAAAGAATTGAGGTACCAGTTGATCACAAAACTTCTTTTTGCTGAAATGGAGAAGGAACCATTATGGATGCCAAGGGTATGGGGAGCATAATGTCGGATGCAAATGGATTTACTGCGAAAACAACCGGTACAGGTATCTGCAATGGGATTGAAGTAATAATGGTTTATACCAATATCGCAGGCGCCACGATTTCTTATTCAGGGTTTTGATTGGAAAAAACATTAAAGTGAAAAAAAATCTTTTTTTATTGTCGGTATTTTTCATAGGCATATCAGGGTACTGCCTGCCACAGAGGGTTCTTTTTAATTTTGAAGAAAACACTGGCTCCTGGAGTGTTATTGAAGGTTCTACAACACAATGTATTCTGGAACAATCCAGTCAGAATGCAACAGAAGGTTATGGTTGCCTCAAATGTACAATAAGTTTCCCTGGTGAAGCAGGAATAAAAACGCTTCTGAATGAAAACTGGACTGGTTATCAAACCCTGATGTTTGATATGGTTGTCACTGAAACACCACTGCAGCAGGTGAAATTTTTTGTTTATATCAAGGATAGGGAGTGGTTATGGTATCAGACGAAATCTTATCCGGTAAAATTTGGAACAACAAAAATTTCAATCAATATTTCTGGTTCAAGCCTCGACCTTACCCCATCTGGTCATAAAAAACCCTGGAACCAGTACAGCTTAGAACAAATCCGGGAACTCGGAATAAAATTCATCTCTGACGCAAAATTTACTCAATCATTTTATATTGATAATATCCGTCTTTTACCAGTTCTTTTTTCCTCATTAAAGGTGAATAGAACAGAAGTGCCTCTTTATGAAAAGTTTGAAATTTCATTCAAAACACCAGTTTATTTTCCAAATCCATTTGACCCTGATTGTATTGCCATTGATGGATATTTTGTCTCGCCATCAGGACGAGAAATAGTTGTGCCTGGCTTTTTTTATCAGGATTTTTATTTTGCAGGTCCTGGAACAAAAGGTCAGGATAATTTACAACCACAGGGATTGCCTGAATGGAAAATACGATTTTCTCCAACTGAAAAAGGAGTTTATAAGTACAAAATTACTGCATCCATAAACAAGGGTGAAGAAATTTTTTCCACTTCTACAATGACCTTCAGGGCAATTGATTCAAAAAATCCTGGATTTGTTCGAACAAGCAAAAAAGATATCAGATACTTTGAGTTTGATAACGGAAGTTTTTTTTATCCAATCGGGCATAACATCAGGTCTTTAAATGACAATAGATACTCTCAACTGTTTCACCGCCCACTGGCTGCCCAGGATGGAACAATCAATTTTGAAACATGGCTTAATGATATGGAGAAAAACAAAGAAAATTTTTTTGAAACATGGATGGCAGCATGGTGGCTGGCAATTGAATGGAAAAAGGGATATGATTTTTATGAAGGCCTCGGCAGGTATGACTTGAGAAATGCATGGAAACTCGACTGGATTCTTGAGATTGCCTCAAAAAAAGGGATTTATATTCAATTGTTGATTGTCAATCATGGTTCTGTGAGCACCTATTGCGACCAGGAATGGCAGGATAGTCCCTACAATATCAAAAACGGCGGTTTTTTGAATTCACCTGAAGAATTTTTTACCAACCCACAGGCAAAAGATTTATTCAAAAAACGGCTCAGATACATTATCGCAAGATGGTCGTACAGTCCTAATATTTTTTCCTGGGAACTTGTTAATGAGATGAATTTAATAGGAGCCAGCAACAATTTTTATAAAACAGATGTTCTTGCTAACTGGTATGCAGAAATAGGAGATTATCTTTCGCAGATTGACCCGAACGATCACATGATTACAGGTCATTACACAATTTTATATGATAGCGATGTATTTAAACTTCCACAGGTTGATTATGTTCTCACAAATGCTTATTATGATGTGAGAGGAGGTAATATCGTTGATTATCTCAAGGTAATAGCAAACTTTAATGCAAGATTTAATAAACCGCATTTTGTTTCTGAATACGGTGGAAACTGGAATGCAGGCCCAGAAGCACTGATTGAAGCAGACCTGCATAATGGGATATGGGCAGGGTCCCATCTTCCGTTTGCTGCCACTGCGCTTTTCTGGTGGCACAATTTTATTGAGGAGAAAAATCTCTATTTCCATTATAAGGCCCTTGCAGAATATATGACAGGAGTTGATCGGCTTAAAGAAAAACTTGACCCAAAACAGGTGAAAATCACAGGCGAAAATGAAAACAACATTAAGTCACTGTGTCTTGCTGGACAGGAAAAAGCCCTGATATGGGTTTATGGTCAGGACAGATTGAAAAAGCCACCATCTGATTCAGACCCGCCTCTAACAAAGAACAATCAGTGTTTGATCGAGGACTTGATTCCTGGTGATTATGTGATAGAATTCTGGGATACATACACTGGAAAAATTGTAAAGACAGAAATTGAAAAAAACCAGGGTAGTTTAAGTTTTATGTTACCAGAAACAAACAGGGATTTTGCAATTAAAATTTACAGAAAATCATAAAGGGGGCTGTGATGAAAAAGGTTCTTTATCTGTATGACCAGGATGAATCCCATATTTCTGTATGGGCAAAATCAGAACTTGAGACAATGTTTGAAGGAGATGGAAGATTTTCTTTTGTTTCAGAAGCTGGTGATAAGAAATTAACACATTATGACGCAGTGATTGTTTTTCTGAAAAAGTTTTCATCAGAGCAAGTAAAAAAACTCGATGAATATGCAGGGTCAGGAGGAATGCTATTGTTCGTCAATCCATCTGCTGAAATATCAAATGCATTAAAGGAAATTACAGGATGCAATGGCCTTGAAGACAGGTCCCTTCAGCAATTCACTGTTTTTGTTGAGGAAAAAAATCACTATATTACACAACGATTTCCTTCTGAATTTCAAATAAATGATTTCCTTCTTGATGTGAAGTCAACACAGTCAAAAGTGATTTTTTCAACTTACATTGGTAACAGAAAAGTTCCTGTTGTTTCTGTCAGAGAATATAAAAAAGGACTGGTTTGCTGTATTTTTGCCGGTGGTACCAGACAGACCTGGAAAAACTTTGACTTCAGAAAAATTGTGATCAGATGCATTGCCTGGATGCTTGGAGAAAAACAAAAGGAAAAAACAATCCATTGTGGACTGGTTGGTTATGGACCCATGTTTGGAATGGGCAAAGGACATGCAACCTGGATTAATTCCACATCTGGAATGAAAACTGTGGCTGTGTGCGATACAAACCCTGAAAGGGTTAATGCAGCCAGGCAGGAACTACCTGATTTGTTGGGATATTTTACCAATCCTGAAGAAATGCTGAAAATGAAAGAAATAGACCTTGTTGTGGGCATTGTTCCTCACAATGTACATTTTGAAGTGGCAATGAAAAGTTTTGCGTATGGGAAACATGTAATTCTTGAAAAGCCATTCTGCATCAGCGTGGAAGAGGCAAACAAAATGATAGAAACTGCGAGAAAAAACAAACTGATGCTCAGCGTATTCCATAATAGAAGATGGGATGGGGACTATATTGCCATAAAAAACTTGGTTAACAATGGTTTGATTGGAGACATTTTCCATATAGAGTGTTTTATTGGTAACTATGCTCATCCACGATACTGGTGGCGTTCTGATAAGAAAATCAGTGGCGGAGTAATGCACGACTGGGGAGCACATTTTATTGATTGGATTTTGAACCTTGTTCCATCAAAAATTACAGGCATTTCAGGTGATTTTCAGAAAAGGGTGTGGTTTTCTGTTTCAAACGAAGACCATGGCCAGGCATTGATAAAATTTGAAAATGGTGTTACTGCTGATTTC
>JAKPDB010000022.1 GCA_029552985.1 bacterium
AAAAACGATGGAATACTTTCAGGCTCTCGGCGCTAATCTCGGCGACACCTGTTTTTGCTACGTCGAAGGGGCGGACGATTCTGATTTTTCAGTTAATCTGGTTTCTCAATACCTTTCAGGAAGCGACTTGAAGGCAGGAAAGTTCTTAACGCAGATGTCAAAGCGATATTTCCGCTTGCGGATTATTGATGGCATCTGTTTTGTTGGCACAAGTGGCGGGTCTACATCTTGTTATGATAGCTGCGTTGTTGACGGAAAAATTTATGTTTGCTCAATCCATAGAATATCAATTTTTGATGCTGAAACTTTAGAATTTCTTTCTTATTTTGGTTCTTATGGAACTGAAGATGGGCAGTTTAACTTACCAATTTCAATATGTTCCGATGGTGTATCTTTATTTATTGCTGATTACGGAAATAACAGAATTCAAAAATTTACTCTTGATGGTGAGTTTGTTTCAAAAGCTGGTTCTTTAGGAAGTGGAAATGACGAATTTTATTATCCACGCTGTATTAGATATTATAACGGAAAACTTTATATTTCTGACGGTGGTCCAAATCTTAGAATAAAAATTCATTCTGCCGAAGATTTATCTTTTATTGAGCTTTTTAATTTTGGTCATGACCCCTTAGGCTTATGGGTTGACCCAATAAATAATTTTTTAATCGTAAAAGACTGGCAGACAATTTATGTATATAATCTTTCAAATTGGTCAGAAGTTAGGCATAAATATCTTGATGCTTCTGGACCTGGGTTATTGTTGCTTGATAATTATGTTTATACGGTTGATTATAATAATCATAAAATTATAAGATTAAATTATGATGATTTATCTGATGCTGGAAGTTATTCTCCTGGACAGGGAAATTTACCAGGTCAACTAAATAATCCTTTTCATCTTAATTTCTGGCAAGAAAGAAATTTAATTCTTATAGCCAATGCTGGTTATCCCTATTACGTTGTTGGTATTACTCCAGAGCTGAAGTTTCAAAGCAACCCCGATGGCTATATCGAAATAGGCAAGCTGAATGCCGCCGAGAAAAAAAACTTTGCCCGCCATGTAGTCACTCAATTTTCAAGCAAGCAAGACGACAAGAGCCTGGTTATTGAAACGGAAAATCTGGTTGTTTTTTCAGTGAGAAAAGATTTGCTAAAGCATGTTGCCTTCACACTTCAGCAATTGACGACAGCAGATAAGCAGATGCTTGAGAACTTCATTTCGAGTTATGGCCTCACTCGGAGCTTCGCTGTTTATATCGAGGATGAGAGCCAGGGAAACTATACTTTGCCGAATATGAAATTTTCTGGCATGCCGCAAATTGAA
>JAKPDB010000037.1 GCA_029552985.1 bacterium
ATCACTTGCGATGCATCTTTATGGTCTTGACTTTCTTGGTTTTGGAAAGGAAGTTGAAAAATATCTTGAACCCTACAGAATGTATCAGGGACAGAAAAAACCAGCCAGTCCCTATCTTGAAAAACATCCTGGTTATTTCAGCACTCCACAGCAATTATCAGCTATTGACTGGATTACTGACCATGCAGCAATTTTGTGGATAGCAGCAGAACACGCGATGCTTTCACGGGATACGAATTTCATTAAGAATTGGACATTGCCGATTGTAAAGGCATGTCAGTTTATCTGTGATGCCATTGATACAAAAGGACATGGCCATTATGAGGGAATACTTCCGCCAGCAATTTCCAATGATAGTGGCTGGTGCAGTCAGACCGTGTGGAACAATGCATGGCATCACAAAGCATTGAAGACAGCATCCTTTTTTCTCAAAGGTATAAATCACCCGCAGGCAGATTTTTTTATTGAAAAAGCCGCAGAATATCGCAATAGATTCAGAGAGATTTTTCGTGAGGTTGTAAAAAAATCGAAAAAATGGAAAACTGCTGACGGAACCAGCATTCCATTGATTCCAGCGGTCCTGTCAGGGGGGAAAGGGTGGGAACTCGCGCATGCATTTTACCTTGACACAGGTCCACTGGTTTGTGTATTCGGGGAACTGTTTGATGCAGATGAAGAAGAAATGAAGGCAGCAATAAGGTGGTTCAGAGAAGGCCCGCAATGGAGAATTTACAGACAATTTTCAAGCGAATGGCAGCCAGCAGTTCTGGACCACGAAATTTCTTCTTGTGAACCATGTTTTTCATGGAACATCTTCCATTCTCTTCAATTGGAAGACAGGGAAAAATTTACGATGGGTTTATACAGTCTTTTTGCTGCTGGTGCATCAAGACAGAGTTTTGTTTCATGTGAAACAAGAAATGGTGTGTTCGGAAATTGCTTTTCCTACGGACTTGCTTTAATGCTCACACGGCTGTGCGTAATTCAGGAAAAAGATAATCAACTTCACCTGCTGAAAATGGCACCCATTGCATTTTTTGAAGGCAAAGGATTAAGATGGGAAAATGTCCCGACATACTTTGGAAATATTTCAATTTCTGCAAGATTTTCTGATAAAACTCTCAATATTTCTGTGGTAAAACCACAGAAAAAAGTTGAAACTATTGTTCACATACCGCCTCTGCAGGAACTTGAGCAGCTGATAATAAACGGAAAAAGAGTAAAATATACAGGCGAGAAATTTTTCACAATGTAACAGGGCGAAGGATTGAAACTAAAGATTGCGATTGCTGGATTTAGACATGGACATATTTACGATATTGTTTCGAGAGCGAAAAATCATCCAGAAATTGAACTTGTCGCATGCTGTGAAGAGGATGAAAAAACAAGATTATTTGTTGAACAGCAGGGGATTGCAAAAATCACACACACTGATTGTATGAAAATGATTGAGAATGTTGACTGCGATATCATAGCAATCGGCGACTGCTATGGAAAAAGAGGAAAAATTGCCATTGAAGCATTGAAAAAAGGAAAACATATCATAGCAGATAAACCACTCTGTACCCGTATTTCTGAAATCAAAGAAATCATAACAATATCTACTGAAAAAAACTTAAAAGTTGGATGTCAATTGACGATGAGAGACATGTCGCAGTTTATTGGACTGCGCAATCTGATAAAATCAGGCGAGTTAGGTGAAATCCACAGTATTATTTTTACAGGACATCACCCATTGATGATAAACGAGCGGCCAGAGTGGTACTTTGAACCTGATATGCATGGAGGCACAATCAATGATATTGGAATTCATGCCATAGATTACATTGTATGGGCAACAGGATTTCAATTTTCAAAAATCAATGCAGCAAGGTCATGGAATGCCTTTGCGAAAAAATATCCTCATTTTATGGATGCAGGACAGATGATGTTAACACTTGTCAATGGTTGCGGAGTTCTTGGAGATGTCAGTTATTTTGCACCTGATAGTCATGGATATTCCCTTCCCTTTTACTGGCGGTTCACTGTTTATGGCACCGGCGGCATAGCAGAAACATCCGCAACAACAAAGAACATTGTTTTTGCAAAAGCAGGAGAAAAAGAAATCAAGTATATCAAGCTTCCTGAAGCAAACGATGGAGGATACTTTCAGGCATTCATTGATGACATTAAAGGACGGAGCAAACCAGAACAATTGAATACAAAAGATGTCTTATTGTCATCGTATATCACGTTGTTGATACAGCAGGCAGGCGATAAAAATCTTCGCGAAATAACTGTGGAAGCAGATTAAATTCAGGGGATATTCAATGAAAATTTTGAGTACATACTTATTCTTATTCTGGACAATTTCTTTTTTCTGTTACGGCGCTACTTTCAGCAGGGATGTGCTTTTTCAGTATTCAACAATCAATGCTCTGGGTGAAGGCGTTTACAGTGGAGAACAAACCTTCAGGGAATTGAAAAAATACGGAGATTTCGGGATAGGCACATTCAATGACCTTGATGGTGAAATGATAGGCATAGATGGTAAATTCTATCAAATAAAGGGCGATGGTACAGTGTGTCCTGTTCCGGATAAAACAAAGACACCGTTTGCCATGGTAACGTTCTTTGAGGCAGACAAAACAGTTGATGTGAGGGATACGAAAAATTTCGCACAATTGACACAATATCTGGATAGTATTATTCCCACAAAAAATATCTTCTATGCCATCAAAATACACGGGGTTTTTAGATACGTGAAAACAAGGAGTGTGTT
>JAKPDB010000041.1 GCA_029552985.1 bacterium
CTTGCAATTGCCTGCAATAGATTGTGTTCTTTTAAAACATTATCAAGATACATCACCTGTTCAATCGGCGCATCAAACCCAGTAATCAGCATTTCGTTTACCACAACAATTCCAACATCACCAGTTACTCCTGTTTCTTCATCCTTTTTGTCAAAAGACAGTTTGAAACTTTTTATATTCCTATCATGCTCGTCTTTATCAATAAACTCTCTTTTGTAAATTTGCGGGTCATCGTTTGGAGAACCGGATATTACCACAGCAATTTTCAGCCGTTTCAATGTTTCAAGGTCCACATTGCCTGGATTATGTTTTTCAAGTTCTGCGATTTTTTCTTTCAACGCATGTTCAAGTTTTTCTTTATACCTGATTGCTGCCAGTCGTGAAGCAGCCACTACCTGGCCCTTGAATCTATTCGGAAAAACATGGGTAATGTAATGCTCTATCATATCCTTTGCCTTATCCTTTATGACATCTTCATCTTCAAGATATGCGCGCCATGTATACTTACCCATTATTCTTTGTTTTTCTTCAACATCAAAAGAATGAAACACATCCTCAAACCTTGCATTGGCGTTTTCTTCGTCTGAAAGTTCTGCTGAATGAGTCCTTCCTTCATAGACGATTTCAACTGTGACGCCATCCTCAATTGACTGCCTGATGCTATACTTATCAATGTAGTCGCCAAAAGTCATTTCTGTTTTTTCTATTGGAGTGCCAGTAAACGCAATTTTTATTGAGTTTGGAAGAGCTTTCCTTAAATTGGCGCCTAACAGTTTATACTGGGACCTGTGCGCTTCGTCTATCATTACAAGGATTTTCTTAGACCTGTTCAATTCAGGAAATTGCGTTTTCAGTTCCCTTTCCTGAAATTTGTGAATCATTGCCATAATCACATCAGGTGTATCAGTTCGCAGCAGTTCCTTTAATCTTTCAATAGTGTCTGCGTGATTGACTGTGTAACCAACACTTTTTGAAGTATCCTTAAGTTGTTTTTCAAGTTTTTCTCTGTCTGTCACAAACACTATTTTAAAACCACTCAGTTCTGGGTCTCTAAACATTGCTCTGACTGTTTGCATCATCGTCAAAGATTTTCCTGAACCCTGAGTATGCCAGACAATACCACCTTTTTCTTCAGGTGTTTTTCCTTGCTTAATTCTTTGTATGATTTTCTTTACAGTTCTGAATTGCTGGTATCGTGGAGCAATCTTGATTACGCCAGTACCTTTCGGGTCTTCAATAAAAAGCGTAAATATGCGCAGGATATCAAGCAAATTGTTTTTTGCCAGTGTACCCTGAATAAGAATATCCTGTTTTGTAATTGTTTTTTCGCTGATGTCTGAAATTTTGAAAGGGTAGGGGTCTTTCCATTCATTAAAATGTTCGTGCTCTGCAGTGATAGTCCCTAATTTCGCTACTTGATTGGAACTTGCAACAACAAACAAATTATACCAGAACAATTTTTCATTTCCTTCTTTTGTACCCCGCCTGTTTGAATATCTCAAAAGTTGTGTTATTGCTTCGTTTATAGGGTCTGCAATTGCTGGAGATTTGCATTCTACAACAACAAGTGGCAATCCATTCACAAAAAGCACGATGTCAGGAATAATGTGTTTTTCAGTACCAGGGATATTGAGTTTAAACTGGGATATCGCAATAAAAGAATTATTTTCAGGATTTTGAAAATCAATATATCTGACAGTTGGACTTCTTTCTCCTGTTTTTCTGTTTTCTGAAACTGATGTATTTTCAAGAAGCAGGTCGTGAATTTCTCTATTTGCTTCAAGAAGAGAATTTGATTGCGGTATCGTTATTCTTCTGACAACTTCGTTTATCTGGGCGTTTTCTATCCACGGATTGATGCTTTTTATTGATTCTTTAAGTTCATTTTCAAGAATCACAACCTTAAAACTTTCCCTGAACTTTATACTGCCACCATAAACAGGTTCACCGTTATCTGTAAATCTGATGATTTCCTTTGTATCTTCAGGATTGTCCTTATTCTGCCTGTAAATTTTCCAGCCAATCCTTTGAAGATGAGCAAGGAAACGATTTTCCACAAAATATTCTTCATCAAGTCTGGTGAACATTTACATCATTCTCCGTTATTAAATGGTTCACCCTCACTTTTCCTGTAAGCAAATCCTCCATTAGTCCTTTTTTGATGCGCTCAAGTTTTTGCTTGTATGCTTCTTCTTTTTCTATGGTGTTATCTACCTGTGAAAGAATTTCTGCAATGCGCTGTTGCTCGGGAAGTGGGGGAAGTAATACTCTAATAGTACGAATATTGCTCATACTTAGAGCAGATTGTGTTGTACTTGACATGATAAGGTTGATTTCTCTTTTACCATGAAAACCAAGTAGATATTTTAAAATAAACTCTGGCATAAGATCATTTTTTCTAATAGAAACTTTTGCAACGTTTGGCGCAAGATGGAATTTGTCATCAAACGGTATAATTGCACATTCTCCTACAGTTCCAACATACGATATAACTATGTCGTTTTTATCAAGCTTCGATCTATTAAGCTTTACAGAAATATCCTTTGGCATTGTATAGGTATTACTTAAATCTAATTTTCCATCTCTGATATTTAATGCTCTTATTAATATTATTTCCCCTTCAAGAGAGTAGTTAAAAAATTTAGTATACTCAAATCCGGCCAATTTTGTAACAAATGCTACCTCCCCCAATCTAACTACTTCCCATTCTTCTGGGATTCTGCCAAGCGGTGAATTTTTGAATTTGTGGGTTTTTTCGCTGCGGATTTTGCCATTTTCATCAATGCCTCTGGTGAGTAAATCCTGCATCAAGCCCTGTTTTATACGCCTGTATTTCTCTATAATCTGGTCGGTTTTTTCAATTGCCCTGTCAACAGTTTCAAGTATTTCAGCAATCTTTCGCTGCTCAGGAAGGGGAGGGAGG
>JAKPDB010000045.1 GCA_029552985.1 bacterium
ATTTTTGTTTTCCTATTGACAACTTCATGGTTCCGTATTAATATCATTGTAAAAGCAGCAAGGATAGTGATACAAGGGGTACTCAATGAATGACCCAGTTTCTGCAGTAACAGCAGAAAGGGAAATAAATAAAAAAACTGAGCACGCAATTTTCATTTGCGCATCAGATAATTTTCTCAAGTCCACATCCAGAACTTTTAAGTTAATCATTATTCTTTGAAAATTTGGAAATATTTGGTTTGCTATATTGTGTCATTCTCGGTCTCTCCCATCAAGGAGAGTGAGTCAGAAGAGAAAGATGCCCATTTTTCTTCTTTTTCCCTCGCCCCTTGGGAGAACATTAAAGTGAAAGGTGCTTTTGAGAAACCCCAAAGAATGCAATTCAGGTTATTTTGAGGTTTAGGATTTCGTATTTAGTGTTTTCTCAAAGGAGGTGAGAGCAATCAACAAAAAACACAAAAATTTTGAAAGGAGGTGAGAGAGAAAAGAATAAATTGCAGTATTAGAAAATCCATTAGGGCTGTTTGGAAGTTAGTTGTAAGCAAGGAGTAAAAATTTGGCAAATAAAAAGGAGGTTGAGTAATGAAAGCCAAAAGTATTTTTTTAGCAGTTGCTGCGGCGGTTCTTGCGATGTCCTTTGCCACACCAGCATTCGCAGCAGTTGGAAACCAGGGTAAAGTCCTGTACACAAAAGAAGTAACAAGGGATGTGAATGGTGAGATTACAGCGACTGGAAACCTGTATGTAAAAGACCTTGCGACTGGTACTATCCAGCAAGTGACAAATTACTCAGGTTCTTATGTCATCAGAGACCCGATGTTCAGTGCTGATGGAAGCGAGATTATTTTCACCAGCAATGTAGCAGTTGGTACTGACACAACTTACAAGGTCTACATTGTTTCATCCAGTTCATCAAACAATACTGGTGTTGGCGTGGTGCTACAAAGTGGGACAGCAGGATTAGATTATTCTTATGCTGCGCTATCACCTGATGGAAAAACAATTGTGTTTGTATACTCTGATGGT
>JAKPDB010000065.1 GCA_029552985.1 bacterium
CGCAAGAGCACCTTCATAGGAAAGGGTTTGAACACCTGGAAAATCAGGCGTGTTCAATCCCCATGAGATCTCGCTGGAATATCCTGTGACTCCTCTTTCTGAAAATAATAAAAATGGGTCAACACCAGAATGCATGGCTGGATTTCTTCCTGTACTCGGAAAGAAACTTCCTGAATGTGTAATGGTTCCTGCAGGAAAAATCTCCTCTACAAGTTCTGTCGCATTCTTGCAGTTTTCAGCAAATAATAACGCCCTGAAATAATTTGAATGATAATAAAGAACAGGCCTTGCTATTGATTCCTCTACACTGCCAGTGCCCAGTTTCACCATGTTCCACAACTGTTCCTCAGTTAACCCCTTTTCCTTTGATATTTTTTCAATGTCCTCCACAGACAATACATCATAAACAGAGACATTGTTTTCTCTGATATACTTTCTAAATTTCTCATTGACTTTTTCCCATTCGCGTAACACCACCAGTGGTGGCGGCGAAGATTCTTCTATTAACTTGATACGTTGCGGAAGATTTCCAAGTCCTTTTTGTTTTAATAACTCGTCGTAAGTTTTCTGGTATAATTTTCTCAAACCAGAATAGTCGCCTTCATAACATGCCCTTCCGACACTGCCAGATGTTTTTGTATTAAGGTGTAGATTCTGTAATGAAAGATATCCCACACTTCTGTTAAAACCAAATTTTTCTCCGTCAATGCCATACACCTCTGGTTCACAACGGTAAAACTGGCCTGTGAAACCTGCTGATGAATAAAGTTCTCTTGCATCAAAACCCACAGTGGAAAACACTGTAAACGGACACAAAAGCCCCATTTTCTTTGGTTTTCTTCCACCAACATCGTATTTCTTAACCTGTTCAGTCAAATTCTGCATGTATTCTGCTACAAGCCGGGCAGGTTTACCATTAAGAATTGGCTCTTCATAATAACTGTTTCCAGAAGAAACTATGATTTCATTCGCCTTTGTAATTGTTCTGAAAGTCAATCCTTTCTCTTCCTTTAACGGAATAATCACAGGTTTTTCTCTGTTAATATCCCTGGTAATCAACATTTCTGCTGGCT
>JAKPDB010000070.1 GCA_029552985.1 bacterium
TTACAACTTCTGTTGCCTTATCAAAAATTTCAATGAATGAAACAGGCCCTGATGCAACTCCCATTGTTGAGCGGACAATATCTCCTTTTGGTCTGATGTTTGAAAAAGAAAAACCAGTACCACCACCACTTTGATGGATAATTGCCATGTTTTTTAGTGCTTCAAAAATACCTGTAATTGAATCAGGTACAGGCAGAACAAAGCATGCTGAAAGTTGTCCGAGAGTTGTTCCTGCATTCATTAATGTGGGCGAGTTTGGAAGAAACTCAAGGTCTGTAAGCATTTTGTAAAATTTTTCCTGATAAACCGCTTTTTCAGAACCTTTTTCAGCAGATGCAACATGTCTTGCCACTCTTTCGAACATCTGTTCAGGTGTTTCAATAATTTTCCCGGTTTCATCCTTTAAAAGGTATCTCTGTTTCAAAATACTGATGGCATTGATAGAAAGTTTCAATCTGTCTTCAACACCAATGATTTTTTTACTTTCTCGGATCTGTCTTCGTTTGTCCCGGTAAAGGATATATGCCCTTGCGACATCAGGAAGATTGTTTCTCATCAATGTTTCTTCAACGACATCCTGAATGTGTTCAACAGACACGCAGGTATGCTTTTCTTTCTCGAGGGATTTAACTACCTGTTTGCACAGACTTTCTGCAAGCAAAAAATCATCTTTTTTTCTGGCTTTAAGGGCTTTATAAATAGCAATGGTAATCTTTTCTTCAGCAAACTTCTCAATCTGTCCATTTCTTTTTTTTACTGATGTGATTTTCATATTAGCAATTCCTCCTGTTTCATTTTACTATGTCCGGGGAAAAAATAAAGTTTTATTCCACAGTGACAGTTTTTGCTAAATTTCTTGGTCTGTCAACAGGAAGGTTTTTTTCAATCGCAAGGAAATACGAAAGAAGTTGAAATGGAATAACTGAACAAATAGGAGAAAGTTTTTTTGCATCAGGAATAAATATTACGTTATCGCAGATTTGTTTGATATCTTGGTTATTTTCTGTTGTGATAACAAATGTTTTCCCTCCACGGGCTTTG
>JAKPDB010000093.1 GCA_029552985.1 bacterium
GATACCAAATAATAACCTCCTCCTTGCTGCCTTTGTCTCTGGCCAGTATCCTATGTCTACTGACTGAGTATTGATACCTCTTAATTTCTTCAAATCCTGGTCTTTCTCCCTCAATGGCACACTCACTACACATATCTTTGCGGTCTTTACACCTAAATTTTTTAATATCAGCGGCATTTCTTTTTCCATCTATCACCTCGTTGAATGTATGTGAACAATATCTCCATCTTTGACAATACCTGTTTTTGCTTCACTCCTCAATAGCCCTTTTTCCCTGCATGCCGCAAAAGAACCAAGAGAAATAAAATCCTCGTATCTTACCACATCTGCCCTGACGAATCCTTTTGCGATGTCTGTATGTATGGCTGCCGCTGCATCAAGCACAGTTGAACCTTCTGGTAATAGCCATGCTCTTGTTTCCTTGCCAACGATTGTATAAAATCTTATTAAACCTGCTGCTATAAGGAATTGTTTCCAGAACATTTCAATGCTTTCTTTATCTGTTCTGGCTGCATCTATCTGACAGAAACCAAAATTATAATGAGTTGCGCGGCTTTGCAGTTCTGTTAACATTGTGTTTCCATTGGCAAGTACAAGAAATTTTTTTGATGTGATAAGTCCAAGAGAAGTAAGAAAAACTTTCTCTTGGTGCCGCATCTCCATAGACAAAAGAAATGTTTCCTTTTCAAGATGGCTGAAACATTTTTCAAGAAAATCTTCCTCCTGACTCTTTTTCCTTTTTCCGTGCGATATTTCCTGATGCCGTTTTTCTAAAATTCCCTTTATCCTGTCAGTGTCCCTGTATAAAAGTTCCAGGCACAAAGAATCCAGTTCATTCACAGGATTTCTCCCCTGCGAGGTCGCAGGAATGACAAGTGCGATTGTGTCAGAAAATAGCGCGTGTTCAATAATTTTCTCATCAAAGCCCATGCCTTCTGGAGGTCCTTTTATGTCAATAAATGCAATCTCTGGCTCAGTGGTTTTTTCTGGTTTGACCTTTTCTGCAATTGCCAGCAGTCGCCTATCATGAATTTTCACAGAAATCACCACTGGCTTTTTCGGGTCAAAACTTTCGTACTTTCTCCCTGAAAGGGCAGCCACAATTTCTGTTTTCCCGCTGCCCGAATACCCAAGCAATGCGACTTTCATATTTTCCCTTTTGACTGTGTATTTTACATCAGAACAAACGGAAATCAAGAAAAATTTGCTTTTTTAGAAAAAATGTGGTACAATGAAATATGAGTTCAGATAACTTCTACTATCAATTTTTCAATATACGACAATCGTATCCGCACCAGCAAGCAACATGGGAAGCAGTAAATTCAACCAAGTTTCCATTATTAATAAAAGCTCCTTCTGGTTCAGGAAAAACTGAAGCAATCCTTGCACCCTTTTTATCTCAATTCATAAGCAATCAGTTTGATATCGCTCCCAGATTAATATATGTTTTGCCGATGAGAGTTCTTGTCAATAGCGTTGCAGAAAGAATAGAAAAGTATGCAAAAAGAATTTCTCAGAGCATCTCCGTTAAAGTTCATCATGGCGATGTACCAAATTCACCATTTTTTATCGCAGATATCGTAGTAACCACGCTTGACCAGTTCCTCTATGGATTCGCAAGGGCAAGCAGTCAAGTAGGAAAACATATTGATATGCCCGCTGGTTCTATTGCTTCATCTATGATTGTTTTTGACGAAGCCCATATGTACAGAGATGAGTTTACTTTTTCTATTATGAGAGCTATTTTGGAAATCCTTTATCAGAGCCGCATTCCTTTTGTAGTAATGACTGCAACTATGCCGGAAAGTTTAGAAAAAAGCCTTTTTGAAAACATCAAAGATTATCATCAAATTTCAGGTAACGACGTGATACAATCCACACTCACAATCAATATGCCTGATACTCCACTTTATTCCAGTGGACAAGTAAACATTCCTGATGATGTTTTAGAAAAAGTTAAGACCAAGAAAACTCTTATCGTTCTAAATCAGGTCAAAAGGGCACAAAGGGTTTATGAGGAAATTAAACAACGTTTGGATTTATCGGATGAACAAATTGTTTTACTTCACTCAAGGTTCACTAAAAAAGACCGACAACAGCATGAAAAAAAGGCGCTATCGCTAATTCCTAATAAAGTTGATGGAACCATGAGGATTCCAGACAATATTGGCGTTGTTATTTCCACACAGGTTCTTGAGGCAGGGATAGATTTCTCTGCAGAGCTTCTACTTACAGAACTTGCGCCAGCAGATTGCCTTGTCCAAAGAGCAGGTCGTTGTGCAAGGTATGAAGGTGAAAAAGGAGAGATGATTATTTTCCCTGTCGAAAATGAAAAGGGTTATTTACCATATAAAAAGGAACACCTGTCGAAAACACTGGCTTGGTTGCAATCTCATCCTGATTTTAACATCAAAAATTTTAATGAGGTTTGTTCTTTTGTGAGTCAGACCCTTGATTATCAGGCTAATGATTATGAGGCAAGAGATACTCTGATTGACCTGTATGAGTGCGTTTTGTACGCTGATAGCGAACCGAGAAATATTCAATTGAGGGATGGCAAATCAGCCACTATAGTAGTGTTGGATATTCCAGAAAGTGGAAAAGGAAAAATTGAGGATAAGATTAAGGCCTATGTTTTAAATAATCCATCATTATTAAAAGATAACTTTATCAATGTTGATATTGGTATTGTATGGGCTTTGTTTAATGATGGAAACCGTCCTATTCAATGGGAAATACAATGGAGATATAATGAGAAAAAAGAGAAGGAAATTTTCATTTTCAATTTAATCAAAGGCAAGAAAAAACCAGATGAGAAAGATTCAAGAATAGATCCATTTAGAACTTATATAATTGACAGTAAATACTATAAACAAGATAAGGGGATTTATCCAGATGTCAGCTTTATTATATAGCGCTCCAGGTGAAAATTATTTGGATCACATTTCAAGATGTAAAGAAAAGTTTGATCTTATTTTTCCGATGTTCAAAACTACAATTTCAAGAATACTTGAAACATCTAAATCACAGGAAGACTTATTTGATTTTTTTCTCAAAATGATTCTTTTTCATGATCTTGGAAAGATTACAAGAAGGTGGCAAGAAAGACTTAGTACTGGCAATAGGTTGCCATCTCATTCAACTCTCGGGGCTGCGTATCTCTGGAAAGTTCTGCCGGAAGGAATCAAAGAACCTATAAGTTTTGCTGTTGCAATTCATCATACTGACAGGGGGCTGCTTGGCGATAACATTGAAGAACCTGATGTTCAGGCGATACTGGATGGTATCGTTGATAACAACGGTAATATAATATGGCATGATGAGATAAAGAACTTAACTGAAGATTATTTCCCTAAGAATGCATATGATTTAAATGTGTCTTCTCTGAAAGAAATGGCAAGGGGGTTAAGAGTTTGGGCTAAAGGTTGTGGATTATTGGAACAACATCAAAGGAGATTGCAAGTTTCCCTTGCTCATCATATACTGAAACTATGCGATATTTCTGCTGCTACAGAGAGAAAGGAATATCAAAGGAAGGTTGACCAAGATTACTATGGCGGATGGCTGATGGTGGAGAATATAAAAAATTATGTTGATGCAATCAGAGGAAGAGCGAAGGCATGAGCATATTTCTTTACACACCGGCAACAGGATTTCCTGATTTAGAAGTAAAGATTGCTTATGGATTGGCGAGGGTTGGGGTTGAAGCTTTTGGGATGGAAAAGGTAACTATTCAAGATAGCGGCGGTTTTTATACAGTTTTTTTCGATGTTGTTGAGAATGAATTAGAAAAGCTTGATAAGAGCTTTAATCTGCTTTGTCAAAGGGTTCTTTCCTCATCGTCCATTCCACTTAGTACTCCCGGAATAGCTGGGAGAAGTGCAGAAAGCATTGGTGTGACAGAAGACGAAAAATTTTCAGTAGACATTTATAAATCAATTGTTTCTAATGCCGAAAATAGAAAGTCAGAAAATGTTTGCAGGCATAGGAATAGCTCTATAGGTAATATCATTGGAATTTCAGCGTCCACTTCATATCATCATAAAAGAGATGGAATTGATATCTCTATTCAACAGAATGTCCCGAGAAGACCGACAAATCCCAAAAATATCTGCAAAACATGTGCTCTACTTTCACTTCTTGGAATGTGGTATGCATCTTTTATATTCAATGTTTCATCTAGAGAAATTGTAGTAATGCCAATTCCTAAAGTGAAAATTAACGGTACTAAACTACAAGAAATTTATGCCCTACAACATCAAATAAGAAAGAAATGGATTAATCAAAAAATCCCTCAAGTGCTTATTCCCTTTGTATTCTTGTCTAAAATTCCCTCGTCTGCGGATATTTTGGAAGGCTTTGACTTATTCGTTGCAGTGTTAAGTCGTCAGCAGGTTTATCATGTTGATGGACTTTTTTTAATACCAATTGAAAATTATTTAGACTTCATACGACAGACACCTTATAATATAGCGACAATAGATGGCATGCTCGGAAGAGAGGCTTATGGTTCATTACAGGAATTAAACAATGCCATTTATAATCGGAATAAAGCTTCTCTTCCAAAATTTGCTCGTCTTTATGTTCAGGAGACATCGCCAAAACAGAAAGATTATGTCAACCTCTTATATCCGGAGACAGCAAAATATCTTTTAAGGGAGGTGGCTATGATAGACGAAAAGATTATAAGTAACAAAGCAGTAAGGTCTGTAGCAAAAACCTTAGGTTATTTTGTGTGGAATAAAGACTATCAAAACTATTCTTTTGCAGACGGCTTAAGAAATGCCAAAACATTCAAGGATGTCAGACGGATATTTGAGAAACTGGAAAGGGAAGCAAAATTGAGATACGACCAAGAAAAAAATAAACAAAATGGGAATCCGCCACATCTTCCACATCCAGATGATATTGAACAAATAAATCACTTGATGCAGGTAAACAAGGTGTCTTTTGAACAAATCATAACGACTCTTTATTTACTTGCCTTCAGTTTTGAGTCTTATAAAACAATAAAGATTGAACCCATAGGAGGAGTGCCAAATGAAGAATAAGATAACTGATAAATTAAGAAAACATCTTCAGAAATAAGGTCAAAATTTAAGGTTAAACAAATAGGTGTTTTTGGTTCTCAAATCAAAGGAAAGGCTAAAAGGCACAGCGATATTGATATTCTTGTTGAATTTGAAAAGGGATGTAAAACTTTTGACAACTATATGGAACTTAAGTTTTATCTTGAGGATATATTTAATTGTAAGGTCGATCTTGTGTTAAAGGATGCGTTGAAAGAAGAGATTAGACCAATTATTTTATCAGAGGTTGTTTATGTCTAAACGGAATATCACATTATTTTTGAGCGATATTTTCAAGTGTATTCAAAAAATACAAAGATACACAGAGAATAAAAATTATGAAGATTTTATCATAAATGATCTGTTGATAGATGCAGTTGTTAGAAATCTCGAGGTAATTGGGCAGGCTATCAAAAATATACCTTCATATTTTAGAAAAAAATATCCCCCACTGTTGAATGGGAAAAAATTGCTGGTTTAAGAGATATCCTTATACATGATTTCGGGATAGATTATGAACTTTTATGGGACATAGTGAATAATAAAGTCCCAGAGTTAAAAAACTGGATTGCAAAAATCATAACAGAACACAACAAAAAAATAAGGAGGGGCAAAATGCTTACGTTTGTAACATTTGCGGTTAAGACACAATTGAATGTCCATGACTTGAATAATGAAGCAGTAGCAGGGAATGTAAATGACATAAGAATCATGGAATTTGTTGATGAAGAGGGTAGCCGGCAAGAGGCACCGGCAGTATCTGGAAGAATGCTAAAGCACTGGCATCTTGAGGGGATGAGACATTTGATTTTAAATGGTGGATACAGTTCAATTCCACTATGTGCAGGTTGTAAAATAGGTGAGCCCATCAGACCTGCGGTATTATCAGGAGAAAAATTGGAGCAAATAAAACCTAATAAATTAAAAGAAGAAGAAGACTTTGTCAAAAAATGCGCTATCTGCGATATTCATGGTTATCTGATTGCACATGAGGCAAAAGGAGAGAGTGGAGAAGAAGTTGAGGGGGAAACTAAAGAAGAGAAAAAAGGAAAAAAACAAAAAGGATTAAACCTCCGTCGAACATCCCGAGCTATGTTTTCCTGGCTAATGCCTGTTTTAGGAACAGAAACAGCTCAGAAACAGGTGCTTCATACAAGAGTCTCTCAGCAAGAATCAATCACAGAAGGAGAAGGTGCGGCACAGATGATATTCAATAAATCCTATGCCTCTGGAATTTATGCCTTTGTGGCTGCCCTTGATGTTGATAGAATTGGACTTGTAGAGTTAAATCTTGGAAGCTCACGCCCCTATGCAGTTGATAATAACAGTGGCAGAAAAGAAAGAATCAAGGTTGCAATTGAAGCCTATCGTATGATGCTTTGTGGCAAAATTGGTGCAAGCCTCTCCCACGCTTTGCCACATCAAAATCCTGTTGAGCTTCTTGTAGCATATTCCGAAACAGGACCGCTGCCATTTCCTGTATCACCTATGTATTCGAATTGGCTTAGAAAAACAATTGGACTGATGCCGCAGGGAACACAATTTCTATATTGGGGGGCTGAAAGCATTGAAAATGTAAATAAGAAAAATACTCTGGATGAAATATTTGAAGAACTTTTGAACAAGGTATAAAATGAAGGCGCTCGTCTTTAATATCAGATTGAATTCTTTATATTCAGTTATAATGCCTTTTACGTGGCAGTCAGCTTTAACTTATCCTGTGCTTCCGCCTTCTGCAGTCATAGGAATGCTTGCAAATGCCTTTCAGCGATATAAAAATGCCCAGCATCCTATTGAATATTTGAAAGAGATAGAAAACAAAATCTTCTGGGCTGGTTCACGGCTTCTTACCCCTTGCGTTGTTAAAAGTTACATTACCTCTGCAATCACAAAATGGGGAGACACTATAGGTACAGGCAAATTTACCAATGCTCTTAGCAGACAATTCGCTTATACCAGAAATCTGCAGGTTTCTGCTATTTTCAACAACGATGAGATTGTTTCAGCGATTTCTGATGCTATTGTTTCTTCTCCCTTATTTTGCGGTGATAGCGAATCTCCGATCTCTTTAGATGATAAGGTTATGATAAAGAATGTTATGGATAGTTCTTCAGGAAAAACCATTTACACAGAATATCCTGTTCCTTTTACACCGGATACGAAAATAGAAGAGGGCAATGGTATCGTTTATTTGATGCATGAAAGATGCCTGGTAAAAAGGGACAGTTTCCCGTTACAAGGTTACATTGTCCCGATTCGAGAAGAAGAAAAATTACTAAAGCCGTCTTACCTGCGGGTAAAGATAACTAATGAAAAGGTCTTCCAAATAGAGAACATTGGATATATTATCGTAAGCGATGCGGGTGAACGTTTACAGAAAGAAGCAACAAAGCAAACAAAAAAAAGAGGACTCTTCCCGAAGTGAAAGTTAAGACATTAATTTTTCATTTTACCTGTGACTGCCCTGTAAAAGGGACTCCAGATAAATTAAGGGGATATTTTGCGAATAGATTTACTGATTATCGACTTGTTCATAATCATCTTGGTGATAATAAATTTTTGTATAAGGTACCTCTCATACAATACAAAATTTTAAAACAAAAACCCTTTATTATTGGTATCAATGAAGGCGCTGATGTGTTACAAAATATTCATCAGGACATTGACCTTCTCAAAATTGGAAATGTTGAATATCAGATAAAAGAAAAAACCATTGTTATGAGAACAGATAATTTTGGCATTACAGAGAACAACCTTTGTTACTTTTTCCTTTCTCCATGGCTGGCGCTCAACGAAGAAAATTATAAAAGTTATAGAAATTTAAAATCTATGCCAGAGAAAAGGGAGTTTCTTCAAAAGATTCTTGTAGGAAATATTATTTCTATTTCAAAAAGCATTGGCTATACAGTGCCAGAGCCAATAAAAGCGACGATTGAAAAGATAAAACAGGTCAGAACAACCTTCAAGGGCATTCCGATGCTTGGGTTTCTTGGCTCTTTTTCTATCAATTTTGAAATCCCTGATTACTGGGGAATTGGAAAATCTGTTTCAAGGGGATTTGGTACAATAAAAAGATGCAACTAGTTATAAATACATTTGGCTCATATATTCAGAAAAATGGCGATTGCTTCAGGATAAAAACAGACGATAGGGTTTTTGAGATATCCTGTAAAAAGATTTCTTCTATATTAATTTCCACTGCTGCATACATCACAACAGATGCAATAAAAATGGCTATGGAAAATAACATCGATATTGTTTTTGTTGATGAGTTTGGAGAGCCATATGGAAGGATATGGCACCCCAGGCTTGGCAGCACCACCTTAATCAGAAGAAGACAACTGGAAATTGCTGACACAGAACAAGGATTTAAAATTGCTCTGCAATGGGTAAAAACAAAGTTTAACAACCAGATTGAACTACTAAAAAAATTAAGGCAGACAAGACCCAATAAACATCAGGAAATAACAGAATATATCAACAAAATTGAAAACATCTCAAAAAATTTAGATTCCCTCACAGGAACCATTGAACAGTGTAGGGCAACCATTATGGGAATAGAGGGCAGTATCGGAAAGATATATTTTGAAGCTTTAAACTTTCTAATGCCTGATAGGTTTAAATTCAATGGTAGAAGCCGAAATCCTGCAAAAGATGAGTTTAATGCATTGCTAAACTATACTTACGGCGTACTTTATTCTCTTGTTGAGAAGGCCTGTATCATTGCCGGACTTGACCCCTACATTGGTTTTATTCATACTGATAATTACAGTAAACTTTCTCTGGTCTTTGATTTAATAGAAAATTATAGAATTTGGGCTGAAGAATGTGTAATTAATCTTTTTGCCTCAAGAAAAGTAAAAGTTGAAAATTTTGATAAAATTCCAAACGGCTTGACCCTTAATAAAGAAGGAAAAGCAGTGTTGCTTGCAGATTTCAATGCATTTATGGACCAATCTATCAGGTATAAAGGAAGAAACATTAAAAGAGCACATATTATCCAGTTTGACTGCCATAGCCTGGCAAACAATCTTATCGGAAGATACAATGAAACAGGATGAAAAACTCGTGTGGGTTATCTATGACATAAAGGATGATAAAAAACGCAATCGTGTTGCTAAGGAATGTAAAAACATCGGTCTATACAGGGTTCAAAAATCCGCCTTTCTTGGAAGTTTGAATAAGAATCAGATAGATGAACTAAAACTAATTTGCCAGGATATTATGGACGTTGCAAAAGATTCCATCTACATTTTCCAGATGTGTGAAGAAGATTTCAAAAAAGTAATACTGCTGGGCCAAGCTTTTGACAGACAATTGGTTTCAGACGAAGTGAAGGCATTTTTTGTATAAAAAAATGGCTGACGAAGAAATTTTTGAGGTTCCGGAAGTTATGATGGATACAGAAACAACACCAATGCTTACGCCTAGTGAAATTATTGAATACATTTTCTGCCCAAGGTTTATTTATTTTATGAATTGTTTGAAAATTTCTCAGCATGAAGAATTAAGATATAAAGTAGTGAAAGGAAGAGAAATCCACGAGACAAGAATAAAAAACAATCCAGAGTATTTGCGAAAGTGCCTTGGTTGCATTGATAAAGAATTATCTGTATACCTTGCTTCAAAAGACCTGGGCGTAAGAGGAGTTATTGACGAGGTCTTATATTTATCGGACGGCACTCTCGCTCCACTTGATTATAAATACGCTGAATTTACTGAGTTTATTTTTCAAACTCACAAGATACAGTCCACGCTTTATGCTCTATTAATAATGGAAAACTATAAGAAACCTGTTAAAAAGGGCTTTATATGCTATGTCAGAAATGGCAATGAGGTTAAAGAAATTGTTTACACAGACAGGGATTTCTTGTATACCAAGTTTATAATCAAAGAGGTCTTTGATATAATACTTAAGGGTTATTTTCCAAAAAAGACACAGTGGCAAAATAGATGTATAGATTGTTGCTATAAAAATATTTGCGCTTGAAAATAATATTCTTTGAAAATTTGGGCAGGTTGGCTCTTCCAACATTATGAATATTGGAGACCTTATTCAGACAAATTTATTGCAGTTTCTGCCTGTGAATTTCAAAATCTTTGTGTCTCAACCGTCTTCAGGCGTTAAGCGATGTAAAAACGTAAAGAAACGAAGGTATTTTTGGTTTTTTTATGGCAAACAAATGAAAAATAAGGGTTACAAAAAATTGGGTCAGCCCTTTGAAAATCGCGATTTTGAAGAAAAATTGCTGTTGAAGAGCAAAATCCAATAAAACAAGGATTGAAACTAGAGATAGTATTTCTTCAACGATTACTGCTGGTGGAGTTGAAGAGCAAAATCCAATAAAACAAGGATTGAAACATATTATTCAATCAATTGATGGCACACCAGACCAGTGTTGAAGAGCAAAATCCAATAAAACAAGGATTGAAACGAGAGGATGCTAATTTATTCATCTCTGGAAAGGGTGTTGAAGAGCAAAATCCAATAAAACAAGGATTGAAACTTGAAGGGTGTGTTGATAGCAGTTGTTGTATATAGTGTTGAAGAGCAAAATCCAATAAAACAAGGATTGAAACATGAAAAAAAGTTTATCTTTTGTTTTCAAGTGTTCAAGTTGAAGAGCAAAATCCAATAAAACAAGGATTGAAACTAGAATAATTACATTAGACAGTGAAATAATTACGGTGTTGAAGAGCAAAATCCAATAAAACAAGGATTGAAACACGGAAATCCTCGTAAGATGACAGAGAAACAAGCGGAGTTGAAGAGCAAAATCCAATAAAACAAGGATTGAAACTTCACTGATACTGGAATATTGGTGGACTTCAAAACCAGT
>JAKPDB010000095.1 GCA_029552985.1 bacterium
GATACCAAATAATAACCTCCTCCTTGCTGCCTTTGTCTCTGGCCAGTATCCTATGTCTACTGACTGAGTATTGATACCTCTTAATTTCTTCAAATCCTGGTCTTTCTCCCTCAATGGCACACTCACTACACATATCTTTGCACCTGATTCTGCCCGTTTTAATATGAGTGGAAACTCATTCATTGAGTATCCCCCTGTTTTTTTGTGAAAAAGGGTCTAAATCCAATTGCCTTTATCACATCGTCAGATTTCAAAGTGAAATCAAATTGCTGAGGATTTACAAAACCAGGGTCAGCAACAATGGAATGAACATCATGTCCAAGGTTTTGTGCCTGCTGCAGTGAAATGTTTCTTCCTGCAGCAGTTCCCCAGCAAATTTCTTTACCTGAAACATCATACAAAATATTCAGGTCACTTAAAAACCCATCAAGTTTTTCATTGGCATAACCACCAAAGAAAAATGGTTTTTCTTTTGATATAAAAATATTTCTCTCAATGGTAAACGAGCGATGATTTTCCTTTCTTGAAAAGGCAACAATTCCCTCTTTTCCAAACGCAAAAATGTTGTTTCTGATAAAGTTTTCCCTGCCATAATGAACGTGAAAAATATGGCTGTTTGTAAAAGCGCAGAGATTGTTTTCAACGATAATGTGGGAACTGCCTTCATCAAGATATATGCACCAGCCACCATATGAGTATTTTTCAACCCTGTATATGATATTACCTCTGATTACTGTGCCTGGCTGAACACCAAGAGTATATATTCCACCCATGTCACTGAGAAGTCCCTTGCCTATGTCATGGATGATGTTGTTTTCAATAATGTTGTTTTTTGAAACATTTTCTCCATAGCCCCATACCCAACCACATGAAATGCCTGAATAATAAAGGTCATGAATATGGTTGTTTGAAATAATATTGTCTGATGCATGCATCGAAAGAATGCCAGCGGCACTGTAAAAAATATTACCACAATTATGGATGTGATTTCCAGTAATTGTGATGTTTTTTGTTCTGGTAAAATCTGGTTGATTGGCATCTCCGCCATTGATTTTAATCCCTCCTGCTCCAAGGTCTTCAAGATGATTGTTATGAATTTTTATCCCTGAGCAACCTTTTCCTATTTCAATTCCATAAAGTCCACAGTGTTTAATTTCGCAATCCTCAATGGCACAGAATCGGGCTCCTTTCATATGAATGACAGCAGGTGTATTACTTGCTGCCTGATTGGAAGAAGCATACACATCGTCAGGAAATTGCCACTCAGCATGTTCAATCGTTAAACCCTTAAATGTAAGATATTCCACATATTGATTGTTTTCACTATTTCCTTCAATTCTTATTGCCTGGGTGATCAATGGAGCGTAAACTTCAGATGTTTCCATTTCTTCGTTTTTTTCAGGAATGTAATACAAAAGTCCCTGTTGTCTATCAAGATACCATTGGGATGGCTTTTTTAATTGTTCAAAAACATTTTCAACCCAGTATCTTGCTAACTTTTTGTCTTTATCATCTCTCAAGACCATTCTGGTTTTTCTTGATGATTTCACAAGTCCTGTGTTTTCATCAAACCATTCTAGCGGCATTCTTTCTTCAATCCACCAGTGGAAAACTACGATTTCCACATCTGTGAAATTTTTCCAGTGCCTAATGTTTCCTGGATGACAGTAAAAACAATCACTTCCATCAAATAGAGTTGTCTTTTTATCTGAGTCAGGGAAATCCTTCATCCTGAAAAATCCTGTTTCTGGCAATCTTGTTCTTTGTTTCCTTTTTCCATTGACGAACAGTTGCCTGAAATACCATTTTCCTTCTTTTACCTGCTGTATTTCTGTAACCCAGGCATCCACACCATTGACCTGCGTCTTTTTCCACCCTGAAATTTTCACTCCACAATCAAGAACAACTGTTTCTCCAGGGAAGTTTCTATAAATCACTGGACCTGAGTCCTGATGAGAAAAAATCATGGGTTGTGAAATATGGTATCTTCCACCACGAATCCAGACAGTAATCGGGTGCGAAAATTGACCGGTTATCTTTAACTTCCTGATTTTGTCCTTTGCTGCTTCAATTGTTGCCAGAGGACCGTCGCTTCTGTCAGAAAGTGGCTCTGGATACAGACCTGACCATGTATCATTTCCATTCGTTGCTACATAAATGCTTTTGATGTTTTCTGTCTCCATTGTATAACCAGGCATCTGTATGATTGTTACCAGTACAATTGTTATAATCAATACCTTTCTCAATTGCATGATATTTTGAAACTGCATTTTATCACAGAAAAATAAAAAGGCAAGCAACAAACCTGCATGGGAAGAATATTTCAAAACAATTTCAAAATTGTGTTATAATTATTTTCATGGAATTTCAAAAAATCATTCTTGCACTTGAGAACTACTGGATAAAAAAGGGTTGTTTCCTGTGGCATCCCTATGCAACTGAACTTGGCGCAGGAACAATGAATCCAGCAACTTTTTTTGGAATTCTTGGAAAAAAGAAGTGGAATGTCGTTTATCTTGAACCATCTCAAAGACCTGCTGACGCAAGATACGGCGAAAATCCAATTCGTCTTTACCAGCATCATCAGATGCAGGTGATTCTCAAGCCGCCGCCTTCAGACATTCAGGATATTTATATCCATAGTTTGACAAAACTTGGAATAGATGTTTCAAAACATGACCTCCGTTTTATTGAGGACAACTGGGAAGCACCGACCCTTGGAGCATGGGGCGTTGGCTGGGAGGTGTGGCTGGATGGGCTTGAAATTACGCAATTTACTTATATGCAGCAAGCAGGTGGAATTGATCTTGAACCTGTTAGCGTGGAAATCACCTATGGAGTTGACAGAATTGCATGTTTTCTTCAGAAGAAACAATCTGTTTTTGATATTGACTGGGGCTCAAACATCAACTATGGATTTTTGCATCAGGAAAGGGAAAGACAATACTCTATTTATGGTTTTAAGGAGGCAGATACAAATCTATTGTGGATGTGTTTTGATGGGTTTGAAAAAGAGGCAAAATCCCTTCTTGAAAAAAAACTTTTCTACCCTGCTTACGATTACATATTGAAACTTTCTCACATTTTTAATCTTCTTGAAGCGCGCGGCTCAATCAGTGTGGCTGAAAGAACAAGAATTATTGGAAGAATCAGGACACTTGCAAGCATCTGTGCCAGCCAATATATTGAAAGGGGAAATTGATGAGTGGAAGAGAACTTGTAATAAAGGCAGTGCTTTTTCAGGGACCAGAAAGAATTCCTTATACGCTTCCAGAAGAATATGGAAGCGATATGGCAGGTACTGGAATTCTTCCTGACCCATCATGGAAGCCATCCTTTCCACCAACTGATACAAAGTGGGAAGACGAATGGCATTGTGTGTGGGAACGACTTTCAGGAGATATTACAAAGGGTCAGGTCACAGGGCATCCTTTGAAATCATACCAGGTGTTTGATTCCTTTCAGTGGCCTGATTTCAGAATCCCTGAAAGATATCAGGCAATAAGGGAATGCGTCGCAAATAATAAGGAAGACAAATTTGTTCTTGCAAATATTGATTTTTCTCTCATGCATCGCCTTGAGTATCTCAGAGGACATGAAAACGCATGGACAGACCCATATCTTGAACCTGACAATTTACACAAACTTCTTGATAAACTTGCTGAACTTGCTATTGACCAGATCGATATGGTTGCTGACGCAGGCGCTCAAGGAATTATTTCAGCAGATGACCTTGGATTTCAGGATAGACCAATGGTATCACCTGAAATTTTTCACATATTTTTTGCGCCGTATTATAAGAAGGTGTATCAACATGCAAGAAAAAAAGGACTTCTTTGTTTTCTTCATTCCTGCGGTTACATTATTGACCTTCTTGACGATTTAATTGGCGCTGGACTTCAGGTCATTCAGATGGACCAGCAGGAAAATATGGGACTGGAAAACCTTGATAGAAGGTTTGGTGGAAGGATCTGTTTCTGGTGTCCTGTTGATATTCAAAAGACCATGATTTACGGCACAGTTGAAGATGTGAAAAATTATGCAAAAAAACTGATTGACACATTTGGGAAATATCGAGGCGGGTTTATTGCCAAGTGGTATGGTGTACCTGATGCTGTGGGCCATACAAAAGAAAAAATCAAAGCCATGTGTGAAACATTCGTTTCTTACGGCTCACAATTTTATAAGAAAAGTTAACTGGTCCCAAGTTTTTCTATGTCAAGGGAATCAATATTTTCAAGAACTTTCTTAATTGCCTTGCCAACCATTTTTGCAACTTCTACATTGTTTGGCGCACGCAGTGGTTCTGTCATTCCGAAATGAGTATCAGTGTGTCTCTGAGCCACAACATACGTATCAGGGTCATATACAACAGGTTTGCTGTACTGACATGACCAGGGACATCCTTTGCCGTACGCATTTTTTGCCTGGAATACTGTCATCCTGGGAAGAATGAAGTTTTGCCAGACAGAAACTTTTGCTCCCTCTGCCTGTATGGCTTTCATGACAGCGTTTCTGAATATTTGCGGTTGTTTTTTCCATCCAAATTCTTCAGGAATAAGTCGTATTGTATAATTGTACCAGTTATGCCTGTGATTGGGCGGTTCATACGGAAGAATAATCCCTTTTGTACCTTTCAATTCTTCAGTTAATGCAGATGCATTTTCTCTTTGAATTTCAAGATACCTGTCCAGTTTTGTCAATTGAGCTCTGCCAAAGGCAGCAGTCAGGTCATTATTTCTGTACATCCATCCAAGCGCATATGCATGATAGTCCCTTTTTTCAGAAGGCGTTCTTGTTTCTCCAAAAGACCATAATGTCAATGCCTTTTTGTAAATTTCTTCATTGTCAGTAACAAACATTCCACCTTCCCCTGAACAAAGGCATTTGTTCTGGTTGAAACTGAACGCAGCGCAATCTCCCCACAGTCCAACCTTTTTTCCTTTGAATTCTGCTCCGTGCGCCTGGCAGCAGTCCTCAATGACTTTCAGGTTGTATTTTCTTGCTATTGAAAGAACATCGTCCATATTAACAGCCAGTCCATGCAGATGAACAACAATAATTGCCTTTGTTTTTTCTGTAATGGCAGATTCAATTTTTTTTGTATCTATATTCATTGTGTCAAAGTCGATGTCAACAAAAACAGGAATACAATTGTGATGAAGAACACATGTCGCGCTTGAAGACCATGAATATGCTGGCACAATCACCTGGTCGCCTGCACCGCAGTCACACGCAGCCACAGCCATGTGTAAAGCAGCAGTTCCACTATTTGTTGTAATTGCAAATTTATTGCCATTCCAGGAAGCAAACTCTTTTTCAAATTCTCTGCAGTTTGGACCAAAGGCATGAAGGGTCTGTTTTAGAGAATCAACAACATACTTGATGTCAACATCGTCAATTGGTGGCCAGGGTTTTATAAAACCCTCAGGAATCAATCGCATTCCGCCATTGATTGCAAGCTTTTCTGCCATGTTTTTCTCCTTGTTATTTCCATAATTGATAAAGTAATCTGCAACAGGCATCAGCCACAATGTAACCTGCTTCTGGTTGATGCCGTGTCCAGTAAATTGTCATTCCAGAATATCCGCCGCCCAGAACCCCATAAATTGTTGGGCAATATCCATACCAGCCATTAGCAAGCTGGGCAATCAGGGTGACCTGTGCAGGACTCCTGCGCCGTATGTCAATTCCAAACTGGCAGTAATATTCATAGGGAATTGTTGCAATTGCGCAATTGTCAATCCTTATAGCACCAACAGGAATTTCTTCATAAGATTTATTTTTATATTCTTCATAAAGTTTCAGAATACTCCAGTTTAATACATAGTTCCATCTACCTTCTTTTTCTTCTCCTTTTTCAACAATTTTCCTTGCCCTTTTGATCTCATCTTTTTCTGGCATCCTGATTTTAATCTTTATTTTTTCACAGACATTTTTTATTACTGGGTTATGTTGATACTCCATATTGGCGATAATCTTTGCGGTTTCTGATGCACATATTGCTCCGATTTCTTTCATCCTTTGAACCCCTGAAACACATCTTAGTGGCTTCATAAGGTTCCAGGGAGACAAATCTCCACTTGCTCCCTGAAGATAAAGTACAGGTAATAACTGGTTATCAAAAATCTGCCTGAGAAGTTTTCTTGATTCACCAGGAAAATCCGCTGATGCAAAATTTCCACTTTCGACACATGTGCAATGGCATGCATTGTTATAGATGATGGCAATAAGATGGTTCTGCTTATCAACGATTGAAATTACACAGTGTGTCGGATCTTCTGGCCCTTCAATTCCAGCAAATTCTTTTTTTCTTGTATCTCCATACATAGTATGGCTGCCATCCCTCCAGCATACCCTTCTGTTGTATCCGATCAGGGCACTTCCTTTTCCGTAACCAAGTTTTGCCTCTACCGCGGATGAGATCACCTCGCAGGTAAGTTGAACAAGGTTTGTTTCAAGTTCGTCAAGATATGCAGAATTTGTCGGGTCATCTGGAAGCAGATTTACTGTGTTTGGTCCAGTGTGGGTGTGAGTACAAAAGAGATAAATGTTTTCAAAAGCAATAGAAGTTTTCTTCTCAATACTCTGTTTTACCCTTTCAACAAAATCAGGCAAAAGCAGTGCCAGGTCACAGCTAATAAGAAGGATTTTTTCTGTTCCATCAGAAAGAAATACACAGTTTGATTCAAGGTCATCCATAATGTACTGGCATTTTCTGATGTGAAGTTGCCCCATGATGCTATCGCCAATTTTACAGTTAATTTTTCTTGTTCCAGCGCCTGCTACAAACATTCCTTCTCCCTTTGCTAAAGTTCAACTGTCATACCATCAGATGCAGCAATTATATCAGTGGCAAGTTTTTCTGACAAATACTGGGTTTTTTCCCATATTCTTTCCTTCAGCATTGTCAACCCAAAATGCGTCAGGATTGCCTTTTTTGGTTTGATGCCTGAAATGATGTCAAGTGCTTCAGGAAGGCTTAAGTGCATAATCAGTGGTCTCGGCTGGGTAAATACAACATTGATAATGATGATGTCAGTATTTGCATAAGCAGAAATGATCTCAGGAAAAAACGCAGTATCAGGGATATATCCAATAGAAGGAACATGGTCTGATTGAAGAATAAATCCATAGGTTTCTGTTTGATGATGAAGTCGAACAGGAATTTTTAATTTCAAATTTTTAATCTGATATTGAGCGGCAGTACTGAGAGTAATCACCTTGTCAACAAGCGCTGCTGCATATGGAAAAATCACTGGCGTATTTTCAATGGCTTCTGAAGGACATAGCACAATTCCTTTTTTATTAAAACCACCGTCAGTCATTGCTTCAATCATAACATTTACATCATTGGTGTGGTCTATATGCTTGTGAGAAACAAAAATTGCGTCAAGATGAGAAACCTTTAATGATGGTCGGGATTTGTTCACTCTAACAAGAGCGCCTGGTCCAGGGTCAACAATCATCCTGGTATCATTGATTTCAAACCATATACCACCTGATGCCCGCAACTGTTTAATCATCACAAAACGAGCACCAGCTGTTCCAAGGAATTTTATGAAGTTCAAACGATGGTCCAGGTTATGTGAAATTTATCTGGTCAAGAAATGGCTTGAGTTTTGCCGCGCGCGGCGCATTTTTCAATTTCTGGATGGCTTTTCCTTCAATCTGTCTAATTCTTTCCCTTGTTAGATTGAAATACTTACCGACCTCTTCAAGTGTTCTGGCATAACCATCCCTGTCAAGACCAAATCTGAGTCTGAGAATTTTTTCCTCTCTTTCATCAAGAATCTCAAATGCTTTTTCAAGTTCTTCCCTCAACAATGTTCTTCGTGTGTGGGTAAGCGGGCTTGATTCCTCAGTATCCTCAATAAAATCTCCCACAGTTGCCCTTTCTTCGTCTCCCACAGGCATATCCAGTGAAACAGGTTCAGGTCTCATTGATTTTTTGATTTTCTTGATTTTTTCAGAATCAGTGTTCATGACCTTTGCAAGTTCTTCGTCTGTTGGTTCCCTGTCCAGACTCTGTGAAAGCCATCTGTACGCCTTGCTGAGTTTATTGATTTTCTCTATCATGTGAACAGGTATTCTTATTGTTGCAGAGTGGTCGGCAATGGCTCTTGTAATTGCCTGTCTTATCCACCATGTAGCATAGGTGCTGAATTTAAATCCCTCCTTGTACCTGAATTTTTCAACGGCTTTCATCAGGCCGATATTACCTTCCTGAATTAAATCCCTCAGAGAAAGTTTCGGGTTTGAATATTTTTTTGCAATGCTGATGACAAGCCTGAGGTTTGCCTGAATTAATCGATCCCTTGCTTTAATGTATCCCTGTTGATATTTGAAAATTTTTTCAAGGTTCTTACCATTTCTTCTCTTGTTACACATCTGTTGAAGCGCTTTTTTATATTTCTCCATTGCCTTTGCTATTTCAACCTCTTCTTCTGATGTAAGAAGATTGAAGGAACCCGCTTCTTTAAGGTATGCCCTTAGAGGATTTCTGAGGTCTTCAAGAACAACTCTTGTGTCTTCTTCACTTTCTGTGTCTGCAAGAAAGTCATCTCCAATTTCAATGTTCATTTCTTCGAGTTCATCAAAAAGTTCATCAATTTTATCGCCAGGCGTATCTATTGGAAGAAATTTATTAATATCTTCAATGAACACTGTTTTATTTTCTTTACCAAGGGCAAGAATCTGGTCTTTCGCCTTTTTGAATTGTTCTTCAGAAAAAGAACCTTCCACAGGTCTATCATTCCTGCCTGCTGTAGTTTTTCTCTTTTTCTCTACCTCTGTCTTTTTATTATTCCTTCTCGCCATTTTTGACATCCACGCTCCTTTCTTGTCTGGATAAAATTGACTCAAGATTTTTTACATTTGCCTGGTTAATGCAGAATTGTAATTCTTCAAGCTCTTTATCACAGGGTTGACCGGATTCTGTTTTTTGTTTGATAATTTCCTGCAATTTCCTGCGGCGGTTTTCAAATGCTTTCTTACATAGTACTTTCACACAGTCGTAAAATTCCTTCCTTGTAATATCAATATTTTCCGGGTCATTTTCTCCAAAAATCGCCTGGGTTAAAAATCCACTGATTTCTGGATTGAACTGGTTTAAAATTTTTGAAATTTTTTTTCCAGAGATTTCATTATTAGTACAGTGTTCCACGACCTTACTGATTGTTTCTGGCAGTAAATTGAGATATGGTTTAATTTCATCAGCCCATGACGGCTGCCTGAGAAGTATTTTAATCAAAGTTTTTTCTGCGTAATTTTCTGCATATGACTGAACCTGCTGGTTAGAAAGTTGAGTAAAAGATTGGGACGTTTCTTTTTCAGGAATATCCTTCAGTTGCTGCGCAAGAATTCCTTCGCTGACACCTGTAATTTTGGCAAGTTGTCCGATACGGATAGACCTTTCAATATCATCAGGAATATGTTTTATTAAACCGAGTATCTCTTCTATCAGAACAGCACGTCCTTTTGGATTATCGATAGAGTGCTTTTGACTTCCGATCTGGAAAGCGAAATCCACAACATCTTTTGACTGATTGAGTAATTTCTTCAATGCTTCATTACCATAATTGTCAAGAAAATCCTCAGGATCAAAACCAGAAGGCATCACCCCAATTTTTACCTCAAAACCACCTGCAAGTATAGTTTCAAGGCTTCTAAAAGCAGCAGCTGTACCAGCAGAATCAGAGTCAAAAACCAGAAGTATTTTGTCTGTCCACCGTTTCAAAAGTCGCATATGATTTTCTGTCAGAGCTGTCCCCAGTGGAGCAATCGTGTTTTCAAAACCTGCCATATGCATTTTTATAAGGTCAAAGTACCCTTCCACAATGATTGCAAATCCAGAACTTTTTATCCTTTCTTTCGCCCAGTTCAGACCATAAAATAGATTGCCCTTTTTAAAAACATAGTTTTCTGGTGTATTCAAGTACTTTGGTTGCTGCTGGTCCTCAATGGCTCTTGCTCCAAAACCACAGATATTGTTGCGATGGTCAAAAATCGGTATAATTACTCTGTGCCTGAAAAGGTCTGTATATCCGGTTTCTTTTTTGATAACAAGTCCCGCCTGCTCAAAATCACCGATTGCAAGGTTGTTTGCATTGATATAATCCACCAAACTATTTCTAGCCGGCGCATATCCAATGGCAAATTTTTCACGATATAATTGGCCGATCCCACGTTTTTCAAGAAAGTCAACTGCTACATTGCCCTGACTTGATTCCAGGGACATCTTAAAAAATTTCATGGCTATTTTATTCGCTTCAAAAACAATTTTCTTTCTCGCATCCGCCTGGTCAGAATATCCTGAAACCTGTATCTGGATGCCTGCCATTTCTGCTGCAAGCATAACTGCCTCTGCAAAACTGGCATTTTCAATTTTCATCAGAAAACTTAAAACATTACCACCTGTGCCACATCCAAAACAATGAAAAATTTGCTTTTCAGAATTTACGAAAAAAGAGGGTGTCCTTTCCGGATGAAAAGGACAGAGTCCCTTGTAATTCCTTCCGGTCTTCCTTAACTTTACATACCTTGATACTACTTCCAGTATGTCAATCTTTTCGATAATTTCGTAGACTTTTTCAGATGGAATCATCAAAAATTTACCACCAGGATACAGTTTTTAAATAGAATGTTTTATAATTATTTATACCTGCAACAATGTCCTGGTGTCAATACATGACAGAAACAAAGGATTTTTTTATAAGTTTTGATGGGGTATAATTATGCTATGATTTTTAGAATTATCAGAACTGTCATTGGCGCGGCTATTCTTTTTCTTGTTGGATATTATTTTGGGCTGCGGGGCGTGAGATTTTATCAGGTAATTTCTGAATCAATGCTTCCAACTCTGGAAGTTGGAGACCGTTTGATTGGAACAAAATTTGAAAAACTTAATTACGGAGATATCATTGCTCTTGATGACCCTATGGAGAAAAATGGTGTGATTATCAAACGAGTTGTTGGACTCCAAGGGGATATCATTGAAGTAAAAAACGGGTATTTGTATAGAAATCGTGAAAAAGTTGAAGAACCATATATTATGGAAAAACCTGATTACAAAGTTGAACCTGTGCGACTGAAAACAGGAGAAGTGTTTGTTCTTGGAGATAACAGAAACAACAGTGCAGACAGCAGTGTCTGGGGACCTGTTCAACTATCATCTGTTCATGCTAAATTAACAATTCGTTACTGGCCCATCAAAAGATTCAAGGTTCTATAAAAAAGATACGGACCTCGCATGAGATCCGTATCTTGTTTTTTTCATCAGCCTTATTACTTCACAGCAGCTTTCAACTCAGAACCCGGTCTGAAGACAGGAATGTTCTTTGCGGGAATCTTAATTGTGGCACCGGTCCTTGGATTGCGTCCTGTTCTTGCCTTTCTCTTGACAACCTTAAATGTGCCAAATCCCACAAGTGTCACTGGTTTTCCCTTTTTCAAGGATGCCTTAATACTATCAATAACTGTGTCAACTGCTGCAGCTGCTTCCTTTTTCGAACATACAACCTTTGCTACTGCCTCGATCAATTCTGCCTTATTCATTCGTATTCACCTCCTTTCATAATATTTTTTTCAATATATCACTGGCTTTTAAACTTGTCAAGTGCTCCAGAGTATTGACTGATAAGCATTTTGGAATTATTGTAAATGTATGAGCAAGGATTTTCAAGAGATTGTTAAGACTCTGAAGGATGGAATCCGCGTCATTCCTGACGAAAGCGGGATTCTGTTTGCTGTTTCAGGAGGACCCGATTCAGTTGCTCTTTTAGATATCGTGGTAAACGAGATGCCCCAGATAAAAGGAAGAATACACATTGCTTACATCCATCATGGATTGAGAAAAAATGCAGACATGGAACTTGCTTTTGTAAAACAACTTTCAAAAAACTATCAGGTAGTTTTTCACTGTAAGAAAATTAAGATAAAAAAAGAAAAAGGAATGTCGATTGAAGAACAAGCTCGTATCAAACGATATAAAGCACTTGTTGAAATTGCAAGAAAATCAAAATGTAAAGTGATTGTAACTGCTCACACTCTTGATGACCAGGTTGAAACAATTATGCTCAATCTTATTACAGGAACTGGATTGAAGGGGCTTTGCGGAATGCAACCGGTTTCACAGGTGAATGATATTGTGCTATTGAGACCAATGCTTTCGATATCAAAAAGCCAGATTCTTTCCTATCTTGAAAAGAAAAAACTCAGATATATGATTGACGAAAGCAATCTAAATACAAAATTTGCAAGAAATTTTTTGAGGCACAGGGTTTTTCCTCTTCTTGAAAAAATCAATCCATCTTGCAAAAAAAATATATCAAGAACAGCCAAAATCCTTAGAGATGACTATGACTTTCTCAGTTCTTTCGTGGCAAAAAAAATAAAAAAATATGTTGTTGAAAAAAATGGTTATATTGAATTTTCAAGAAGAATGTTTATGAAGCAATCCGTATCCGTTCAAAGATTTTTTTTGAGACAGATTTTAATCAATATCTCTAAAAGCGCCCACCCACCAGATTTTGCAGCAGTAGAAAATCTGCGTAATTTAATATCGCAAAAGAAACAGGGTTTCCTTAACAAAATGAAAATTTATGCTGTTTGCGATGGAAACAAGGTAGGTTTGAGTACAAAAGTTGAGGAAAAAAACATTATCCTGAAAAGCCCTGTTAAAATTGCTGTTCCTGGTGAAGCAACTATTCCTGAAATCGGATGGAAAATCATCACAGAATTTACTGATTACTCAGAAGAATTTTTCAAAAATCAGGATAAACTGGTTGCGTATGTAAATGCAGAAAAGGTAAAACAACCATTGATTTTGAAGCAACCTAACAAAAATGAAAATTTCATTCCCCTTGGAATGAGAAAAGTCGTAAGTTTCAAAAAATACTGGAAAACGCATAAGAAAAACATCAGTGTCATTACAAAAATTCCTCTTGTTATTGAAGATGGTAAAAAACGTGGTAAAATTGTATGGGTACTTGGTGGTCACATATCACAATTCTTTGGTATTAAGAAAAATAAACCAGTTCTTAAAATATCTGCAAGTAAACTCAACATTTGATTGATTTTTTCACAGACAATAAAAACTTGATAATTATAAAAGGAGACAGAATGCAGTATAGAAAATTTGGAAACACCTGGTACAAAGTATCAATGCTTGGATTTGGCGCCATGAGATTGCCAATGTTGCCTGATGGCACTGTGGATTTTGATAAGGCAACAGAAATCATCAGGTATGCCATTGAGCATGGAGTAAATTTTATTGATAGCCATCACTTCTATCATAATGGTCAGAGTGAAGAAGCAATAGGCAGAGCGATAAAAGGTTTTCCAAGAGAAAAACTGATTATCCAGACAAAAATTGGTATGTACAATAACTATACAGACCAGCAGTGCTGGCAATTGCTTGAAACAGCATTAAAAAAACTCGATACAGATTACATTGATTTTTACCTGACGCACAGCTTAAGATGGGAAACCTATTTGAAACACAACAAGCAGTTTATGAATTTCACGCAGAAAGCAATGGACCAAAAACTGATCAGGCATCGTGGGTTTTCTGTGCATGATTCAGTTGAAAACATGAAAAAAATTATCAACACCGGCGAATTTTCAGCAATGACTGTTCAGTATAATCTTTTATACAGGGAAAGTCAGGAGGCAATTGCGCTTGCGCATGAGAGGGGACTTGGTGTTGTTGTGATGGGTCCTGTCGGTGGTGGTACTTTTGGTTATCCTGGAGAAACACTTCTTTCCTGGATAGAAAGAAAGGAAAAAAGTACTGCAGCGCTTGCGTTAAAGTTTGTTCTTTCAAATCCTGATGTAGATGTAGCCATTTCAGGTATGAGCACTCTCCAGCAGGTAATGGAAAACATTGAGACAGTGAGCAATTTTTCGCCCTTAACAAAAGATGAAATCAAAAAGATTGATGAAATTTTCCAATCCCGGAAAAAACTTCTCAATCTATACTGCACTGGTTGTAGGTATTGTATGCCATGCCCGAACAATGTGAACATCCCTTCAAACTTTCACTGGTACAATGTCGCTATAGTTTATGGTGTGGAAAAACGGGCGCATGATGGATACTTTGCTCTCAAACCAGAACAACGAGCGTCAGCATGTACAGGATGTGGCAGGTGCGAAGAAAAATGTCCCCAGAAAATTCCCATAAGGGAAAAAATGAAAGAGGTTGCAAAATATTTTGAAAAAAAATGAAATATAGCCAGGCAAAGATAAAAAGGGCATTTGTTGTGAGGCTTGAAGATGGCGAGAAACTACCTGATGCCATCGAGGATTTTGCAAGAAAACATAAAATTCAATGCGGCATCTGCATGTTGATTGGTGGCATAGGAAGCGGAAAACTTGTCACAGGTCCCAGGTATCCAGAATCTTCGCCCATTATTCCCATTTTTCAAAGTATTACTGGAATAAGCGAAATAGCCGGAATTGGCACAATTTTTCCTGATGAAAACAACATCCCCAAACTGCATATGCATGCAACAACAGGCAGAAAAAAAACCACTTTGACCGGTTGCATCAGACCTGGAATTACTGTGTGGAAAATCGGCGAATGTATTATTCTTGAACTTGTTGGTGCAAAGGCAAAAAGAATAAAAGATAAAAAAGCAGGGTTTTCTGTACTGGAACCAGATTTATGAAATCAGTTTGCTGACCATTTCAACCCTTTCAAAGTCAGCATTTGGCGGAACATTGTCACTCATACCAAGGATAAAAGATTTTCTCTCCTTCAAAGGTACAATAACCTCATTGATGTATCTGATAAAGTCCTGCTTTGTCCCTCCCTCTTTACAGACAAGCACAGAAGGAATGCCTCCCTGAAGAACGACCCTGTTATCAAGAATATCAAGAGCTTCTTTTAATGTAATGTTTGCCATCGGCGCAGTCACAATTGCCTCAACAACATCAAGGCCGCATCCTGGAACAAGAGGAAGAAGATTTTCTGTTCTTCCACACCAGTGGCCCTCAAAAATTTTTCCTTTTTCACTGAGTATTTTTTTACATTCCTGATAGTATGGAACTGCATACTCTTTAAATATTTTTGGTGTAATCATTACTCCATCCATATTGTCGCCAGTTGCAATAATATCCGCATACCCATCTGCAAGGATTTTTACTGCCTCAAGGTATTTCCTAAAATAGACATTCAATAATTCATCAACCTCTTTTCTGTAATCAACCCATAAATAAAAGGCATTCATATAACCTGCATCAATTTTTGCAAACTGAATAAATGGAACAGAAAAACAACCATTCAGTATAACTCCGTCCTGACCTGTTTCTCCAAGGGCTTTCAATGTGGGTTCATAATCTGGTTCAAATTCCATTGCCTCTGCAATATATTTCATTACCCTAATATCATCAACACTTTTTATAAAATGTTCAGAAAGATGCCTGGAGCGAAATTCTCCTTCTGTTTTTCTGTGCATGCATCTCACAACTCCAATAGGTGTTTCCATTTCAGTAATCGAACAATCGCCTGTATTTTCATGTTTGACTATGACGCTCCTATCATACACTGTTTTTATGCCCTGTTGCCTATTCCAGATATATCCTCCAATGGCTCTAACGATATCGTTTCTGCTCATACCGTGATATTTCTCAGGCAGTGTTCCTTCATCTGTGTTGACGCGCAACCAGTAATCAAAATTTGGTGCCCATACAAGGCAGTCAACCTTTTCATTTCTCAATGCCTTCAAATATCTTTCTCTTTTTGTCATTTTTCGTCCCCTTTAACTTCCATGTACACCAGACAAAAGTTTTTTCTTAAATTCCAGATAATACATAAAATTTTTATATGATACGTCAGGAGGAATTGAATGGTCAATTGTAGGGATATAACCTCCTGTTTCCAGTAAATATGGTACCTGCCTCAACAGTTCTCTTTCAATCTCTTTTTTCCCTTTGGCAATTTCTCTTTTGTCGATACTTCCAAGCATAGCAAGGTCTCTGCCATAAGTTTTTCTAATCTTTACAGCATCCATGCCTGCTGCCTGTTCCACAGGACATATGTGATTAAACCCTGCTTCAATAATAAGAGGAAGCAGCACCTCAATATTGCCATCGCTATCAAGGCTGATAATCCTTACTCCGTGTTTCATCAGATACGCGTTAATGATTTTATATCTCGGCAACAGGAATTTTTCAAAGATGTATGGAGAAACAAGAGGACCTGTTTTGTATGCAAAGTCCTCAAAATAATTGTACCAATCAACATCAACATCTTTCAAAGCCCTTTCAGTAAGTTGCATAAAAAACTCAGCCAAAAAATCAAGCATCTCTTCTGCAAAAGATGGGTCGTCATAAAAGACAGTACATGCATTTTCTGTTCCCATCCATCTTCTCAACATGCTGTAAAGGCCGAAACCACCAAATCCTGTCAGAGCCAAAGGGTAGTCCCTGGACTTCCAGCAACGAACAAGGTCATTCCACCATCTTGGGTATCTGACAGGCGAATGAGGATTGTATCTTTTTTTCATCTCATAAAAACTTTCTCTGTCAGTAACAGGAAAACTAATATACTGATCCATGCTCATTCTTGTTCCGCCAACAACCCCTTCTTTCAGCGCCTTATGAACAACACCATCATAACCTCTGTACACAATAATTCTTTCATTTTCCTCAAGCACCTCGTATTCAAACATTGGTATCAAGTCTGTTCGTAATGGAATAAATTCCCATCTTTCAAATCCAAAAAATTCATTACCATTTAAATAAAAGCATGAATCAACATCAGCAGGAAGTCCTTCTTTCAGCCACCTTGCAATTGTTTGAGGCCATGCTGCAATTTCAACAAATGGCGCATGGTCAACATCTTTGAACAGATTGCACCTGACAAATCTTTCTCTTGAATTCATTGCTTTCTCCTGGTAACAAGAACACTTGTTGAAAGTCCTTCAATAAACTGATGAGATGTTTTTTGTATCCTTTATTGGTACAATTGAACCTGTCTTACCAGAAAAACCAATCTCTAAATGGTGATTCCTGAAAAAAACAACTTGTTCTTGTGACTTTGTTTTTGCCATAATCCTTCAGCATGTTAAACGCACCTTTATTGTATCAGAAGTTTGTTCAATATCCAATGAGGAAAATCCTTGACAAAACCTGGGGGTATAATAAGGTTATTTGAAAATGTGGTTGCTATAAAACTGAAAAAGGACGAATTGAATGGCGGCCCAAAGGTGTGCTACCTACTCATAAATGATAACCGGGAAGGAGAAAAAGAGATAGAATGTTTCGGCACAAAAAGGAAGGTTAGATACATCCTGTACTGCCCCATTTATCAAGAGCAAAGTAAGGGAGAATTCAGCCACTCAGTTAAAGTTAATTGTTTTATCTCTTTCTGTTCAAATTCCGCAGGTGTCATATATCCTAATGATGAATGTGGATAATCCTGGTTATATCGGTTAATCCAGTCCCACCAATTCTTCCCGGAATTCATACACACTGGTCCATTATTTTGTCCACACCTTCCTCTTCTTTTAATGTCCG
>JAKPDB010000103.1 GCA_029552985.1 bacterium
CCTGTCTTCCAAAATCTGCAGGATCAACCAATAAAAACTCTCATCTGATATTTCTAAAATTGCTCCGAGTTCAGAATCTCGAAATTCAATGACTTTTTTGATATCTTCTTCGTTTACATCTCCTAAAGGTTCTCTCCCAGATTGTATTTTATCAAACAGATTATAAAACTCCTCAACATTCACAGTTGTCGTGAATACTAGTGTTTGGTCAGATGAATTTTTACCATAGTTCGATGGCTTTTTGCATACACTTGCAACAAGAAAGATCAAAAGAATTTTCTCCGGATAAGAAAGGTGGGATATTTTTAAAAAATTCGCCAAACTTATCTCTTTCAAACTTCTCTTATCGTCTATGCAACTGTAGTCTAGAAATTGAGATGCGGTGCTCATCACAAGCGATAGCCATTTAAGCTTAGGATCTTTCAATCTTTTATCTTTTGCAACTAATACCATTGATTTGACATCTTCCCTAAACTGGGAGGAATCATGAAAATGTTTCTCGTACGCAGCTGATAGAACGATTTGGTTTAGTTTGTAGTTTGCTGGTTCAGAATTCTTAATTTTGCCTTGTCTACTCTCTTTGTATGATTCGAATACATGCTTTTGTATACACATGCTCGATTTAACTACCGATTCTTGCAAATCTTCATTGCTTGTAGCAAAGTAAATACTTAATAGCAGATGACCAATTTTTCTCAAATCTTCATCACGGTAATCATTCTTGCTTTGAATTATCAATTTGACCATCGATGATATGGGTTTAACTGCTATACTTTGGAATTCATCGCTTCTGAGTACGTAAACCAATTTAGAGAGCAAGGAAAAACAAACATCAGCATCTTCTGAAAATTGCTTCTTGGATTTGATAATGTCGTATGTGTTCAGCTTTCGCTGTATGGCTGGAAAATCCTCATATTTCTGTATTTCAATAGACTTTACCTTGGAATGTACATCATCGAGTCCGTATCCGAGTAGTTTAAGTAAGGTTATTAAGTCCACAATCTCAGCTGCAATCAGCGAATTATCAAGTAAATTCACTGGAACTTTTAATTCTTGCTCATCATTCTTGGAATCTCTGGTCAAAGCTTCTATAAAATCTGCAACGTCATCTAAAAATATTTTCGAAATTTTTTGATTATCTCTCAATTTCTCAATTAAAATTTCGTTCAAGTATCTTAAAAACTCGAAATAGAGAAAAGGTTTTGTCGAATCG
>JAKPDB010000158.1 GCA_029552985.1 bacterium
GCTATTTTGCAGAATAGTTGCTTTTTGAGTGTGAATTTCCTCATCAAAGATTTTTTCTAGTTGTTTTTTTAATTCAATAGCCCATTGTTCCACTTGCTCTTCAGAGTTTAGCTGGCGTTCGGATTTTTTTCCGCTGGGATCACCGATTAAACTAGTGCCATCGCCTAAAAGAGGGATGATTTGATGATTAAATTGCGCAAAGCGTTTAAGAGTAATCATTGGTAAAAGATGACCAATGTGGAGGCTATCAGCGGTCACATCAAATCCGCCATATACAACAATCGGCTTCTCAAGCCGTTTTTTTAATTCCTTTGCGTCAGTTGATTGATTAATCAATCCCCGCCAAAAAAGTTCATCCCAGATATTTTGTTTCATATCTTGTTTATTTTAAGGTTTTTTAAAAAATAAGTCAAAAGAAAATCCCCGGTCAGTTGACCAGGGATTCTATTTCTTTTTGAACGATATTTAAAAAATTTTTTAATCCATTTTTTTCTAACAAATTAGCAACAACGAGTCTTTCTCCTTGAATAGTAGCCAATCTTTCATGGACATTGATATGTTTCTTCTGCGCTTCTTTTTCAAGCAATAAGCATTTCTTTTTTGCTTCGATTAGATCAGCGACCTTCAATGATCCGGTACGATCGATGTACCACAGCCCATCAATCAGTTGGAAAGCGCCATAGGGATGAACTTGATAACTATTAGAGAGGGAAAGTTTTCGAACGTAAGAAAATGGGGGAATGTAATCATCGTGAATAGTAACTCCTGCCTCTACAAAGCAATTATGTCCAATTACTGCTGGACCAATCACCGTGATATTGGGTCCAAGATAAACCCTCTTCTCAACCACAACTGGTTCGCGACCTTGACCGGCATAACTGACCAGCTTAGTGCCACTTTGGAGCGAGGAAAATTCATCTACTCGACAGAAATCAGCAACTACTTGAGGAAAAAAGGTCACACCATCTCCAATAATTCCATCTTCAATAGAACAACTGCTGGAAATAGTAACATTATTTTTTATCCGACTGCCACTAATAGTACTTCCATTTATATAGCAGTTTTCACCAATTGATGTTTCTTCCATTGTAGAGTTAATAACAACTGTTTTTTGCCCGATGATGGAGTGGAAGAGTCGGCTGTCAAGAATGCGAGC